>CAYSKP010000075.1:0-11601 GCA_964431645.1 uncultured Pirellulales bacterium
ATATCGGCACAATATTACCCGGGGTTTGCTTGCCGTTTACCAGCATTTTCTTTACACCCTTCATTACGCCATCAGGATTCGATACCTTTATGTTGTATGTTGCGCCCCTGAATTTTCTGGTAATAGTGAATTTTTTCCAATCCGGCGGAATGCAGGGGTCAACACGCAGCCCATCATGCTCGGGCCTGATGCCGAGAATATATTGAGCCAGTGCGGTAAAGCTCCATGAGGCGGTGCCTGTAAGCCATGAATTTTTGGCCTCGCCGGGCAGGGGACTATCGTGGCCTGATATTGTTTGAGCGAAGCAGTACGGCTCACATTTATAGGTATCTGCCTTATCTTCTTTTGTGCTTGGGCAGATTCGCGTGTAAAGGTCCCATGCCTTGTCACCCCGGCCGACAATTGTTTCGCCGATAACCACCCAGGTATTGTTGTGACAGAATATGCTTGCGTTTTCTTTATAGCCGGGCGGATAAGATGTAATCTCGCCTAAATGGTCTCTATAATAAGTGTATGCCGGCTGATTGAGGACCATACCGTTTGTATCGCCGAGATACTGCCATGCGCTGTCGAGTGCGGCGATTGCCTTGCCATCTTCGATTCCGATTTCGGCCATAACGCCCCAGCCCTGTGTCTCAATGAAAATCTTTCCCTCATCGCAAACTTTCGAACCAATCGGTTTTTCAAAATGGTCGTAGGCACGGATGAACCATTTGCCGTCCCAGCCATTTTTAAGTATAGCGCTTCGCATTTCATCTGCCTGCCTGGTGTATTCTTTGACCTTGTCTTTTTGGCCGAGATGTTCCAATATGGCATTCAGTTCTTTAGCCGAATAAATAAATAACTGCGCGACCATTACCGATTCGGCCTTTCCGCCTTCTATATCTCCGGATATCTGGAAACTTTCACCCGGGTTTTTGCTAAAGCAATTAAGATTTAGACAATCGTTCCAGTCTGCATGCTGGATAAGAGGCAGACCATGCGAGCCGCGAAGCTCCAAAACGTGCTTCATAGAAAGATGCAGATGGTCCATCAGTGTCGTATTTTTGTCGCTGCCGGGGACATCCTGATAGCCGGCGGGTGCATCGAGAATCGTCCAGTCGCCGGTTTCCTTTATATAAGCAGATGTTGAGACAATCAGCCAAAGCGGGTCATCGCTAAAGCCAGTGCCCACCGCATCGTTACCCTTCTTAGTCAGAGGCTGATACTGGTGATAGCATGAGCCATCGTGATTTTGAGTTGAGGCCAAATCAATTATCCTCTGCTTTGCGCGTTGGGGGACGATATGGACAAAGCCAAGTATATCCTGGTTGGAATCGCGGAAGCCCAGGCCCCTGCTCATCCCGGTCTCGAATGAGCTTGCTGAACGTGATAGATTAAATGTCACCATGCATTGATACTGGTTCCAGATATTTACCATTCTGTCGACATGCTCGTTATCTATTGTGACCTGATAATTGGAAAGGGCATCTGCCCAGAATTTTTTAAGTTTCTTAAATTCTTTATCAATTTGAGCTGATGTTTTTAAGCCGGCAATCATATCATAGAATCTTTTTTTGTTAATAACTCCCGGTGAAACAAATTTTTCATCCTGGGGATTTTCAATGTAACCTAAGACAAAATGCAGACGTTTGGTTTGGCCGGGCTTCAAGGATAACTTTACCTGATGAGAGCCAACCGGCTGCCAGCTATGAGCGACGCTATTAGCTGCTTTTCTGTTTTTTATGACATCTGGAGAGCCGTAATCATTGAGCTTGCCAAGGAATACATCGCGCATTGTATCAAAGCCAGCAATTTTTTCAGAACACCAGAAACCAACATAATGATTTCTGCGTTCGCGGTATTCGGTCTTATGAAAAATTGCGCTTCCTTCGATTTCCATTTCCGCGATGTTCCAGTTACGCTGAAAATTTGTGGAGTCATCAACTGCGTTGTAGAGGCAAAATTCGGCATAGCTGAACAGGTCTACGTCTTTTGACTTGCGGCCTTCGTTTTTTATCGTAAGCGACCAGATTTCCGCATTTATATCGATTGGGACAAAATAAGTCGTTGAAACTCTAAGCCCATCCAGCGCACCTTCGATAACACTATAGCCAAGGCCATGGCGGCATTTGTAATCATCGAGTTTGGTCTTTACTGGTTTGAAACTTGGGTTCCATGTTTTTTTGCCATCGCATACATATATATATCTGCCGGGATTGTCTTTGGGGATGGCATTATAATGATAGCGAAGAAGGCGCCGAAGGCATGCATCACGGTAAAAACTGTAGCCGCCCGCGGTATTGGAAATTAGGCCCAGGTAATCCTGGCAGCCCAGATAATTTATCCAAGGTATGGGAGTATCGGGCCTTGTTATACAATATTCTTTTGCCTTATTATCGAAGTAACCGTAACGCTTGCCGGGCATAATTAACTCCTATATTAAAATCAGATTCTGTTATCCATAGTTAAACACACCAAATATACCCCTTTTCTCTGTCAAAATCAACCTAAGCAATTCGCGGCAGGAAACGAGATGAAAAAAAAGAAATCATAGTTTTACAAGTTTGGTGAATTGCAGCGGAGGCATATCTATTTAAAATGATAAATGTTAATTTATTTCGAGTGTTCTCTTTTATTCGTGCAGAGCGGTATTTAGAGAAATTTGATGTATACTATTTT
The DNA here is from genome assembly GCA_964431645.1 of uncultured Pirellulales bacterium. Classification (GTDB taxonomy): domain Bacteria; phylum Planctomycetota; class Phycisphaerae; order Sedimentisphaerales; family Anaerobacaceae; genus Fen-1362. The sequence continues at coordinate 2,662 of CAYSKP010000075.1, forward strand.
ATTTATATAAAAAGGTCCCGCTTTTTTTGGAGGCGGGACCACAGGTTTTTTCTCGACCGCAAACCTTTAGGAAGGTGTGACGTCTGTCGCTTCGGGGCCTTTCTTGCCCTGAGCGAGATTATACTCAACTGCCTGCCCTTCTTTTAGCGTCCTGAATCCTTTGGCAACAATCTTTGAGTGATGCACAAATACATCCTCAGTGCCGTCATCCGGGACGATAAAACCAAACCCTTTTTTCTCGTTGAACCATTTTACTTTACCTGTAGCCACGTGTTTCTCCTTTTAACTCCATACCGCCGGCTCCCCGCTGTTTACACATAAGACGCTTTTGCGAGGATTGTTGAAAAAGCGTCCTTTTACACAGTGACAAAATAACTCAATATAATTGCCGATTCAACAACTTTTTTCAGGAATTTTTTGGCTTTTGGGCCGGCCTCGGCCGTAAGAAAATCTATCTAATTATGAAAAACCAATTTGGCCTGTTTTTAAAGTCTGCATTTTAAGCTTAAAAACCCATATTTTTGCTTTACTAAGCTGACAAAGACAGGTATATAAGAGTAATCTTTAAAAGAGCTTGACATAATATTTGGTTTAAATTAAAGTCTTAGGTTTGGTTTTCGGTCAATGAGGCCGGATATATTCTTTTTAAATAACGGTTTTTGGAGGCATTTGTGGCTAAAGAGTTGGCAAAAGAATTGATCAGTGCAGGCGTCCATTTCGGGCACAGCGCAAACAGATGGAACCCCAAGATGGGGCCTTTTATTTTTGGCAAACGCGGACAGATTCACATCATCGATGTTCGCAAGACCCTCGCGGGCCTTGTGATAGCCAAGAAACTGCTGGTCGATGTTGTGGCATCCGGCAAGGATGTCGTATTCGTAGGCACCAAGCGTCAGGCGCAAAAGGCAGTAGAGGCGGCCGCTGAAAAGTGCGGTATGCATTTCGTTTCGGACCGATGGCTTGGCGGGACTTTGACAAATTTCAGAACTATCAGGTCGCGTGTCCAGCGGCTGGAAGACCTCGAAGGAATGCAGGAGGCAGGAACGCTCGAATCGCAAAGCAAGAAACAGGCATCGAGGCTGAAACGCGAACTGCGGAAAATTAAAGGTAATATGGACGGTATTCGCAGGATGAGCAGGCTGCCCGGTGTAGTTATTGTGGTCGACGGCAAAAAGGAATACCTGGCGTTGCGCGAGGCAAGGAAACTCGGTATCACGACTATCGGAATAATAGATACAGATAGTGACCCCGATACCGTTGATGTAGTTATTCCTGCTAACGATGATTCGATAAGGGCGATAAACCTGCTTTTAAACGAGCTTGCCGATGCCGTGGCACACGGTAAAACAATGGATACAATCCGCAAGGATGTCGCCACAAAACCCAGACATATAAGGTCTAAAAGAACTGTCCTGGCACGTGCCAGCGATAAGCAGGAGCCTGAACAGGCACCCGAGCAAACCGAGGAAGCCCCCGAGGCGGGCGAGCAGAATCCATAATACAATATCCTATTTAACAGGAGTTTTTGAAAATGGCGGATATCCCTACAGCACTGGTAGTTAAACTTCGCAAGATGAGCGGTCAAGGTATGATGGACTGCAAAAAGGCACTCGAGGAAACCAACGGCAACCTCGATGAAGCAATGGCAATATTGCGAAAAAAAGGACTTGCGACTTTGGCCAAACGCGCTGAGCGTGAAACTACACAAGGTTTGGTAGTAAGCAAAATAAGCGATGACCGCAAAGCGGCCGTCCTTGCGTCACTGTGCTGTGAAACTGATTTTGTGGCAAACAGTGAAGATTTCAAAGCCGCCGCTGATAAATTGGCGGAATACGGGATGGCAAGCCAGGCAAGTGAAGGAGCTAAAAATATCCTCGAAACAGCAATTGACGGCAAAAAATACAGTGACCTTATTACAGAACTTGTAAGTAAAACAGGTGAAAAAACAGAAGTTGGCGACTTTGCTAAATTTCATCTCGAGACAGCGGGTCTTATTTCTATTTATGTACATTTTAATAAAAAAGTCGGGACTATGCTCGAAATAGCTGCCTCGGACGAGAAGGTCGCATCCTCTGATGAGTTGAAGCGAATCGGTGCAGATATAGCGATGCACATAACCGCTACAAAGCCGCTTGCTTTGGATAAATCAGGGATAGACCCCAAGATTATTGAGCAGGAAAAAAGTATTTATGCCGAGCAGGTAAAGGATAAGCCGGCAAATATTGTTGATAAGATTGTAGAAGGCAAGATGAACAAGTTTTTTGAGGAAAATTGCCTTCTTGACCAGAAATTTGTCAAGGACGACACAAAAACGGTAGCACAGGTTTTGGAAGAAGCCGCGAAGTCGGCAGGCGGCAAGGCAACGCTTAAGAGATTTGTTAGATTTGATGTGGGTTAAGCGTTTTGCCGCAATAATTTTCGCCGACCCGGAAGGATGCGGCCAACGAAAATGCCAGCAAGCAAATACAAAAGAGTGCTGCTTAAGTTATCAGGAGAGAGTTTTTGCCAGCAGGGAGGCTTCGGCATCGATGGCGGCCAGCTCGACTCGATAGCATCCAGAATTACAGAAATTAACAAGCTTGGTCCCCAGGTGGCTGTCGTAGTGGGGGCCGGAAATTTCATCAGGGGAGAAAAATTCTCCGAACAGACTTCCATCCCCCGCAATACCGCCGACTACATGGGGATGCTCACGACAATCATCAATGCCTGCGCCCTGCAGGAAACAATCGAGAAAATGGGGACACCAACCCGCGTTCTAAGCGCCATAGAAGTTGAGGCGATGTGCGAGCGGTTTATCAGGCGAAGGGCATTGCGTCATTTCGAACAGGGCAGAATCGTGATACTGGCCGGAGGGACAGGTAATCCGTTCTTTACAACTGATACCTGCGCGGCACTTCGCGCCGCGGAGCTCGAGGCGGACTTACTGATTAAAGCAACAAAGGTTGAAGGCGTTTACAGCGATGACCCTGTTAAAAATCCGGATGCGAAGTTTTTTGATAAATTGACTTATCAGGAAGTGTTTGAAAGGAATCTGCGTGTTATGGACCTTTCAGCCATCAGTCTTTGCAGGGACAACAAAATTCCTGTCATCGTGCTCAATATATTTGAAAAAGGAAATCTGACAAAAGCAATTAATGGTGAACCCGTTGGAACCATTATTTCTTAAAGGATGAGAAAATATGCCAGTCAAGGATATAATGACAAACAGCGAAAACAAAATGAAGAAAGCTGTGGATGTTCTGCATGATGAATTCAAGGGTATTCGCACAGGCAGGGCATCTACGGGGCTTGTTGAAAACATCCGTGTTGAATACTATGGCAATCCCACGCCGCTAAAGGCGCTTGCCGCTTTATCGACACCTCAATCCGATATGATTTTAATCAAGCCCTTCGACCCAGGCTCAATCAAAGATATCGATAAGGGCATTTTGGCCAGCGAAGTGGGCCTTACGCCTATGGTTGACGGCAAAGTTATTCGCCTCAATGTCCCCGCGCTGACACAAGAGCGCAGAACGCAATTGGCCCACCAGGTAAAAGGGCTGGGCGAACAGGCCAAAGTAAGCATTCGAAATGTCAGGAGAGATGAGATAAAAACCCTTGAAAAAGAAGAAAAAGAAAAGAAAATAACAGAAGATGATATGGAAAAAGGCAAAAAGCAGCTTGATGATATGACCAAGCAGTATACCGATAAGGTTGACCAGGTTGTCAAGCATAAGTCCGACGAGATAATGCAGAGTTAAAAATTATTAGCAGTGAGGCCAAATGCGAGATTCGGAGAAAATTTGGCCCTTTATCAACTCTTAAAATATAAAAAGGGGATTATCATGGAAACTTCAGACAGAAACAATCCGGTTCAAAAGCCGAATAAAGGCAAAAGGATTCTCAAGATTACTGCAGGCATTGTAATTGCCTTGATTTTAGTGATTATTATTTTGGTTGTCTTTATTGTCCCTGCCTTTATCTCCAGTGAAAGCGGCAAAAGATTCATTCTTTCAAAGGCCAATGCTGCCGGTGCGGGCGATATCAATTTTTCGAAACTTTCAATGAGCTGGTTCAAGGGAATAAATGTCACTGATATGACCTTTAAAAGTACTGAAAAGGGGGTGGCTGTTGCTGTAAAAGACATTTCCACAAAGCCTGCGTACGCCGCTTTATTGGGGGGAAATATTGTTTTAGAGCAAACAGTTATCGACCAGCCGAGGGTGGAAATAGATGCAAATAAAATGAAGGAGGAGCAAACCAGGGCGGGAAAACCATCTGACAAAGAGAAAGAAGAACCTTCTAATATTCAACTCAAAGAATTAGACCTGACGGTAAAAGATGGTGATGTGAAAATCAGGGACAATCGGACGTCTGTTGAAATTACAAAAATCAACAGCAAAATCGATTTGCAGGATTCCGGCCGAAACACAAAATTTGATATTAACTCGAATATCTCCGGGGATGGGACTGTTTCAGCCTTGAACGCCAATGGTCAGTATAAAACAGATAAAAACTGGGACTTCGACAAAACAAGCGGTGATGTCTCGATTGAAGTTAATAATCTTGGGCTTGCCTCACTGGAATCGATTCTGGCGATTGCCGGTGTTGATGTAAATGCAAACGGGACTTTATCCGCGGATATAAAGGGAAAATTAAATAACGGAATCATTGAGAACCTCACGGGCAATATAAACGGCCGGAATGTCGAATACAGCGGCCCCGGTCTAAGCGGGGACAAAATAAAAACCTCGGCACTGGATGTGCAATCGAAGATAAACCAGACGGGCAAATTAATAAACATTCAACAATTGATAGTTTCAACCGACTGGCTGAAGGCCGACGCAACCGGCGCGGTTCCCGCTTCTAAAGACGCGTTTACGGATTTCATGAAACCCGATTCCAAATCCGAAATAAAAGGCAATCTCAACGGTGACCTGCCCGCAATTGCCGCGATGCTTCCCAATACGCTCGGATTAGACCCGAATATAAAAGTTACAAGCGGCAAATTGACCGGTGATGTGCGGACGATTACCGAAACCGGCGTAAAAATGCTTGAAGGCCATATGACCATAGACGGCCTTGCCGGAAATGTTAGTGGAAAACCTGTATCTATCACACAGCCTGTAAAAGCAAACGCAAAGATATCAGGCCAAAATAATAAGATAAGATATGAAAATATTGATATTACTTCTTCATTCGCAAATATAAACGGCTCGGGTGACATTTCGGAATTCGAAAGCAACGCGCAGATAGACCTTGCCAGGTTTTCAAGTGAAATCGGCCAATTTTTCGAACTTGACAAATACAAGATATCAGGGCAGGTTAACGCCACTGCTCATATTACAAATAACGAAAATACCGCTATTTTCAAATGCCAGTCCACTATAAATAATTTAAAGGCAAATCCCGCTCCTGATGTGCTTATCAATGAACCAAATGATACAATTGATGCATTAGCGGCCATAGACAAGAAAACAAACGTTCTGCTTGTAAAATATTTTAATGCGAATACCAGTGTAGGAAATTTCAGCGTTACTGAGACTAAAATACCGCTCAAGAAGGGTGTCAAAGAGGGAATTTCGCTTAATGCTTCCATCAAAGATATGGACCTGGCCAAGGTAAAGCCGTATCTTGTAATGACAAAGACTATTTCCAAGGACGTTCAATTGGGGGGCATTGTAAATTCAGAAGCAACACTGGGATTTAGAAATGGAAATTACTCGATTAATACAACTTCTACAAAAATTACAAACCTGCTGGTGAAAGCTCCTAATAAAGAGGCATTCAGGCAAAATCCCATCAACATCATCATCGATGCCGAGGTAAATCCGACGACAAAGGCCTTGCTGGTAAACAATGCTGAAATTACAAGCCCTGAAATAAAAATAAAGGGAAACTTGAGGCAGAATATTGAAGGAAACAACAGTTCAATACAGGGAAACGCAAAACTCGATTATGACTGGAAGGCAATCATTGGATTGCTGTCGCCCTTTTTGCCGGAACTCAAAATAGAAGGCAAACGCCAGGACACGATAAATTTCAGCAGTAATTATCCGACAAATGACACAAACCAGATGCTGGCCAATCTCAATGCCCAGGCAAAAGTCGGTTTCGATAAGGCATCTTATAAAGGCCTGAATCTCGGAGCAACAAACGTAGATATAAAAGCAGAAAAGGGGTATTTAACAATACCTCCATTTAAGACAACAGTAAACAATGGTGAATTTAATTTCGGAGGCTCGGCCGATTTAAGGAAAAAACCGGCAATTTTCAGGACGCCGGGACCAATGCAGATAATAAAAAACGTGCAGCTTAATGTTGATATCGCGAACAAAATGCTGTTTATACTTAATCCGATATTCAGCGGAACATCAAGTATAAGCGGAATAGCAAATCTTGATTGCAACGAATTTGCCGTGCCTGTGGTTGGGGGAACAGATAAAGATTACAACATAGCTGGAACGATTTCACTTTCGGATGTTCGAATGCCGCCAACCAGCATACTCGGTGCGTTATTAACAGCAACCCGTGCCTCAGGCAGTGTAATGCAGGTTAAGCCCACCGCTTTTACAGTTCGAGATGGCTATTTGCAGTATACGAATATGGAATTAGATGCCGGAGGAATGCCTATTAATTTTACGGGAAAGATTCCTATAGACCCGAACAAGAATATAGAAACCTGCAATGTAAAGGCGGCGGGAATTGCGGCGGCGATAACAGGCACGCCGAGCCATCCAAAACTTGATATAGGCAAAACTTTGATTGAGACAGGCATTCAGCAGGGGCTCGAGCAAATACTTCGTCAGCAAAAAAAGGGCAAATAAATAAAATCACAAAAAAAAGGTGCATACCAAACGACTGGAGCCTTAAATGGGAAAGATTAATATTTTTCTAAAATGGTGCGCATTTATTTTTCTTTTCTTATGTGCCGAAAGTCAGGCGGTGGAAATGCCCGACCTCAGCAATGGATTGACCCTTTGGTATAATAAGCCTGCCGAAAAATGGGAGGAGGCCTTGCCTGTGGGTAATGGCCGGCTTGGCGCAATGGTGTTCGGCGGGACACAACAGGAAAGAATTCAAATCAATGAGGATTCCGTCTGGGCAGGCCCTCCTGTTCCGCAGGTTCGCCAGGGAGCTTATGATGGAATAGGCGAGGCAAGAAAATTTATTTTTGAGGGTGATTATTTAAAAGCAGACGGCGTTATAAAAAAGAAGGTATTAGCCGGTGAGTCCGGCCGGAGTTACCAAACTCTTGGTGATATCAATCTGATATTTACTTTACCGCAGGGTGAAGTTTCAGATTATCGCCGGAGTTTAAATCTCGATACCGCGACTGCAGTAACAACCTTCAGGGCAGGAGATGTAATTTTCAAAAGAGAAGTTTTCAGCAGTCCGATAGACCAGGTCCTTGTGATTAAGTTATCTGCTGATAAGCCAAAATCCATTTCTTTTGAAATTAAGATGACTCGTCCCGCCGATTTCAATCTTTCTACAGAGGCAAACAATGTAATTGAGATGTCCGGACAGGTTACTCAATATGGCCGAAATCCGGGCGTCAAATACTGTGCACGTCTTTTGGCCCAAACCGATGGCGGGCAAATTACGGTCACCCAGAAAACATTGAATGTTGAAATGGCTGATTCGGTGACAATTTATTTAGCCGCCGCGACTGATTATAACAGGGCTAATCCTTTCAATTCACTTGCTCCGGATTATCCAAAGCAAACATGTAAAAAAAAGCTTGAGAACGCGTCTAAAAAAACTTACCGGAAAATTTATACAGAACATCTTACAGAGCACCAAAGGCTCTTTAGGCGTGTAACTATTGATTTCGCAGGTTTCGAAAAAAGAAATATACCTACGAACCAGCGCCTTGAAGATGTTAAAAAAGGAGCTGTCGACAATGATTTAGCTGCGCTTTATTTTCAGTATGGACGCTATCTTCTGATTTGTTCTTCTCGCCCGGGTGACTTGCCGGCCAATTTACAGGGGATATGGAATAAAGATATATCCGCTCCCTGGAACGCCGATTATCATACAAATATAAATATACAGATGAATTACTGGCCTGCGGAAATCTGCAACTTATCTGAATGCCACGATCCTTTTTTTGATTTTACGCAAGCTCTTGTTGGCTCGGGACAGAAAACCGCAAAAGAAATTTATCACTGCCGCGGATTTACAGTTCACCATACAACAGATGTATGGCTGTGGACTGTCCCTATCGGTGAACCTGTTTGGGGGATGTGGCCGATGGGCGGTGCATGGTGCACGCAGCATTTTATGGAGCATTACAGATTTACAGGCGATAAAGAATTTCTCGAAAAACGTACTTATCCGATATTGAAAGAGGCATCGTTGTTTTTTCTCGATTATCTTGTGCCTGACCCTAATACGGGAAAATTAGTCGCAGGCCCCTCCACTTCGCCTGAAAATAAATTTTTTGACCCCAATGGCAAACAAGCTGCTCTGGATATGGGCGCTTCGATGAGCCAGGAAATTGTCTGGGACACTTTTACAAATTATCTTGAAGCTGCTTCGATACTCAAAATAGAAGATCCAATCACCAAAGATATAAAAGATTCCCTCAGTAAACTTGCAATGCCGAAGATTGCCTCCGATGGCAGGTTGATGGAATGGTCGCACGAATTTAAAGAAGTTGAGCCGGGGCATCGCCACCTGTCTCATTTATTCGGGCTTCATCCCGGCAGGCAATTTTCTTATGAGAAAACCCCCGAAATCATTGCTGCTATCCGCAAGAGTATCGATTACCGTCTCAGTCACGGCGGCGGACATACAGGCTGGAGCCGGGCATGGATTATAAATTTTTGGGCGAGATTGCGCGAAGGTGACAAGGTTTGGGAAAATGTGCGAGCGCTATTGATTAAATCTACGCATCCCAATCTTTTCGATAATCATCCCCCATTTCAAATTGACGGCAATTTCGGCGGCACTGCT
>CAYSKP010000076.1:0-1988 GCA_964431645.1 uncultured Pirellulales bacterium
ATTCGTGTTAATTCGTGGTTAATTTTGCTACAATAGCCCGTTTGAACAGTTATCAATTTTCGGTAATAGAGAATAAGAGATTTATATAGATAATTTCACCGCGGAGACAGAATCGAAAGCCCACAGGATAAACCTGGGGGCTTACAGAATCGCGTGCTCAGCGGTTAACAGGGAATAGTGATAATGAACGGAAAGGAAGAAAAGGAAATCAGAATAACAGGTGCCTCGGAGCACAACCTCAAAAATATAAACCTGAGCATCCCCCGTGATAAAATGGTTGTTATCACCGGAATCTCAGGTTCAGGCAAAAGCTCACTGGCATTTGACACCATTTACGCCGAAGGCAGGCGTAAATACGTTGAATCCCTAAGCTCATACGCAAGGCAATTTTTGGAGCAGATGCAAAAGCCGGCCGTAGGGGAGATAACTGGTCTGCCGCCCACAATTGCCATCGAGCAGCGAAGCTCATCGGCCAACCCGCGTTCAACTGTTGCGACTACAACTGAAATTTACGATTATTTTCGGCTTCTTTTTGCCCGCGTAGGCACTCCTCATTGTCGAATCTGCGGCAAAGAGATTACAAGCCAGCATTCCACCCAGATTGTCGATTGGATAACAGCAAGCCCCAAAGGAACAAAGGTCCAGATTTGCGCACCGTTGATTCGCGGCAAAAAAGGCGAGCATAAAGATATTCTGTCCGGTATCCAGCGAGAAGGCTTTGTCCGTGTCCGTGTCGATGGCAATATTTACGAAATCAAAGGTGTGCCTCCGCTCGATAAAAACAAGAAGCATGATATCGCGGCCATAGTTGACCGGCTTGTCATAAATGAATCGGTTCGAATACGTCTTGCCGATTCTGTTGAAACTGCCTTGAAAATGGCAGATGGTGCAATCCTGGTCTTGAGCCAAAAACCGGGAAGCGATACGAGTAAATGGGATGAAACGATATACAGTGAAAAATTTGCCTGCCCCGACCACCCGGAGGCATCGCTTGAAGAATTATCACCCAGGTTATTCAGCTTCAACAGTCCTTATGGCGCATGCAAAAGCTGCGACGGCCTGGGGACAATCCTAGAATTTGACCCCGAATTGATTGTGCCGGATAAAACTAAATCGCTTGAGAATGGCGCAATCGATGCCTGGCGTAAGGGCGGTAAGCGGATGAACATCTTTTATAACCGCCTTGTCAATCGCTTCTGCCGGGACTTAGGTTGCGATAAGACGCTTCCATTCAATCAGCTTCCTGAAGAAATAAAACGAATACTGATGAACGGCACCAATAAGGAAGATGAGGACAAATACGGCATCTGGTTCGAAGGTGTCATCCCCAATCTTATGCGCAGATGGAAGGCAACTGAAAGTGAATATGTAAAAGAGCGTTTGCTAAGCTATTTCAGCGAGCAGCACTGCACCGCCTGCAAAGGGGCACGGCTGCGTCCTGAGGCAATCGCGGTTACAGTTGATGGTAAAAATATTCGCCAGCTTAGTGAAATGAGTATCGAAAAGGCCCAGGACTTTTTCGGCAAACTTAAGCTCGAAAAAGAAAAAGCCGTAATCGCCGAACAGGTATTAAAGGAAATCAAGGCACGCCTCGGCTTTATGTTCGATGTCGGCCTTGGGTATCTTACGCTCGACAGGAGAAGCGGCACCCTTGCCGGCGGTGAAGCCCAAAGAATAAGACTCGCAACTCAGGTAGGAAGCGGCCTTGTCGGCGTTTGCTATGTCCTCGATGAACCTACCATTGGTCTTCACAAACGTGATAACGACCGCCTGTTAGGCATTCTGCAAAAGCTTGTTCGAATCGGCAATACCGTAATTGTTGTCGAGCACGATGAAGATATTATGCGAAGCGCTGACCACATTATCGATATCGGGCCTGCGGCGGGTGCCCATGGCGGCGAATTGATTGCCGAGGGCACTTTGCAGGATATTATTGATAATAAAAGGTCCCTGACGGGCGATTACCTCAGCGGCAGAAAAAGAATCGG
>CAYSKP010000077.1:0-15243 GCA_964431645.1 uncultured Pirellulales bacterium
CGTCGCCCATTAGGGACTCCTCGCAATGACAAAAGGGGGCGTATCTATGTCATTGCGAGAAAGCGAAGCAATCTAAATCGTAAGTAGATTAATTTTTTGACATTAATCCTTATGCAGGATATATTCATTTTTAATATGAAAATTAATAATCAGGCAGAAGGAGAAACAAAATGAGCAGAAAACTTATATTACAAATTGTATTAATTGCAGCTGTAATATATATGAACGGCTGCTACCAAACAAAATGTTGTCCTCTTATGAAATGTAAGGAGCAAGGAAAAATGAGTGCTGATGTGAAGCCTTTTGGAAAAATGCCGGACGGCCGGCAGGTTGATATCGTAACGCTTACAAACGGCAAGGGACTTACGGCCAAGATAATAACTTACGGCGGAATTATAATTGCATTCGATGTGCCGGATAAAAATGGAAAACCTGGGGATATTGTCCTTGGATTCGATAATCTGGATAGCTATCTAAAAGGGACACCATATTTCGGGGCCATAATCGGACGATATGGCAATCGTATCGGAGGGGCAAAGTTCACGCTCGATGGCAAAGAATATAAGCTGACCAAAAATGAAGGAGAGAATATCCTGCATGGCGGTAAGGTCGGCTTTGATAAAGTTCTTTGGAAAATTGAGAACGCACAGGCAAAGGGCAAGAAAGCCGAGTTGAAGCTTAGCTACACGAGCAAAGATGGTGAGGAAGGTTTCCCCGGCACTCTCAAATGCTTTGTCACTTATACACTAACAGCGGATAACAAGCTGGAGATGAAATATGAAGCCACAACGGATAAACCGACAGTTGTGAATCTGACCAATCATTCTTACTGGAATCTCGCGGGACAGGGTAATGGCGATGTCCTCGGTCATGATTTGACGATAAACGCGGATAAATTCACGCCTGTCGATAAAGGCCTGATACCTACAGGCGAGCTGAAAAATGTAAAGGATACGCCGCTTAATTTCACAAAGCCACTGGCGATTGGCTCACGAATAAAACAGGTCGATATCGGCGGATATGACCATAATTTCTGCCTCAATGGCAAAGGCAAGATGAAGACCGCGGCCGTTGTTTATGAGCCGGCAAGCGGCCGAGTAATGGAGATAAAAACGACTGAGCCGGGAATTCAATTCTACAGCAGTATCTATCTCGATGGCTCTATAAAGGGTAAAGAAGGCAAGACCTACAATAAATACGGCGCATTATGCCTGGAGACTCAGCATTATCCCGATTCACCAAATAAGCAGAATTTCCCATCGACAGTATTACGGCCGGGCGAAAAATACGAGACCGTGACAATTCACACGTTCTCGGTGAAATAGAAATATTGCTGATTGTCATTCTGAGCGAAGCGAAGAATCTCAACTTTCAAAGCCCAGATGCTTCGCTGCGCTCAGCATGACAGTAGGGTGTGCTGTACACACCAGATATATTAAAAAGGTGGGCACACTCCACCCTACAGTTTCATTTTCTCAGGCAAGATAGACTTTATCGCCCGATTTGATAGAAGGTATGTCCTTAATTTTTTTAAGAACATCTTCTCTGGCCAGGGCAAATTCGGGTTCGATCTCTATAATACAATCAGGTGAGCCATCATTTTTTCTGGGAACCTTAATTCCTGCTGATTCGAGCCAAGAGGCCGCCCTGTCAATCATCATTTGTCTTGCGGTTTGTGCGCTATCTACTCCTGATGCGTTTTTAGTCGGGGCAAATTCTTCGCTTCGGAGCGTCTCGAGGATTATCGATTTCGAAGTCAAAGGCAGGGCATCAAAGACAAAACTTTCGAGCTTAATGCCATTTGGCTCTTTTGGGTCAATTTTATTACCTTGCTCATTGACATAGGGGATTTTCTTTACGGCCCTGTGCAAGGGCAGCGCAAATCCGTGTTTATTAAGCTCTTCGACAAAAGAGACACTGATAATATGAATTGCGATACTTCCCAGTCCGAACACAAGCGAACCATCTGGATTTTTCTTTTCAGCAAGCTCGTTGGGCATGTCGCTGTATTCGATTACCGTCATTTTTCCATCCGCCAGGCAGAAATTGCCGAGCTTCTCGAATGGCCCGGTTTTACTTAATGCCTTCGAGGACATCTGTGCTTTTTCAAGGGCATGGAGGCCAATAAAAAGAGGGTCAAAAATATTTATCAGAGGATTATCGACCTGGAAATAGCTGATGTATTCGATGCCTCTTTTTTTCATATCAGCCAAAGCGCCGCTATTATAGAGTGCGCGTAAACTGCCGCCGTGGCCATCAGGTGAAGTCGCGATAGTATCAATATCAGCCAGAAGTATCTTGCCGTCTAAAGAAAAATTGGGCAGTGTGCCCTGCTGAAATAAAACGACATCTTTTTTATTTAGGCCCCAATACTTATTAGAAGAAAAAGTATCGACCGTCTGCTGGTGATTAAGCGGGCTTGTCATAATATACCATGGGCAAACCTGATCGAATTTTTTGCCTGCGGCAGCAATCATTTCAGCGAAAATTTGAAATAGTGTTTTATTTCTTACCGGGCTGATGCGAAAATTTCCCTTCGGTCCATCGAAGCCCAACCTTGTTCCCTGACCGCCTGCTACTACAAAGGCCGCGACCTTGCCTTGCGAGATGAGTTTCTCACCGAATTTTTTTGCCTCATCGAATTTATTTTGCTCTGAGTTTGACGGCTTATTTTTATAAAATGGTGCGGGGGCAATATTGGCCGGGAGCTTAAATGGAGTTTCGTTCAAAACGTATTCTGATTTCCAACGGTCTAATTGGGCTAAATCCAGAGTTTTTATCTGACCTAAAAGCTGCTCTTTACCGGCCAAATCGAGCCGATTCCAAAACGCCAGAAGGTGCTCTTGCCCGTATTTTTTTACATTTTTTTGAAGCTCTTTGTCATTAATCATAGGCTTTTTCCCCTTAAAAACCGCGTTTATATGATATTTTTGAGGAATTTTCAAGCTTAATTGCGCTTTTTGCCGACAAGCTTATTGACAAAGGTATAGGGCGGCACTATACTAAAGTTGTAGTATAGGCAGGTAAAAGTAGCAGTAGTTATTATATAATGTTAGCCGTAATTATAATTTACCTTCCAATATCATAACCTGCCTTAGAAGTGGTTGGCTTTAGAAATTCAAAATCAACGGCGATCTTGATTTTTTGAAAAACCAGCCAACAAGTCCGAAAAAATCTGATTTAATTGTGTGTTTTGCCGGCCGGTTCCGAAGCGAAAAATTAATTGAGATTCGCTGAGAACTCGGGCGATACTGTGTGTGGTCGAAAACAGATTGCATTAATCCGTCTAAACCAAACCCAACGTGCTTAGGACGGCCGGATTGCGAATCTCAGAAAAGCGTAAGGAGAAAAAACATGAAAAAGAAAGGTTTTACATTAGTCGAGCTGCTGGTCGTAATTGCCATCATAGCTCTGCTGATGGGCATCCTGATGCCGGCACTGGCAAGGGTCAGGATGATTGCCTACCGTATGGTTTGTGGTTCAAACCTGTCCGGTATAGGTAAAGCCCTGCTGCTCTATGCAGGCGATGCCCAGGAAACATATCCAATGCCAGGTTATCAGCAGTTGCCGGTAGTTTATGCTGTCAGTGGCAAGATTCCTAACTTCTCGGGCGGCGAGACTTTTGGCACACCACAAAATGCTTTTGCGTTTCCCAACGCCGGCGGACAGGCAACAATTGGTTCTGTGTTTTATATGCTTGTAAAATATCAGGATGTTTCACCAAAACAATTCAATTGCAAAGGCGACTCAAGGTCAGAGATTTTCAAACTAACCACCTACACCACCACGACACAGACAGATATTACCAAGGTTTATGATTTCGGCTCGGCTCCCGGTAAGCATAACAGCTATGCATATCATTTCCCGTTTGCAAAGGCCTATGCTGCCAACGCTGAAGCGGGATACCCGGTATCAGTCAACGCTAAACCCGGCTGTCCTCTTGCCGCGGACAGAAATCCCGCGCTGGATAGAAACGCCCAGGCTTATATTAGGGGCGATGGCTCAACCCCCGGCGGACTACTCCCTAGCGGTGCTACAGGCGACCTGCCGTGCACAGCATGGGTCACCAATAATAATGAATACAGGGACAAAGATTTTATGTATAACGCCTATCCTCATCAAAGAGAAGGTCAAAACGTGTTATACAATGATGGGCACGTGAAATTCGAATCAACCGCCAATGTCGGCGTAGATAATGACAATATCTATCAAAGAGAGCTGGCTCCACCCAGTTTTATTGATTCCAGCCATTCTCGCCCGGCTAAAAGAGAAAGAGAGGCCTGCGGAATTTTCCCGAACATAGCAGTAACCACAGGCACATATGGACAGCTTGTTCCGGCAGAAGTTGAAGATTCAATGCTTGTTAACGAGGTTGCACCTTAATATCTGACGTATAGCTGTTCATCAACAAACATTACGGCCTTATACAATATGTATAAGGCCGTTTTTTTTACATCATTTTTCCGCCGCTTTGTCAGAATATAAATTTGATTTTATATAACACTTAACCCAGTCCCAGTGCAGAATAATGTGCACAAGCATCAGCACGATAAAAGCTATGCCAACCCACAGATGAATATCTCCAAATTCTCCTCTGCTTATTCCCAAAATTTTCGCTTCATTAGGGCCATGCTTGTGCGGCAAAGCAATTATGATTCCGGATATTGTTAATCCCAACAAAGCAAGAAAGCTTGCAATATCTATAATAAAATTTTTAGTCTCTCGTCTCATAAAGCAGGTTCCGTTTAAAAATGTTTTCTATTTTTCATTCACAAAATAAAACGCAGCATAAGACAGCTTATATTTCAGAGATTCACACGATATCGCTGTCACATAATGATTAGATTACCACGTTTGCGTCACCGTGTATTGCAGGGTGGCTGTTGAATTTGGCTCGATGGTAACCTCAAACCTCGCTGTATGAGCATCTTTTTTTATAAACTTATGTGTTGTCGGCTCAATCATCCAGTTCACCCATCGGGGTATATGCTCATCTATAAAAACAATTACAGCCTGCTCCTTGCGATTTCGCAGCTCAACCTTGTGAGTCTCTTTGTTCATACGTCTTTCATGTCTGCTGTCAACCAGCGTGTGCTCAGCGACAATATCAAATGCATCGCCTATATAAAGCGTAAGTTTCTCATCCTTAGGCGTATGGTCAATCTCATCTTCGCCTGCGAATTGAAGGCTGTTATCGGCAGGATCCTTTTTGAAAACCCGTACTCTCCCCTTTGGCAAAGCTATGCCGAGTTTATTTTCTTTTTTGTTCTTGAATTCAATCTTTACATTGACCTTGCCTTTGCCCTGGCTGCTTTGCGGGTACCATTCGGAGCCGCGATCATATACAAATATTTTTTTGGCGGCAACACCCTGGGCCGGCTCTATAAACTCAATCTGCTTGACCTGGTTATTGTTTATAGTGCTCTTTCTGCCAAGCGTATACATGTGATATTCCATAAAGGGCTTTTCCTCGAAAGCGGGCGCCTCTGCCGCCATCATATCCATTGCCTTGGCCCTTCTTGCCTGTGGAACAACCGGCTGTATTCTTCTAACATCTCCCGCTATCAGCTTTAATGCCGCATCCTTGTAACCTGCGCCGCTTCTGTTATCAATTGTCACCCAGCCGGAAAAATCCAAAGCGGTATCATTAGCGTTTAGCACAGCCGTATAATCCGCCTTCCAGCTTACATCTGCCGTCGTATAAGCCGCCTCGCAAAGCTGCTCACCGGCCTTTTCTGCCTTGGCAAGCCAGACAAGCGTCGGCCTTGTCACCAAATCCCGGGGCAGCTCTTTTAGCTTAATCTCCTCAATTGCGCTCCTTCCTATCATTTCAATACCATTTACGCCTTTAATAATCAAATCCTGTCCCACTGCTGCCAGTAATGTCCCCTCAATTGATTTTCCTGAATCTGACCCGCTGCCCTTTACGGCCACAAGGACCTCTTTATCAATATATCTCTTCAGCAAACTTTCAGAATTTACAAGGTCATACTCGTAATTCTGTTCCAGGACCGAGACATCTCCGGGTGATGATAAACATTCA
This sequence comes from uncultured Pirellulales bacterium, assembly GCA_964431645.1. GTDB lineage: Bacteria > Planctomycetota > Phycisphaerae > Sedimentisphaerales > Anaerobacaceae > Fen-1362. The sequence goes on from CAYSKP010000077.1 coordinate 6,044, forward strand.
AATTTAACGCTGGTCGGGTCTATAGCCGATGCCACATCTGTAAATCGGACCGAGTTTTGTCCTTTCTCAAACTTCATATTGCGGGCATCTCTTACGACAGCGAAATTATCGTTATAAATCGTAAGGCCAATCCCGGGTTTATTCGATTCAGCAGGTGCAGCAGCTAAGTTGTATGTTCCGATAAAATTAATTAAAACTACCGCAAAAAAAGCTGTGCTCCTCATTCATTTTCTCCTTAAAAATTATTTTCTATACTATAAGTATGCGCACAAAAAAGATATTCGCATAAATTGTATTTTTTGGCAAGATTGGTTTTATTCTTTTGATTAATGAAGACCGATAATGTTCAAAGTTCATCTTTTTTGAAAAATGAATGTAAAACTCTGTAACCAAAAAATTAAAAAAACAAATGTGCAGTTTGGGCTGTAATAATCGCGTGATAGAACTTTGCTTATTGACGAGCCGTCAAAAAAGCATTATTATCGGCACATCATGCGGATGTGGCGGAACTGGCAGACGCGCAGGCTTCAGGAGCCTGTGGGCATTGCGCTCGTGGAGGTTCGATTCCTCTCATCCGCATTGCCTCACAAATTTTCCTGCGACTTTATTCAGCCTGCAATTTAATTAAAGGCCCCCATTAGGCCGATAAATAGGTGGGATAAACTACATTCTCAGGACGTCTTTTTCGAGGCGCTGAAAATTTATGACAAATATATTATGGACATTTGAATATCGTATAACGCAATTGCAGCCGGATATGCTCTTGGCTGTGGGAATTGTATTTTGCGCTTTAGGCCTTTTCTTATGGCTCGGAGGACTTGGTTTCAAAAAAATCATGTATACTATAGCAGGGGCTTTTTTCGGAGCTTTCTGCACTTTACTGATTACCGCGGCAAACCCTCTCTTAGGCGCGGCACTGATAGGGATATTCGCTCTTCTTGCGCTTAAACTGCAGGAAAGTTTCTTTATGGTTGTTGCTTCTGCCTTTGCCGCCGCATTAGGTTTCTATCTTCTAATTCGGCCATATTACCAGTCATCGAACAATCTGTTATTGATAATGCGGCAATTAGCCGTAGATATCCCCTTCTATAATTGGCCAATACTTGCCGCAATGATTGCGCTTCCGTTTGCTGTAATTTCCTGGCCATCGACTTCGGCCGTCTTTAATTCGGCGGCCGGGGCAGTAATGATGCTTGTCGGGACGATTATATTTTTACTATATTCAGGATTTGAAGTTTTCGGTCACCTGAAAACCCGAACCGAATTATATATTGAGGCATTCGGAGCTGCAACAATATTGGGCTCTGTCATCCAGACTATGCTGCTGCCTAAGATAAGCACACGATTTGCCGCGGTAAAAGATGCCAAAGCTAAAAGAACAAAAGTTAAAAAAGGCGATGCCGGAGCTGTTGAAAAAACTGTAACCTGGCGAACATCTTAAGCCTGATTTAGCGAAGATGAATTTCGAAAAGGAGAAGCGTAAATGAGCTTTTTGCTTCTAACGGCTCAAAGTAAGGAATATGTGCAGCATTTTGAAAATGCCGCAGAATACGGGACCCGTTATGTTACACAGGCACTCGATTTCATTTGGCAGCAAGCCACAATTCTAACCCCCCTTCAGGCAGTCATTGGAATATCTTTCGGCGTTATCATCCTTATGTATGGTTTACGCATCTATAAAGCGCTTACCGTCATTGGTTTTGGCCTTATCGGTCTGCATTTAGGGCTCTGGATTGGAACCCAATTTGATAGACCACTGCCGGGTGCGATCGTTGGGTGCGTTTTATTGGTTGTATTGGCGATACCATTAATACGATGGGCAGTTGCACTTTTGGGTGCAGTTTCAGGCGGCATACTTGCATCCGGGGTATGGCATGCATTTAATCTGCCGCAGGAATATGTCTGGGCGGGAGCGCTTATAGGGATTGTCGCAGGTTTTATGGTATCATTTGTTATGTTTAAACTCTGCGTTACGTTATTTACAAGCTTTTCAGGCACTTGCCTGGTCATGGTTGGTGCGTTTTCGTTAATTTACCGCTTTGAAACCTTCCAAATCGAACCGCCAACAAAGCATCTAAATGAGCTTTATTACGGCAATCACTGGTTTTTGCCGCTAATCCTTTTTGTAGGAACTATGCTGGGGATACTTATGCAATTTAGGCCGTCTAAAGGCGAAAAAGAAAAGTAATTTAAGATTTTTAATATTTTTTACAAGAATTTAAGCCGAAAAGTCCCATAATGTCCCCACTAACTTCTCGTAAGCAAAGATTGAAAAAAATTTTCAAGTAAAACCCGCAATTTACCTAAATACTCTAATCTTCCCAATTTAACATAGCCGATATGATAATTATCAAAAATTACTCTAATATGGAGATTAGACATGACTGAATCAAGTGAAGCGACAGTAACGGTTGAACAGAGAAAGAATATTAGAACACAAGTAGCATGGCCGGTGAGAGTGTGGCTGCCGGAAGCGAATAAATTTTTCAACGGCAGGAGCACCAACATAAGCTCCAGCGGTGTGCTGGTGCGAGTGCCGGCGACGAGGCCGCTGAGGGCGGGTCATGTGGTGGAATTGAATTTTCCAAGGACAATGGCGCTTGCAAAAAGAAAAGGCAGCTTTGCCAGGATTAAGTCTGGCCGTGTTGTGAGAGTGGAAAGAGGCGAAGTGCTCGAGGACGCGACAATAGGTATCGGCATCGTCTTCGAAGCTATTGAGGTGTAAACCACGGATTAGCACGGATTTACACGGATTTACATTGTTTATAAATTTGAAATAAGAGATGCCGGGATTAAGGCATCTGCTGACAGCACATTTAAGGTTCGGAGAAAGTTACGGCCGGCGAGTGGTTGGAGACGCCGGCCATTTTTTTTGCCACAAAGTCACTAAGACACGAAGATTTTTTTACCTAAGATCACATTAATTTCATTAAAAAATTCTTCTAAAAAATGAGCAAATTTGAGAAATTGCAACCTCGTTTTTAGCGGAAAAAGAGCATATTTTATTGTGAAATTCAGAATCGCACCCTCGTTTTTAGGTCAAAAAGGGCTATGGGGAGGCGCGAAACGTGTAAAACATGACTCGCGGCGCGTGACTGGTGACTCAAAACATACCCCTAACGTACCCGAAACGGTACCGAAACGACCCCTATATGACCCCCAAATGACGGAGGACAGAAAACGGAGGACGGAGGACGGAAGGCAGAATAATTTTGAGTTTTGAGTTTTGAATTTTTAGTTTTTAATGTTTAGTTTTGAATTGCGGAATAAAAGGTGGGTACCCGGCAGAAGAACCAAGAAGTCTGGGTCCCAGCTTTCGCTGGGATCTTCGCTGCGCTACGAAGGAATTTAATTTAATGCGTGATTGTCCCTAATTACTAAATTACTATATAAGACTTGAAACTTACAGGGTTATCTTTATTTCCAAAATCCGATAATCGGTATCGGTTTGCTTATGTCATCATGAAAGAAAAACTGGATCAATTCATAGAACCATACTCTTCTTCCAATGTTATTATACCAGAACATAGCCCTGCGAAGTCCCTTATCTTTTTGGAAAAGCCAGCGGAAAACAGCCTTCGGCCGAGTTTGCAATATCAACTCTATTAATTTCATATAGAGTATTACTATCCAAGGTCTGAGATTTTTTAATTCCATTACCTGATGTTTGTAGTCCCATTTTGTCTGGTCGAGCTGAATGATATTTTTATCCTTAATCTGTTCAAAATATGGGGTCCATTTATGGGGCGTGACATATAGCAGCTGAATCTGGTCCGGGTCGTATTCAAGAAGATGTTTTAAGCTATGATAAAAATCTTTTGTCTTTTCTTCACCGAAGCCTACAACATAAGTGGCCATAGAGAGAATGCCATGTTTTCTCAATAATTGAATGGCAAGCTTATCTTCGCTTATGGAACTATTCTTTTTAATCTTGTCTAAAATTGCTTCATCATAATTCTCAATACCTAACAAGAATCTTTCAAAACCAGCCTGTTTATACAAATGAAGGTATTGAGCATCCCTGACAATACTGTCGGCTCTTGTAGAACCAATTAAAATGAGCGGAAGTTTTTTGGCAATTAAGGCCTGCAAAAATTCTATCCAGACTTTTTGATCTGCAGAAGGATTTTCGTCAGCAAAATTTATGACTTCAATTCCATAACGATGATGAAGCATTTCAATTTCATCAGCCAGCAATTGGGGACTTCTATGGCGCCATGTTCTCCAAAACTTGCTCTGGCCGCAATAACTGCAGGGATAAGGACAACCCCTGGAAAACTGGATAACAACAGCCTTCTTTTTTCCCCAATATGTATAATTGCGGCCGGCCATTAACTCCCAGCCAACTCTATAAGCATCGATATTTGTTATAGGCTCAGCAGACGCTGTTTTTATAACTATATTTTGCGATCTAAATGCGATTCCTTTTACTTTTTCTAAATCATCTTTATGCTCTAACGCATGCAGCAAATCTAAAGTAATTTGTTCGCCTTCGCCGCAAACCACAAAGTCAATCTGGGGATTATCTTCCAATATTTCTCTCCAATGAAATGTTGGGAAAACTCCGCCGATAACAACAGTTATGTTTGGGCTTTTCGATTTAATCATTTCGGCGATTTTATTGATTATTGGCTGTGCAGAAGTCGAACCGGAATGTCCTAATAAAACCGCATCCGGATTGAAATCCAAAGTTTTATTTACAATTTTCTCAAACGGCAGGTTATCAAAATCGGCATCTAATAATTTTACATTGAAGGCATTGTCAATTAAGGGGCCGCCAACAGCAAGCAGTCCCAAAGGAGGCAAATGTTCATCCGGCAAACGACTCCCAATCGACCGATGAGGCGGATTTATCAGTAGAATATTCATTTTTTAGCCCTTTCATTGCCGTTTAACTTTTCAAGCAAGTCACTGTGTCTGTCTATAAGTAAAGAGCAATAAAAAGAGGAAAGCTGTCATATTATTTTGATATTTTATAAAAAAATAATATTTTCTAAAAAATTCAAATCTTCTTTCCGAGAAAAAAAAATTCTTTAAAATGCTGTCAGGTTTTTATGATTTATTCGTCCTTTATTATGAAAGCAACGTTCAAAAGGAGCTTTGATTGGACAGATGTGATAATGAAAAACCGGTTACTTCAGAAATGAATATAGACGGGTTTGCCTACAGTCAACTGGTGAAGGATTATTCTGCGCGAATATTTGCGATCTGTTTTGGCATGCTTTCGAACAGAGCTGACGCTGAAGATGTCACTCAGCAGGTTTTTTTAAAAGGTTTTAGCGATATAAAGCAGCTGCGCGATAAAAATAAATTTGGTCCATGGATAACTCAAATAGCAAAACATATTTGTCTGGATCAACTGCGAAAAAGAAAATTAAATAATATAGCCCTAAAACAAATGGCGACAAACGATTCAAAAGAAGAAATAAATTATGATGAAGATCACTCCAGGCTCCAATTAGTCCTGGAGCAGTTAACAGAAGAATACAGGGTTCCCCTGATGCTTTTCTATTTTGACGGGCAAAGCACAAAAAAGATTGCTGAGACATTAGAAATTACAGTCGCTACGGCACAAACCCGCTTAAGCAGAGCCAGACAGAAATTGCGGGAAATTTTAAGCACCGAAGGGGGCGAACAATGAACATAGATTGTGAAAAAATAAGAGAAAAACTTGCTGAATTAATTAATGATCACATTGACCCTCAAGAGGACAGTGCATTATCAAATCATTTAAAACAATGCCCTGGATGCGCCAAATACTACAATGAACTGAAACATGATGACGAGGCATTGAGCGATTTCGCGAATTCTATGCAGCCGGTTATAAGCAGAATAGAAATAAAAATAAATAAACAATTAGAAACTGAAAAAATAAATACTATTCCAATTCGGAAGTATAGAATTCTGAAATTAGCTGCTGCTGCATTAATATTTTTTGGCATTATTGTCACCTTAAATCAATTCGGGATATTATTCGATGGCAGCAGCACCGCATGGGCAAAAGTATCACAAATCATTCTTGAGGTTCGAACTATAACTTTCAATATTTCAATAGGAAAAGGCCCTGTTGTTGCCTGTGCCGCAAGCGGCAAAAAATTTAAACAGGAACTCCCAAACGGCATCGAGGCCATATTTGATTATGACAAAAGCAAAATGCTAGTGCTTAATCCAAACGATAAAACGTCTATGAATATAGATTTAAGCGGATTGCCTATTATGCCGTCTAACATGTTTGGGAATTTAAAATCAACTATCGAAATTCTTAAACAATGCCCCGACACAATTGTCAAACGGCTTGGCAAAAAAATTATCAATAATAATGAGGCGGCAGGGATTCATGTATATCTGGATACAAGTATAGATCTTGAAATATGGTATACAACAAAAGACGATGTTCCAATTTTGATTTTAGCTGAAAAAATGATAGGACAAACCAATGTCACCTTCAGCGATTTCAATTTTGAGACAATTACGGATGAATCTGTTTTTGATCTGCGCACGCCGGAAAACTACACCAAAATAGAATCTGTAAAAATGGACCTTAAAAACCTGTCAGAACAGGATCTTATCGACGGCCTAAAGGCATGGGCAGGTTTGATGGGCAATAAATTTCCAGAAAAGCTCGATTTGGCAATTATTCAGGAACATTCTAAGGACATAGAAAAAATGTTAAATGAAAAAGGAACAACAGATATAGAGAAAGCACTGATAGTAATAAAAATAATGCGGGGACTGATTTTTATAAGCCAACTGGAGGTTAAATGGTATTACAAAAGTGACAATATAGAATTAGGCAATGCAAATAACGCAATCTTCTGGTATCAGCCCGAGAGGTCAAAAACATATCGGGTGCTCTATGGTGATTTACACTTTGCAGATGTCGAAGCTGAAAATCTTCCAAAAACACTCTTAAGAACTGATTAGAGACTATTTTTAAGGAGGATTAAAAATGTTTAATATATTTGAACAGCCATGGACATTATTAATAGCCGCTGCTGCTGCATTTCTTATTATATTTATTATTCGCGCATTAATTCCTGAAAAAAGACGATGGTGGCAATTATGTATACCTGTCGTAATCGCGCTGTTTGCATTTGTGATAGATATCATTGTTGAGACGGACCGGGAACAGATTAATAATATAATCATAAGCTGTGTCCAAGCATCAAAAAAACAAAATTCAAAAGCAATTGAAACTTTTATATCATCAGACTACGAAGATTCGATGCACCAGAGCAAGGAAGAAATAATGATCTATTGCAGGGCCATACTTTCGGAGCCGGCCATAAAAAGATTTGTAACATTAGAACAAATCATGGATATATCAAGAACAAACGCAAAGGTTCTTCTTAAAGGTGTTATATTTTTTGACGAAAAAAGCCGCTTTTACAAAGAATTAAAGCCGGCAATGATTCTTAAATTTGAATTAGGTCTAAAGAAGTACCCTAATAAAAAATGGCAAATAAACCGTGTCGAAGTTTTAGAAATAGATAACCAGCCTATTAAATGGGATGCTATAGAAGAATAGGTGCGCCCCCGGCCGGAGGCCCTTCTACTCCGCTCAGGACAGGCTGGGGTTATATACAAACAACCTCAAGACGGTTGTTAAAAATCCGGCAGGGACTGACAAGGACTTTCACAGACGGACACGGACGGGTTCCAGAAGACGGAGGGCGGAGGACGGAAGAGATTGCTTCGCTAAAGCTCGCAATGACTTGAGCCAATGTCTCGATTGCGCCCCCGGCCGGAGGCTGGGGTTATATACAAACAACCTCAAGACGGTTGTTAAAAATCCGGCACGGACTGACAAGGACTTTCACCGACGGACACGGACTGGGGGGACGGATTTGAGATTTAAGATTTAAGGGGTGGTCCTCGGCCGGAGGCTGGGCAGCAAAAGCGTTTGGATTAGAGACAAATGTGGACATGGTGGACGGACTTGAACTTTATCTGTTTTGTTTTCTGATGCGATACAATCGTTCTGTAAAGCCGCCCTGTTTTTCAAAAGTATCTGCCTGTGACGCCAATTGCCTATCGAGCAGATAGCAGCAGAGGTTAAGCAGCGAAAGTGCAGCATTTGCGACGAAACAAAAGTCCGGCACGGACTGACAAGGGCTTTCACCGACAGTCACGGACGCCCCTATCGGTTTTGGTTTTGTCAGTGTTAGTCCGTGTGTGTCTGTGATTGTCCATTCTTTTTGCCGTGTTTTTCTCTTCGGCCAGCCAGACCAGCACATCATCCACTTTGCCACAGCGTCTTGCCTTAAAACGCTTGAGCGACGGATGATCCGGCCTCCACAATGACAATCCTCTTTGCCTCAAGAAATCCTCATAATCCAAACGCAGTTCCTCCAAGCTTGCGCGGGCTACTCCGGTCAGTTTTAATTCAGTTTTTTTCGATACGGCCGAAGCCATACTGCCTTCAGCGATATTTTGCACACCTGACCTTGCCGCTTGAATCATTTGGTCGCGGGTTCTGCTGAAAGGTCAATGTAACGTTCTACAAACCTGACTGTCACATCATAAACAAGCTGAGCCAACTGGAAACTTTTGAGCTTACGATATCCTCCGTATTTTGAAATCAGCTTCTCTTTTTGCGCCATTTTTTATTTTTCCTCTAAGTCCAATTTGTCCATTATGTCCATAAACGTCCCTTATGTCCACTTTTTCATGGATTCTTTACAACGCTATGCAATATCAGCATTTTTCGCTTATAATGTCTCGATGCTATTTTTCAAAAGATGGAAAAGAAAGAAGATAAAGAGGCAGGAATTTCCGAGAGACTGGGAAGTTATTTTAAATCGAGTACCCTATTATCAGCGCCTAAATGAATTAGATAAAATCGAACTCAAGCAGCATATAATGGTGTTTCTCGCTGAGAAACACTTCGTAGGTTGTGGGGGGCTTTCAATAACGGATGAGATAAGGGTGGTGATAGCGGCGCAGGCGTGCGTATTGCTATTGCACAGGGAGACCGATTTCTATCCGGGCTTGCATTCGATACTGGTTTATCCGGCCGCATACGTGGCAAGGGCGACAAGGCACATTGAAAACGGGATTATCGAGGAGGGATACGATATACGGCTGGGTGAGTCGTGGAGGCACGGGTCGGTGGTATTGAGCTGGGACGATGTGCGGCGCGGGACGGCCGACGTGCGGGACGGGCATAATGTGGTGTTTCATGAATTTGCGCATCAATT
>CAYSKP010000078.1:0-23530 GCA_964431645.1 uncultured Pirellulales bacterium
GAACTTTGAGAATATCTGCCGCATATTTCAATGACTTTTCGCCATTGAACCCAGCTTATTCGACCGCCCAGAATTCGTATCCGCTGAAAAAACAAACCATCCTGCCTTTGGGGATATACGCCTAATATCCTTTCTGCACAAGAATAGTTTGGGTCAGGGGGATTAACCTGTTTAGATTCCATTACGCACCTTTAGTAATCAGCGGCTTTGTATGGATTCCGCATTCACCACCGCATTTGCTGGTCCCAATCCATCTGCCTGCCCGCTCATCTGCACCTTGCGCGATTTTGGTGCATGGCCAGCAGCCCAATGACCGGTAACCCTTGGCGTAAAGCGGATTCACATCAACCTTGTTAATCGCCAGATATTGCCATATCTCACGCTCGTACCAAATCAGTATGGGATTCAGTTTAATCAGACCGATGTCGCGTTCTTCAATCTCTTTGAAATCTGTTCTGGTTCTGCCTTCCGTGCAGCGAAGCCCTGTTACCCAGCATTTAACGCCCATTTCCTTTACTGCCTGACGAGTCGGCTTGACCTTGAGAATATCGCAGCATTTGTCAGGGTCCCTTTCGTAAAGCTTATCCAATATCTTGACGTCATTGCTGAATACCTTAAGCTCCGGGAATCGGGCCGCCTCAAGTTTCATAAATTCTTTGGTCTCGGCTGGTTTGAATCTTGTGGTTACAATGAAGCCTCTGATTTTCGGGCTGACCCGTTTGGCCAAATGCCAGACTGCGACGGAGTCTTTGCCCAAACTGTTCGCCACAACAAGAGAATCGCCAAACTCCTTGTATGCCTGTTCAATCAGGCCAAGAGACCGCTCTACCTTCTCCGCGAAATTCAGCTTTTCAACGAGTTCAACTACATTTGCTGTCGCAACTAAATTTGCCAGTGCCACTTTAATCTCCTTTCAATTATATAACATAGTCCTCAGGGAAAATTTTCGGGTTTTGCAGTTTTATGAATACGCTTTCATGATTCCGCAAGCCCAGTTCAAGATAGCGTTTTCTGTTTATTTCAGCTTCGACGAATTCTCCATCGTCACATCTTTTCAGTTCTATTCGCACCGAAGCCCCGGCCGTGCTTATATGTGTGATCTTCGCCAGAATAGTAAATTCGTTGTCTTGCTTTCGGGAGATTTCTATATCGTGAGGCCGGACGTATGCGGTAACGGGCGATTGCTCGATATGGCTGTCTTTCGTGCCCGACACGTCAATATTTTCAACACATACTCTTCCATTATGGACTCTGCCGCGAAACAGATTGACATTGCCTAAGAAGTTGCAGACAAAAGAGTTCGCCGGCTGATGATAAACCTGCTCAGGCGTGCCTTGCTGCTCTATTCTTCCGGCGTTCATCACTGCGATTCTGTCCGCAACCTCCAGCGCTTCTTCCTGGTCGTGGGTTACAAATACGCTGGTTACGGACATTTCGTCGTGAAGCCGTCGAAGCCATCGTCTCAATTCTTTTCGGACCTTTGCGTCAAGAGCGCCGAATGGCTCATCCAATAAAAGTATCCTCGGCTCAACCGCCAAAGCCCGAATCAAAGCGATACGCTGCCGCTGACCTCCGGAAAGCTGCGACGGATATAAATTCGCTACCCGTTCCAATTGCACTAATTTTAACAGCCCCGATACTTTGCTTTGGATTTCATCTTTGCAAAGACGCATCTTGCGGGGACGTATCTTCAGGCCGAATGCGACGTTCTCGAATATATTCATATGCCTGAAAAGCGAGTAGTGCTGGAATACAAAGCCCACATGTCTTTCGGTAACATTGCTATTACTGACATTATTACCGTGAAAGTGTATCGAGCCGCTGCCGGGGTCAGGAATTTCAAGGCCCGCGATTATTCGCAAAAGCGTCGTCTTGCCTGAACCGGAAGGCCCCAGCAATGCGACAAGCTCGCCGCTGGGAACGTTCAAGCTGACGTTATTAACGGCGGCGAAACTGCCGAATGTTTTGCTTACATTTTTGATTTCAATACTCATACTGCTATAACTTTTCTTTCTATAATATTTTTGATTGCCAGAGTTATCAGTGCCAAAATTGTCAATAGCGACGCCATCGCGAAGGCCGCGACAAAGTTATATTCGTTGTAGAGTATCTCGACGTGCAGCGGTATCGTGTTTGTCTGGCCGCGTATATGTCCCGATACGACCGATACAGCTCCGAATTCACCCATTGCTCTTGCGTTGCACAGGATGACGCCGTAAAGCAGACCCCATTTTATATTCGGCAGTGTAATTCTTCTGAACATCTGCCACCCCGTAGCGCCTAAAACAAGCGCCGCCTGCTCCTCTTCAGTTCCCTGCGACTGCATTAACGGTATCAATTCGCGGGCGATAAACGGGAATGTCACAAAAACAGTAGCAAGGACAATTCCCGGCGTGGCAAAAATTATTTTCAAATTATGCTGCGCCAGCCATTCGCCCGCCCAGCCCTGCAGGCCGAAAATCAAAACGAAAATCAATCCTGAAATTACCGGGGAAACCGCGAAAGGCAAATCAATCAGGGTAATCAAAATGCTTTTGCCAATAAAATTGAATTTAGCGATTGCCCAGGCAGCCGCCACGCCGAATATTAAATTCAGCGGCACCGCTATTAACGCTGTTGTTATAGTCAATTGAATCGCAGCTAATGCGTTGGAATCGCTGAATGACTGGAAATACGCGACAACTCCTTTTTTAAGCGCCTCGGTAAAAACTGCCGCCAATGGCACAACGAGAAACAGTCCAAGAAATGCCAAAGCAACGCCTGTTAGAATCCACCGCACCAATCTTTGTTTTCCGTCATCTGTCATCTGTTGTCTGTCCTGGCGGCCCATTTCTGTAAAATGTTGATTATCAAAAGCAGAACAAATGATGAGACAAGCATCACAACGGCAATTGCTGTAGCACCCGCATAATCGTATTGTTCGAGTTTGGTAATAATAAGCAGGGGGGTAATCTCGGTTTTCATCGGCATATTTCCTGCGATAAAAATCACCGAGCCGTATTCGCCGATCGCCCGCGCAAAAGCCAGCGCAAAACCTGTCAAAAGCGCCGGTGCGACTTCAGGTAAAATCACCTTTCTGAAAGTTTGAAGCCGGCTTGCCCCCAAACTTGCCGCCGCCTCTTCAGTCTCTTTGCTTAAATCTTGTAAAACCGGCTGGACCGTCCGCACCACAAAAGGAAGACCAATAAACGTCAATGCGATTATTATCCCAAGCGGGGTAAACGCTGCTTTAATCCCTATTTTGCTCAGCAATCCGCCGATCAAACCTGTTTGCGCATATACGGCTGTAAGCGCGATTCCCGCGACTGCCGTCGGCAAGGCAAACGGCAAATCAATCAACGCATCTATAAATCTTTTGCCGGGCAGCCGATATCGCACAAGCACCCAGGCTACCAACAAACCAAAAACCACATTTATCATCGCTGCGACAAGCGAAGCGCCAAAGGTGAGTCGGTAAGAGGCCAGAACGCGAGGAGCGGTAACGGTCGTCACAAACTGCTCCCGGGTCAATGTTGCTGCTGAGATAAATACAGCCGCCAAAGGTATCAGAACAATTAAGCTCAGATACAATAGCGTATATCCCAGTGACAACCCGAACCCGGGAAGAATACTATGTTTTTTTAAAGTATGTGGCAGCGCATTCATCTTTAAGTTATTATTTTCCCACTTGATAAATCTGGTCGAAAACGCCTCCGTCGGTGAAATGGGTTTTCTGCGCATTTTGCCAGCCGCCGAAAACCTCATCAATCGTAAACAGCTTAGTCTCTGTAAATTGTCCGGCATATTTTTCCGCGATCATCTTCAATCGGGGACGATAATAATTTTTCGCCGCGATTTCCTGACCCTGCTCGGTGTAAAGAAATTCAAGATATGCCTGCGCAGCCGCACGTGTCCCTCGCCTGTCGACAACCTTATCGACAATCGCGACAGGCGGCTCGGCAAGTATGCTTGCCGACGGCACGATTATCTCGAATTTGCCTTTACCTAATTCATTTACTGCTAAAAACGCCTCGTTCTCCCAGGACAAAAAGACATCACCGATTTCCCGCTGAACAAACGTAGTCAATGAGCCGCGTGCGCCTGAATCGAGGACGGGAACATTCTTATATAGTTTCGTAACAAATTCTTTCGCCGACTGGTTTGCATCGGAATTGGTTCCATGATTTTTCAGGGCGTACCCCCATGCCGCCAAATAATTCCAGCGTGCGCCGCCTGAAGTTTTTGGATTCGGAGTAATGACCAAGACGCCGGGTTTTATAAGGTCATCCCAGTCCTTGATATTTTTAGGATTGCCTTTTCGCACAAGAAAAACAATCGTCGATGTATAAGGCGAGCTGTTATCCGGCAATTTGGATTGCCAGTTTTTACTCAGCAAATTTGCTTTCTCCGCGATTGCGTCAATGTCATAGGCAAGGGCAAGTGTAACGACATCTGCTTCAAGCCCATCGATGACAGAGCGGGCCTGTTTTCCTGAGCCGCCATGTGATTGATTTATTTTCATTTTTTGGCCGGTCTTTTCCTGCCACTGTTTAGCAAACGCCGCGTTTAGCTCTTGGTATAACTCTCTCGTCGGGTCATATGAAACATTCAAAAGCGTAATATCTTTTGCCGATGAAAAACTTGAGATTGTAAAAATCGAAAGCAATATTAAAGTTATATTTTTAAGTGTCATTTTAAATTTCCTTTTTCTCGATATATCTAGAAACTGATTTGGCTTCGAACGAGTATTGCATTTTCTTTTTCACGGTGACCAGTCGGGTCACCGCCTGTAAATCTCGTTTGGTCATAATCAATCATCCACTTGACATTTTTGTTCCAAATCCAGTTTAATCCTGCGCCCCACGATTTAGCGGACTTCGCGGATTTTGCAGCATCGGCAAATGTCGGGAACGCGTCGTTATCGATGTTCAAATCGCCCACTCTGCCGACGACTTCTAATGCCCCCCAGTTTCCTTTCTGCGGATTAAAATTTTCTTTGGGAACAACGCCTTTATAAGAAGCTGCTTCACCAGTCAGCACATAGGAAGCCGCAATCTGCCAGGCGTCGTTGCTGAGTTTTTCAGTATTTGCGCCTCTGACGACCTGCTGTTGCGATAGGACGTATTCACCCAATAATCCGAAGGAGCCATAGCTGTAATATGTCTGTGGCGAATATCTTGTATGTCGACCGTCGGCAAAAACATCTGAGTGGTAGCTGAAAAACGTCGACTGGCCTGGCGTTTTGTAAGTTGGCAAATAAGTTGAAGAGGGGCCCACTCCGTTTTTGTTGCCGGTCGTCAAGGCAAAGCCTGCTCCAAATCCTTCGAGCAGGCCGATATCCCCGCCCTTGAATGGATTAACAAAGATTCTGCCGGCGAATTCCTTGTTATTATCTATATCAGAATCAAGGCTGCCGCCATCAGGAACACCGTTAAAAATGCCTGCCGCATAGCTTAGTTTGCCGTTGAATAAATCTGAATGAAATGCCGCGCCGATATCTCGATTTGGCGCCAGATTATTCGGCAATCCTCTTTCGACAAAAAGTGTATCTGTTCCCGACTGCAGTCTTTCTATTCCGAAAGGTTCCTTGAATTTTCCAATTTGAAGTTTTGCTTCGGGGATATATTTCAGGTCAAGCCATGCATCCTGCAACTCGGTCTTTCCGGAGCCGAAATCAGGCATAATTCTGAAATCGATATATTTGCTTACTGTGCCTTCAAAAATCGGACGAACACGGCGTAATAAAAAGGTGTCGTCATTGTTCGATGTCTTTCCGCTTACTGACCGGCTGTCCGCCTGCACGTAGCCGCGAAGTTTCAGAATGAATTCGCCGTTAGGATCTTTGATTGAAAACCCTTCCCTGGTGTTCGCTGTTACGACCGGATTGGTTTTTGCCTTCTCTACGCCCTGTTCCTTTTGTATTTCCGACTGTCTTTCAAGTGCTTTTATTTTCTGTTCAAGTTCAGCCAGACGTTCATCCGTCGTTTTGGCCCCTTCCGGGGATTCCGCAAAAACGTCAAGCTGTTTGATAAAAATATTGCTTGTTAAAATTATCATTGTTAATAAAGTTCTATATCTCATTAGGAGGTCCTTTCAGTAACTTACTCCAGGACCTCCGGTTATCCGGTCAATCCGGTTTATTTTTATTAATCAAACCTCCGGTTCGTACCGGCAGGCTCACTTCAATTGCTAATCTTTAACCTCCTTTCGTCTTGTATTTCTTAAGTATGTTTCCATCCTCAATCGCCTTCTGAAAGTGCATTTTCGATGTCTGCTCTCAGGTCTTCTTTGTTTTCCAGTCCGACCGAAACCCGGATTAAATTGTTTTTGATTCCTCTTTTTAATCGCTCTTTTTCCGGCATAGATCCATGAGTCATCTTCGCCGGATAGCAAACAAGCGACTCAACTCCGCCAAGACTTTCAGCAAGAAGAAACAGTTTTAATTTCGAAAAGAATTTCTCAACAACTGAAAAATCTCCTTTAATTTCAAAGCTGAGCATCCCACCGAAACCGCTCATTTGCTCAGAGGCGATTTTATAATCCTTTGTGCCTTTTAGCCCGGGATAGTAAACCTTTTCGACTCTTTTGTGTTTCGAAAGAAATTCCGCCAGATATTGAGCGTTCTTCTCATGCTCTCTCATCCTCACGGCTAATGTCTTTAGCCCACGTAAAGTCAGCCAGCAATCCATTGGCCCCGGAACTGCCCCGGCAGAATTTTGATAGAATTTTAATTCATTGTATATCGCTTCATCGTTAACAGCCACAGCGCCCCCCACAAGGTCACTGTGGCCGTTTATATATTTAGTTGTGCTGTGAACGACGATATCTGCCCCCAATGCAAGCGGATTTTGGAAATATGGGCTTGCGAAGGTATTGTCAACGGCAAGAAGCACCTTTTTCCTTTTGGCAATTCCGGCCAGTTTTTTTATATCAATCACTTTCAAAAGCGGATTTGTTGGCGATTCTATCCAAATCAATTTCGTATTCCTGGTTATGGCTTTTTCGAAAGACTCAATAGAATCTACATCAGCATATGTTGTTGAAAGTCCCCATTTTTTATAAACCTTTTCTGCTAATCGGTATGTCCCCCCGTAAAGGTCATCACCTAACACGATATGTGCGCCTTTTCCAAATAATGAAAAAACTGCTGCCGTTGCCGCAACACCCGAGGCAAACGCCAGTCCGAATTTGCCGCCTTCCAGCTCAGCTATGCAGGTCTCAAGTGCCGCCCTCGTCGGGTTTCCGGTCCGTGCGTATTCATATCCTTTATGCTTTTCAACAGCTTCCTGCTGAAACGTAGATGTCTGATATACGGGCACAATCACCGCGCCTGTTGAGGCATCCGGCTGCTGGCCCGCATGAATGGCTTTAGTTTCAAATCGCATATACTCCTTCTTTCTTTCGATTAATCCAGTAATTAATCAGATCTACCCTTGTCAGAAGTCCCGTAAGCCCTTCAGGCCTCTTAACTACTATTGCGCTCGCCCCTGACAATAGTATTCTGTATGCCTCAGAAACATCCGTGTCTTCGTCTAATACCGGCAGCGGTTTTCCCATTACCGCCGATATTGTCTGCTGACGAAAATCTATTCCATCATGTGACAATTGCATCAGGGTTGCCTCATTTATGCTGCCGACGACGTTTTGAGCGATATCTATTACCGGCAATTGTGAAATCTCGTATTCCTGCATTAGGCGGAGTGCTTGATATAATTTCTCCTGAGGTGAAACGTAAATAATGCTTGTGAAAATATTCTTTTCAACAAGCAAATCTTTTATCTTTATAGATTCCTGCATCTTGCCTTCCCAGAATCCGTTTTCCTGCATCCATTTATCTGAATAAATTTTGTTAATGTAATTTCTTCCCGTATCAGGCAATAGCACCACTATATATTTCGATTTTTCAAGCCGCTGTGCGTATTTCAAAGCTGCCGCAAGAGCTGTCCCTGATGAGCCGCCTGCAAGGATTCCTTCTTCCCGCGCCAGGCGTCTTGCTGTATTGAATGACTCTGTATCGCTGACCCTTATCATTTCATCGACTAACTGGCGATTAAATGTCTTTGGAATAAAGTCCTCGCCTATTCCTTCCACTTTATATGAATGGGGACTGTCTCCAGACAATATCGAACCCGAAGGGTCAGCACCGACTATTATAATATTTGGATTTTTTTCTTTAAGGAACCTGGCTGTGCCGGAAATTGTCCCTCCCGTTCCCATTCCAGCGACAAAAACCTCGACTTTGCCATCCGAGTCATTCCATATCTCAGGGCCTGTCGTCCTGTAATGAGCAAGCGGGTTATTCGGATTTTCAAATTGGTTCGGTCGCAAAGAATTCGGAATCTCTCTCGCTAATCTGTCGGCAACTCCGTTGTAGCTTTCAGGTGAATCGGCCGCAACAGATGTAGGCGTAATCACAACTTCAGCGCCGTATGCCTTGAGAAGCGCGATTTTCTCCTGGCTCATTTTATCAGGCAAAACAAAAATGCATCGGTAACCGTTAATAGCTGCCGCTAGCGCCAATCCCACGCCGGTATTGCCTGCGGTTGCCTCAATAATTGTTCCTCCCGGCCGGATTTTGCCTTCTTTTTCCGCGGCTTCTATCATGGATAAACCTATACGGTCCTTTACACTTCCGCCGGGATTGAAGAATTCCGGCTTAACATAAATTTTTGAAGTAATCCCTTTAGTGATTTGGTTTAATTTCACCAAAGGGGTCCTGCCGATAGTTTCGAGAATGTTCGAAAATTCACGTGACATTGAATTTACCTTTTTTAACCTTCCTGGAATAACCATGTAGTAAGATATCTTTCACCTGTGTCTGGAAGCACAACTACAATTAGTTTTCCTGCGTTTTCAGGACGCTTGCCTACTTCTAGTGCGGCCCAAAGGGCGGCCCCGCTCGATATCCCCCCGAGGATTCCTTCAAGCTTTGCCAGTCTTCTGGCAACCGCACCCGCATCTGTATCTTTAACTTTTATAATCTCGTCTATTATCTTTGTGTTTAAAACCTGCGGCACAAAGCCCGCGCCTATCCCTTGTATTTTATGCGGCCCGGGATTTCCGCCCGAAAGAACAGGCGATGTCTCAGGTTCTACCGCAATCGCTTTAAATGCAGGTTTGCGTTTTTTGATGACCTCGGCAACTCCAGTAATAGTTCCGCCTGTCCCGACACCCGACACAAGGATATCAACTTGTCCATCCGTGTCGTTCCAGATTTCTTCTGCCGTGGTCTTGCGGTGAATCTCAGGATTAGCAGGGTTATTGAATTGCTGTAAAATAATGCTCTTCGGTGTTGTCCCGGCAAGCTCCTGGGCTTTTTCAATTGCTCCCTTCATTCCCTTTATTCCTTCAGTAAGCACCAGTTCCGCTCCGAAAATTTTAAGCAATTGCCTTCTTTCGACGCTCATCGTCTCCGGCATAGTCAGTATCAGCCGATACCCTTTAGCTGCTGCCGCAAAGGCCAGGGCGATTCCGGTATTACCGCTTGTTGGTTCGATAATCACGGAATCCTTTTGCAGCACACCTCGCCTTTCTGCGTCTTCAATCATTGCCGCCCCGATTCTGTCCTTTACGCTTGAAAGCGGATTGAATGACTCGAGCTTGGCCAGTATAGTTGCGTTTAGACCTTCCGTAATCCTGTTAAGCCGAACCAATGGCGTATTGCCTACTGTTTTGGTAATGTCATCAAATATTCTGCTCATTTTTTACTCCTTACTTCATGCCTTTTTTAAGGCCTGTTCAATATCTGCTATTATGTCATCGATATGCTCAATACCTATCGATAGTCTCACAAAATCAGGCGTTACACCTGTCGATAACTGTTCTTCTGGTGACAATTGCTGATGTGTTGTCGTCGCAGGATGAATGGCCAGAGATTTTGCATCGCCGATATTGGCGAGGTGTGAAAACAGTTCGAGTGAATCAATAAATCTTCTGCCTGCCTCAGAGCCGCCTTTAATCCCAAAACCTATAATCGCGCCTGCGCCTTTGGGTAAATATTTCTTAACTCTTTCTTTATCCGGACTCGAATCAAGGCCCGGGTAATTTACCCATGATACCTTTGGATGTTTGCTCAGGTATTTCGCCACGGCTAAAGCATTTTCCGAATGTCTGGGCATTCTCAAGTGCAGTGTTTCAAGCCCTTGAAGGAATAAAAATGCATTGAAGGGCGATAACGCCGTTCCTATATCACGTAAAAGCGTAACCCGTGCCTTGATAATATATGCAATATTTCCCAACGGCTTTAATGCTTCAACAAAATTCAAGCCGTGATAGCTCGGGTCAGCATCCGCAATCAGCGGGAACTTGCCGTTAGTCCAGTCAAACTTTCCTGAATCAACAATCAATCCCCCAATGGATGTCCCATGACCACCGATGAATTTAGTCGCCGAATACACAGTGATATCCACCCCAAAATCAAACGGCTGAAGCAGGTAAGGCGAAACGGTATTGTCCAAAATAAATGGAATCCCATTATTGTGAGCGACCTTCGATATGCCTTCTAAATCTGCTACATCCAGTTTAGGATTACCTATTGACTCCGCATAGATTGCCTTTGTCTTTGGTGTAATTGCCTTTTGAAAAGCGGCCAAATCATTCGATTTTACAAATTTTACTTCAACTCCGAATTTAGGCAGCGTGTAGTGAAACAGGTTGTATGTCCCGCCATAGAGATTATCCGCCGATACAATATTATCACCTGTTTGGGCAATATTTAAAATTGAAAGGGTACTTGCCGCCTGTCCGCTTGAGACCGCCAATGCACCGATTCCTCCATCGAGCAGGGCTATTCGCTTTTCAAGCACATCAGTTGTCGGATTCATAATACGGGTATAGATGTTGCCGAATTCTCGAAGCCCGAATAAATTAGCCGCATGCTCTGTATTTTTGAACTGGTAAGAAGTTGTCTGATAAATCGGCACCGCCCTTGAGCCAGTTGTCGGGTCCGGCTCCTGTCCGCCGTGAAGTGCTAACGTATCAATTTTTAGTTTCTGATCTATCTTGCTCATTTATAATTTTCCTTTCTTTTCTAAAATTTAATTTTTAAAAGGCATATTGATTACTAAACACAAGTCCATTTCCAAGACCTGCTTAAGTAGATTTTCATCCCGGCATCCACGTAAGCTGCGACTAAAGTCAGGTTTTTATTAACAAACCATGCCGAGTGAATGTTCAATCATCAAATTCCACGCACTTTTGTTTGGCAGGTGCTTTCCAGATGACTGGTTGTTCCTGCGATTTATTTAATGTTTTAAATTTTTGCCGCGGCTTATCCGCTAGATCACTTCAAAATCGCGGGGCTTTTTGAAGACTCTTGGCTTGGACTAAATACCGCCTCCTTTCTCCATAATTGCATCATCGAAACGTTTCTTTCGAGTTATTTCAACCTGCACAATCTTCGAATTATGCACTTTTATTGTTACCGTCCCATAATCTAAGCCTGCAATCATGTTTTTGATATCCTTAAGGATGGCTTCATTGGCTGCATATTCATTATTATTCTTTCTTTCACTCATTTCATCCTTTTGATAATTTTAAATCCTACTTATCATACTGAATTAATATGAATAGTACGAAACACAACCACTTTTGTCAAATAGTTTTTTTATTTTTTTATAATGCCTCAAGACAAAAGGTTCGTATAATATACTACCAAGGCAGTAGGATTAATGGAGAATACTTATGAAACTATCAACTCGAACACGATATGCAATGCGGGCAGTTTTAGAGTTAGCGGCAAATTATGGCCATGGACCGCTTCAAACCAGGGTTATTGCTCAAAATCAGGAAATTTCTACAAAATATCTTGAACAGATAATGGCAGCTTTGAAATCTTCGGGCCTTATTAGAAGCACGCGGGGAGCTAAAGGCGGTTATATTCTGGCTAATTCCCCTGAAAATATTAAACTAAGCGATGTCTTTGATGTCTTTGAAGGCCAGGTCGTTACAGTAGAGTGCGTTGAAAATGATAAATACTGTAAAAGGTCAGAAGATTGTATTGCAAGGAGGGTATGGGAAGAAGTTCAGCGCGCGGTTCGAAATGTTCTGGAGTCTATGACATTAAAAGATGTGATTGAAAAGGCAAATAATAAGAAATCAGATTATCAAATTTAGGAATGCTTATGAGTGCAATATTTGATGATGTAATTGCATCTATCGGATTTACACCTCTTGTAAGGGTAAAAAAATTAGGTCAGCAGGGAGTTACAATCTTAGCTAAGCTGGAATCTCGAAATCCGGGCGGCAGCGTCAAAGACAGGATTGCATTATCAATGATTGAAGATGCCGAGAACAAAGGTCTCATTAAAGAAGGTTCTACAGTTATTGAGCCTACAAGCGGAAACACGGGAATAGGTTTAGCCATAATCTGTGCGGCAAAGGATTATAAATTAATTCTGACGATGCCGGAATCAATGAGCATAGAAAGGCGAAAAATTCTATCATTTTTCGGGGTAGAAATTGTTCTTACTCCTGCGGCCGAAGGCATGACCGGTGCGGTTAAAAAAGCCGAAGAGCTGCTTGCGGCAAATCCTGATGCCTTTATGCCCCAGCAGTTCAATAATCCTGCAAATCCACAGATTCACCGGGAGACAACTGCAGAGGAAATATGGGCAGATACTGATGGAAAATTAGATATATTTGTGGCAGGAATCGGGACAGGGGGAACAATTACTGGCTGCGGCGAGATTCTCAAAAACCGTAACAAAGATATAAAAGTTATAGGGGTAGAGCCCAAAGACTCACCCGTTCTTTCCGGCGGCAAACCAGGTCCTCATAAAATCCAGGGCATTGGCGCTGGATTTGTTCCATCGGTATTAAATCGCGAGATTATCGATGAGATTATTCAGGTCACAAACAAGGATGCTATGGAAACTGCACGTCAATTAGCATATAAAGAGGGAGTTCTTTCGGGGATAAGCTCCGGTGCCGCAATGTGGGCTGCAATTGAAATCTCGCAGCGTCCCCAGAATCAGGGAAAAACCATTGTCGTAATCCTGCCCGATACCGGGGAAAGATATATCTCCACTGAAATGTTTGCCGGAATCTAAAAAGCTTAGGAGAGAATACTTATATGGCAAAAACTGATTTAACTGATAAAAAACTCGAGCAGCTTGTTGCTGAAGTTATTGGGACATATCAGGGTGATTTGGGAATTAATTTCATAGATGCAACTAATCTTCCGGTCCGCGATAAAATTATAGAAATTATAGATATTATTTTTGAGGTCCTTTTCCCGGGGTTTACCGGTAAAAGGACTATAACTAAATCAAATGTGAATTATGTTGTAATAGATGTCTTGTGCCATATCTATACCGAGCTTTCATCTCAAATAGAAAAGGCCTTAAAATATCGCTGCCGGTTGGAAGATTGCAGCGCAAACGGCTGTCACAAAATGGCCGATGATGCTACCGTTCATTTATTAAATCGGCTCCCCTCTATAAGGGAAATGCTCAAAGGCGATGTCAAGGCGGCGTTCGATGGTGACCCCGCTGCGAAATCTCCTGAAGAGATTGTCATAAGCTATCCCTGCATAATTGCTATCGCGATTTATCGTGTCGCTCATGAACTGTTTTTAAAGGAAGTGCCGCTTATTCCGCGAATTATGACAGAATACGCCCACACAAAAACAGGTATAGATATCCATCCCGGTGCCACAATCGGCAAAAATTTCTTTATAGACCATGGCACAGGTGTTGTTATCGGTGAAACAAGCATTATTGGAGATAATGTTAAAATTTATCAGGGCACAACTCTTGGCGCCCTGAGCTTCCAAAGAGATGCCGAGGGAAAAATCGTTAAAGGTGGCAAGCGCCACCCGACAATTGAGGATGATGTCACTATATATGCTGAGGCGACAATCCTTGGCGATATAACTATCGGCAAAGGGGCAGTTATAGGCGGAAACGTCTCGATTAAAGAATCCGTTCCGCCGGGTGTTACTGTTATAGCTCCTAACGCTGAGCTTATTTATAAAAAACATTCTGTTAAAAAAAGTCCTAAGAAAAAAAAGAAAAAATGAATGAAGATTTAATAAAGAAAATTATAGATTTAAAAGCCCAGCGTAATGCCGTAATCCTTGCGCATAATTATCAGGCCCCTGAAATACAGGATATTGCCGATTTCACTGGCGACTCTCTTGAATTAAGCAGGAAAGCCGCGGCTAATGATGCTGATGTTATAGTTTTTTGCGGCGTAAAATTCATGGCAGAGACCGCCGCGATTTTATCGCCGGCTAAGACCATCCTTTTGCCGGATAAAAATGCCGGCTGCCCGATGTCTGATATGATCAATGCTGAGCAGTTAAAAGAATTGAAGAGAAAACATCCGGATGCGTTAGTTGTTTGCTATGTGAATAGCTCTGCCGAAGTAAAAGCCGACAGTGATTACTGCTGCACAAGTGCAAACGCCGTCGAAGTTGTGCAATCATTGCCAAAAGATAAACAGATTATCTTTGTCCCGGATCAGCATTTAGGCCGTTTTGTAATCGAAAAGACCGGCCGTGAAATGATTCTGTGGCCCGGGTATTGCCCGACTCACACCTTTATCACAGAAGAGGACATAAAAAAAGCCCGTAAATTGCACCCCAATGCGATTGTGATGGCTCATCCGGAATGCACTGAGCCCGTAAAGGCAATCTGTGATAAATTGCTCAGCACCGGTCAGATGCTTAAATTCGCAAAGCAAAGCGACGCGAAAGAATTTATCATTGCTACCGAAGTTGGAATCATTCATAGTCTTAAAAAAGAAAACCCTGAAAAGGAATTTTATCCGGCAAGCACGCGTTCAGTTTGCCCGAACATGAAACGTATAAACCTTGAAAAGGTGCTTTGGTCTCTCGAGGATATGCACTATAAAATAACTGTGCCACCTCAGATTGCGGCAAAAGCAAAAAACGCGCTCGATAAAATGGTTGCGATTTTACCTGCAAATTAAGAAAGATAAATTAATGAGCGAAGAGAAAAAACTTCATCTTGAAACCCTGGCACTTCACGCCGGCCAGGAAGTCGATTCCCAAACATTAAGCAGGGCGGTTCCTGTTTACCAGACATCAAGCTATCTCTTTAAAGATAGCAATCATGCCGCAAATCTTTTTGCTCTCAAGGAATTCGGCAATATCTACACCCGCATGATGAATCCTACCACAGATGTCCTTGAAAAACGGCTGGCCGCAATGGAAGGCGGTGTTGCGGGTCTATGCTTCAGTTCTGGAATGGCAGCTATTACAGCGGCTGTTCTCAATATCTGCAAAGCCGGGCAGCATTTTGTTTCATCTAACTCATTATATGGCGGGACAGTTACGCTATTTAGCCAAACCTTTCGCAAGTTGGGAATTGAAGTGACATTTGTTGACCCCCGAACGCCCGAAAACTTTGCGAAAGCTATAAAAGAAAATACACGTCTCATATTTATTGAATCCGTCGGTAATCCTAAAAACGATATTTTGCAATATGATAAAATTGCGGATATCGCTCATAAGAATAATTTGCCTGTCATTTGTGATAACACAGTTATGACCCCGATATTATTCAGGCCTTTTGAATACGGCATCGATATTATTGTCCATAGCTGCACAAAATTTATCGGCGGCCACGGCACAAGCATCGGCGGCGCTATTGTCGATTCAGGAAACTTCAACTGGTCTAATGGCAAATACCCGGAGCTTACCGAACCTGACCCAAGTTATCACGGCATAAAATATTTCGAAACATTCGGCAATCTGGCATATATTATAAAGACAAGGGTTCAATTGCTGCGGGATATGGGTTCGTGTATGTCACCCTTTAACGCCTTTTTGTTCCTCCAGGGAATCGAAACGCTGCATCTGCGTATGCCTCGCCACAGCGAAAATGCATTAAAAATGTCGCAATGGCTTGAGAAAAATAAATTTGTCAATTGGGTAAACTATCCCGGCCTGCCTTCTCACCCTGACTATAAGCTTGCTAAAAAATATATGCCTGATGGGCAGGGGGGTATTCTCGGTTTTGGTATTAAAGGCGGTAAAGTTGCTGGAATTAAATTCATAAATGCCGTAAAGCTTGCCAGCCATCTTGCAAATATTGGTGACAGTAAAACCCTTGTGATACATCCTGCCAGCACCACTCACCAGCAATTGACCGAAGCCGAGCAGCTTGCCGCCGGCGTAACGCCCGATTACATCCGCGTCTCGGTTGGCACTGAACATATTGATGATATAATATCAGACTTCCAGCAAGCTCTTGGGGCAAGCCGGAAATAATGAAGCTGGTTTTCTAGTGACTTGCAGCAGCATTTCTATTATAATCTTTCTTATTATTCAAAATTTATCTTATTGCGAAATTTGTAAATGAATTAAGTCGCAGGCAGGGTCCTGATTGTCAGGATATAGGAGTTTATGGGCTCTTTAGGTTTTCTGCTGTACATACTTGGATTCTTCTTAATCATCTATCTTATTATCTATTTAAATCTCGTAAAAACTCTTCTTGGAATCCGGCTTAAGAATGCAGATTGCCAGCTGGGCCAGCTTTCTGAACTTCCTTACTTTTTTCTTAATTTATTTAATATTTTTGATGTAAATTTGCGCAACCTTGGTTTCTCTCTCTCTCATTGCCAGTTAGCCGATGAACCAATCGTTACAGCGCATTCAAAAAAATGGAATCTTGTTTATGTAAACGATTCAAAGGAATCTTATGCCAATGTGAGTTTGCCGGCTATGCCGGATAAAGATGTCCCTTTCAAAATTGAATTTAGTTCTTTTTTCAGTGATGGTCATCAGCTTTTAACAACCAATGGCAATGCCCATGATATTATAGGCAAAATTCCTGATGTTACCCTTTGCGATGAATATGTTGTTACTTTGGAAAAGCAGTTTGAAGTTCATCTAAAGTATTTGTCTCAATTAAAGCAGAAGCATTTCCCAATCAAAGTTGTCCCTGCTGAATATGTTGAAAAAGAAAAGGCAGGATTAAATAATTATATTGCAAACCTTGAAACTAAAGGACTGATAAAGAAACATAAGGAATTTGGATATCAGATTAGAATTTTTGCGGCTCTTAAGCATGCGTTCAAGGCAATATTCGGCAATCTAAAAATGAAAAATATGCGCTCGAATATAAAAAAATATATGAAAGCGCAAAAATTGAAGCCTGTTGATATTCCTATTGAAGCCGAAGTTAATGCGTTTCTGCGGATGAGAGAATTGATGCAGTCAAAAAATAAAGGCTATATTGGGACTATAGCTGTTTGCCTCATAAGTCTTGTTATTTCTATGGTGTTCTTCAAGATGGCTCTCGATATAAGGACCGCTTTTATTATAATCCTGGTCCTTGGTTTTCATGAGCTGGGTCACTATATCGCAATGCGCATGTTCGGTCATAAGGATGTGCATATTCTATTTCTGCCCTTTGGTGCGGCTACTATTGCTGCCGATGAAGACAAAGCCACTCCAATGCAGCGGATTATTATTTATTTTCTTGGCCCGGTCCCGGGATTAATCCTTGGAGCCTGCCTGTTCTGTATGGCACAAATATATGATGCCGCATTTATGAGAGACCTCGGCTTGTTTCTTCTCATTCTAAATTATTTAAATCTTCTTCCGATACTTCCGTTAGATGGCGGAAGAGTTGTTGAAATCGCGGTGTTCTCTCGCTGGAAAGTTCTGAAGGTTCTGTTTCTTGGTTTTAGTGCGTTTCTCCTCGGCCTTGCAGGAATATTTTCGGCTGATAAGATTCTTCTAATCATAGCCGTTGCATTGGCGGCAGGCATCGTCCCCCAAATTCGCAAATCGATGTTATTAACTAAATTGATGAATAACATCAGAGAAAAAGGATTGCCCCACAATGATGAAGCTGTCTCATCTCAGATATTTGCCCTTATGAAAGAAGGTTCCTTTTCAAAGATGTCATTTAATCAGAAGTTTCAAACTGCTAAGGCCTTATTGCCTGAAATCTATAGAAAACCCGCCACAATCGGTGTCTCTATCTTTGCAATGTTTCTGTATGCTGCTGCCTTTTTAATGCCTTTGGTTGTTGCTGTCGTGTGGGCTATCTCCATAGGTCTGCTCGGCGGCGGGACAGATTATACCAAAGGTATACGTTCGTTCACGGTATCAAATGGGGGGGAATATGTTTTTGTGACAAGGCAGAAAAACCTTCTCAGTCATAAAGGCGTGGTTCTTGATAAAAACGGCCAATTGGTCCTGGACCTCAAAAAAAATATAGGTTACACAAATCCGAATTTGGTCTGGCGTCTCTGTGATGGAAATTACTGGTTAGCTTATAAAGATAGACACCTTCGCTCTGCCGATAATGGAGCTAATGATTTAATACTTCACAATATTAATACTAATGATGAGAAAATTGTCAGGTATCCCCGGCCGGATCCCAATTTTTTTATTGAGTACTTTTCCTGGAGTTCGGATGGTCATTATCTTTTTGGAACTGAAACTCCTGTTTCTGAAGAAGAACCCGGAATTAATTCCGTTTTCAGGATTGATGTGATTTCCGGAGATATTCAAAAAGCTAAAACTGCAAAACCTGGTAATCCAAGATATGTGCAAAAATTTTTGACCGATATTAACTCGGCTGTTCTCAGCAGGGAAGTTGACGAGGATTCTAACGAAAATGCTTTTTCTTTATTAAATATGATTACTTCAGAGGAAAACAGATTTGAACTGGGTAACGAAGTTGGCCAATGGGAAATCTTGTCAAATACCGGTAAATTGATTTATTTAGAAAAAATCTTTAAAGATAATATGGTTAACCATCAGCTCGTATGCCGCAATCTTAAAACTTCCCGGCAAAATCTGCTGATACCGCCGGAAGTTCTCCCTAAATACAGCTTCGAAGATGCCGCTAAGGATAAAAAGATTTACCTCTCATTTAATCTTTCACCAAAAGGCAAATGGGCCGTCTGCAGTTCTAGACACTCTAATCAAAATTGCGTGTCCTGGCTGGTAAATCTTGAAAATGGAAATTACAATAATTTTTTGAAGTATGATGAAAAAGAGCATTATATAAATATTCTGTTCTCAGCAACTGAAACAAGATTATGTGCGGTTTATTCTAATACCGCTGAATTCACTAAAGATGTGCCGCCCAAAACCTTGATAGAGTTCTATGACATAGAAAAAACAAAAATGGAGAAGATTTCGTATTTAGAAATTGAGCGGCAAGCCCATTCCTTTAACTTTTTAGGTGATGAATGTCTTTTGTATATAAAAGGCGGCACTCACGATTCGCCATGGAAAAACTCAGATGAGCTGTATGCGATTAATATCTCAGATGGAACTCAAAAGCCGTTTATCGGGCCAAAATCGTTGAAATAATCTTTTAAAATAATAGAATACTCTTAATGCGAATAATGAATTACACTGAAAGCGGGAATGATTTATGTGGGAATATACGGATAAAGTTAGAGACCATTTTTTCAATCCGCGAAATGTCGGCGAAATCACGGACCCTGATGGCATAGGAGAAGTCGGTTCGCTCGCATGTGGCGATGCCTTGAAATTAACTTTTAAACTCGATGATAAAGGCAAAATTATAGATGTTAAGTTCAAGACCTTCGGCTGTGCAAGTGCAATCGCCAGTTCTTCCGCACTCACAGAAATAATCAAGGGAATGCCTCTGGAAGAAGCGGCCAAAGTTACAAACAAAGATATAGCCGATTATCTTGGCGGCCTGCCTGAGCAGAAAATGCATTGCTCGGTAATGGGCAGAGAGGCCCTCGAAGCCGCAATTGCCAATTATAAGGGCGGCGCAACCAAAAAACATCAGCTTGAAGGCCGTGTTGTCTGCGTTTGCTTCGGCGTTACGGAAAAAGAAATCGAAAGAGTCATAAGTGAAAATAATCTAACCACAGTCGAACAGGTCACAAATTACTGCAAGGCAGGCGGCGGCTGCGGCGGGTGCAAAGGCGAAATAGAAAAAATTATTCAGCGTATCCAGGGCGAAAAAGCCGTGCAAAAAGCTGCTGCCCGGGAAAAAGGACAGAAACTCACTAATATTCAAAAAATTCAGCTCATTCAGGAAACAATAAACGAGCAGATTCGCCCGACACTTCGTGCCGATGGCGGAAATATTGACCTCATTGATGTTGATGGCAATAAGGTCATTGTTGCACTTCGAGGCATGTGCGCTCAATGTGCACTGGCTAATATCACAATGAGAGACCTCGTTGAGGCAAAACTCAGAGAATTTGTAAGTCCTGAAATTTTTGTTGAAGAGCAAAAGGATTTGGCAGACGAGCTAAGGAAATAAAAATGAAGACCATATACTTTGATAATAACGCGACAACCCAGGTTGCCCCTGAAGTATTTGAGGAAATCAAACCTTATTTCGCCGACCTTTATGGCAATCCCTCGAGTATGCATACCTTTGGCGGCCAGGTCGGAATTAAAATCCGCCAAGCCCGCGAAAAAGTAGCTGCCTTACTCGGCTGTGACCCCGCTGAAATCATTTTTACAGGCTGCGGCACCGAAGGTGATAATACCGCCATTAAGGGTACACTTGCCGCACATCCCAATCGTCGTAAAATTATTACAACTCGCGTCGAGCATCCCGCCGTGCTGAGTGTTTGCCGTGATTACGAGAACCTCGGCTATCTTATCGTGGAGTTATCAGTCGACAAAAAAGGCCGGCTCGATTTGGCTGAATTGGAATCTCATCTGGATGATAACACAGCGATTGTCACGATTATGTATGCCAATAACGAAACTGGTGTCGTATTTCCGATTGAAAAAATAGCGGAAATGGTCAAAAGCAAAGGTATTATCTTTCATACCGATGCCGTTCAGGCCGTCGGCAAAATTCCGATTAATCTTTCCACAAGCAATATCGATTTGCTCAGCATTTCGGGCCACAAGCTTCACGCACCAAAAGGCGTCGGAGTCCTCTATGTCCGTAAGGGCACACGCCTTACACCCTTTATGCTCGGCGGCCATCAGGAAGGCGGCCGTCGTGCAGGCACAGAAAATGTCCCCGGCATCATCGGTCTTGGCAAGGCCTGTGAGCTGGCGATGCAGAATTTTGAGCAGGAAAATAAAAAAGTAAAATTTCTTCGCGATAAACTTGAAAAAGGCATAATTTCTAAATGTTCAGACTGCATGGTCAATGGCGACGAGGAAAATCGCCTCCCCAATACCGCTAACATCAGCTTCGAATTCATCGAAGGTGAATCAATCCTGCTTATGCTCGATAGATTCGGAATTTGTGCAAGCTCCGGCTCTGCCTGCACCTCAGGCTCCCTTGAACCTTCCCACGTCCTTCGTGCGATGGGTATCCCCTATACCGCCGCCCATGGCTCCATCCGCTTCAGTTTAAGCCGCTATAACACCGAACAGGAAGTCGATTTCACCATCGAAAAAATCCCGCCCATTATCTCCCGTCTCCGCGAATTATCACCATTCGTGAAAAAATAAATAGGGATGTAGGCAGTTTCCAGATTGCGTTTAGTTCGTTTTGTCGCATTGAAAAAAAAATGCCGAAGGAGGGACTTGAACCCACACCCTGTTGCCAGGACGGGATTTTGAATCCCGCGCGTCTGCCAGTTCCGCCACTTCGGCTATTTCCGCAGGATTATCGATAATTTCATCGCGTTTGTCAATCGTCGCCCGTAAAATGCCTGAAAATCACGCAAATTCGCACTCCATGAGCTGATATTACGTAGTTTTATATTGACACGGCGGAAAAATGGTATAGAGTATTCCGCTCACGCGAAAGTGATTAAGTCGAATCTCGGATGTTTATTATTCCTTGGTAAGGATTTTTTAATGTATTCAGATTTTATTCGTAATGTAGCGGTTATAGCACATGTTGACCACGGCAAAACAACCCTGGTCGATCAGCTTCTCTATCAATCCGGAATGTTCCGCACTGAAGAGCTTGATAAGCTTCAGGCCGGCGAAAACAAGCTGATTATGGATTCCAATCCCCTCGAGCAGGAGCGGGGTATCACAATCCTCAGTAAAAATTGCGCAATTTTTTATACCGACTCCGAAGGCGACGAATACAAAATCAATATTATCGATACTCCCGGCCACGCCGATTTTGGCGGCGAGGTCGAGCGAGTCCTCAAAATGGCCGATGGCGTCCTGCTTCTGGTTGATGCCTTTGAAGGTCCTATGCCTCAAACCCGTTTTGTTTTGAGCAAGTCGCTCGAAAACGGCCTTCGACCCGTAGTAGTTATCAATAAAGTTGACCGTGAAAATAGCCGCCCCGATGATGTAGTCAATGAAGTCTTCGATTTGCTTGTCCAGCTCGGCGCAGATGATAAAGCACTCGATTTTCCAATTATTTATGCCTCCGGCAGGCAGGGCTGGGCCACATCAAAGCTTGATGTAAAATCAAATAATTTAAAAGTAATATATGATGCTATTTTAAAACATATTCCGCCTCCGAAGGCTCTGCCCGATGCCCCATTGCAAATGCTTGTTACAAACCAGGAATATTCTGATTATGTCGGCCGGATTGCCATAGGCAGAGTTTTTGCCGGCCAATTAACCGAAAACCAGAATGTCACTGTCATAGATGCCGCGGGCGTTCATACTCAGCAGAAAATCATGCAGATTTACCAGTTCCAGGGCCTCACACGCAAGGTCGTTACAAGTGTCCAGGCCGGCGATATCTGCGCCGTCTCGGGGCTTGACCCCGTCGGTATCGGCGACACCATTGCCTGTCCCGATAACCCAGCGCAGCTTCCTGTTATTCCCGTTGATGAACCCACGATGACTATGACCTTCCGTGTTAACGATGGACCTTTCGCAGGCAGGGACGGTAAATATGTCACCAGCAGGCACATCGGCGAGCGTCTCGAAAAAGAACCTCAGCATAACGTCGCCTTGAGAGTCGAACAGGGCAAAACTCCGGATGAATTCAACGTCTCAGGCAGGGGACTTATGCATCTTGGAATTCTGCTCGAAAATATGAGACGTGAAGGTTATGAAACTTGTGTAGGCAAACCCAGCGTTATTGTCAGGAAAATCGACGGAATAGACCATGAGCCGATAGAGTTGCTCGCGATTGATTGCCCAATGGACTGCCAGAGTGCAGTTATGAGTTTGCTTGGCGATCGAAGAAGCGAAATGATTAAAATGGACGCCAAAAGCGGCGCAAATACCTTTATTCACATGGAATTTCTAATTCCATCTCGCGGCCTGTTTGGCTTGCACGCCAGAATGTTGAACGCCACTCAGGGCAGGGCCGTTATGCATCATACATTCGAGAGATATGAGCCCTTGCGGGGTGCGATTCCACAGCGAAAGGCGGGTGTTATGATTGCCACTACCACCGGCCCCGTTACCGCGTATGCCCTCGATGCACTGTATGATCGTGGTATATTCTTTGTCTCGCCCGGCGAAACAGTATACGATGGCCAGGTTGTCGGCGAACACTGCAAAGACGATGACATTGCTGTAAACGTCGCCAAGCTCAAACAGCTTTCCAATATGCGCACCACCAGCAAGGATGAAGCCGCAAAAATCAGGCCGCCTCGCATAATGTCTCTCGAAGTAGCTATGGAATATATCCAGGAAGACGAGCTTGTCGAGGTCTGCCCCAATGCCATCCGGCTTCGT
>CAYSKP010000079.1:0-5731 GCA_964431645.1 uncultured Pirellulales bacterium
CCCATATTAAATCTTCTAATCAGCTTTTTTTGTGAGATTCTGCAGGCGGTGGAAATTTTTGAAATATGAACATCATGATAAGTCCCAACACCAGCATATAAATGGAAAGATTTTGTGAGATAGTGCCGCCCTTGTAAATCATCCACCAGGCGTATTCGAAGGGATTATCATCTCTAAGAAATTCCTCGAAAAAACGCAAAATACCATAAAGAATAAACATCAGAGCGAACGTGCCGCCCGGTTTGGTTAGCGGTTTTAGGAAATTTTTTGCTTTCTGTGCATTTTGTGCCCTTCTCCAGAACATGTAAAGGATGCCGGCAATTATAAGAGCATCGAACGAGGAGTAAATTTGAGCAGGATGAATCGGCATACAGCGATATGGACCTGTGGTTACCATTTCCTTTTGCTTGGGAGTCAATTCATCATAAGGCTTTAGTGCACCTGAATCAAAATAATCATCAGGTATTTTCATATGAGGAGCATCGCGGTTTCGGGCAGGGTCGGGCTCTACCTGGCTTGTGTATGCAAAAGAGCCATATGGAAACCTGACCGCCCAAGGCACATCGGCTGGTTTACCGAAGCAGCAGCCATTCAGGAAACAGCCCATTCTGCCGAAACAAAGTGCGAGCATAAGTCCAATTGCGAGAATATCGAGGTATTGACGAGCAGGGAGTTTATGATATCGAATATAGAGGATAATTACAGTGAGTGCAGCAATAACGCCGCCTAAAAGCTCCAGGCCTCCCTGCCAGACATAAAAAACACTAAGAGGGTTATCTTTGAAGCTTTCAGGATGATGAAGGACATAAAAAACACGGGCACCGATTACGCCGGCAACAAGAGAATACAACGAAGCATTGGTAATCATCTGAGGGTCAGGTGTAATATTTTTACTGAGGCGCCTGATAACGTGCACGGCAAGCAAAAAGCCGATGACCAGCATCAGGCCGTAGCCTTTAATGGTCAGCGTTGTAAAAGGTATATTGAAAAGTTCCGGATGCATTACCAATATTTCTGATTTATTATTTTTTACTTATAATTTTATTTTGCTCATCCAGGACAATGACCTTAGGTTTAAGCTTTTTTGCCTGAGCCGAGGAGCAGTAACCAAAGCTGAATATTATGATAATATCATTTTTCTTCACCCGTTTCACTGCAGCACCTAAGACGATTATCTGGCCTGATTTTGCCGGAGCCGGAACGGCGTAAGTCTCGACCCTGCTGCCGTTGTTCAAATCGGCTATAAGAACACCCTCATAGGGAAGAATACCAGCTTCCTTCATCAGAGCAGAATCAATTAAGATACTGCCGGGATAGTGAAGACGGGTCTCGGTTACACGTGCACGATGCAGTTTAGATTTTAACATCTTAAGAAGCATTGTTTTTCCTGCCTTAAAATAAAAGCAAGTATTATATCTTATCTTCGGCGGCAGTCCACTATCAGGTTATCAATCAACCGGGTTGAGCCGAATCTTGCGGCAATAGCAATCACAACCTTCCCCTTAATCTGGCTTAACTCCTCGAAGGTCTCATGGTCAACTATACTTACGTAATCTATGCTCCTGAGCGATTCAGCCGCCTCTAAAATGTTACGAATTTTAGCAATTATTGTTTTGGGGTTAGAATCGCCTGCCTGAATCATTTCGCGTGCGGTTTTAAGGGACTTATATATAGATGCCGCGTCTTTCCTCTCAAATTCCGACAAATACTGGTTTCTGCTGCTTAAAGCGAGCCCATCAGGTTCACGGATAGTCGGGCAGCCCACGATTTTAATGGGGAAATTCAGGTCCGCAACCATCCGCTTTATGACCGCAAGCTGCTGGGCATCTTTTTGGCCAAAATAGGCCAAATCGGGCCCAACGATATTAAAAAGCTTGGCACAGACAGTTGCCACACCGCGAAAATGCCCCGGCCGAAAACGACCGCATAAAGGCGCTGAAATTTTTTCCACATTGACCCATGTAAGCTGCTGCTTTCGGTACATTTCTTTTACATTGGGAACAAAAACCACATCAACATTATTATTTTTGCAGATTTCCAGGT
This sequence comes from uncultured Pirellulales bacterium, assembly GCA_964431645.1. Lineage (GTDB taxonomy): Bacteria > Planctomycetota > Phycisphaerae > Sedimentisphaerales > Anaerobacaceae > Fen-1362. The sequence goes on from CAYSKP010000079.1 coordinate 2,044, forward strand.
CTTTATGCAGCGGCCTTGGATATTTTGTAAGGTCTTCATTTGGGCCAAATTGGGTTGGATTTACAAATATGCTGACAACTACAAAATCCGTTTGTTTCGCAGCTCGAGTTATAAGCGATATGTGTCCTTTATGCAGGGCGCCCATTGTCGGGACAAAGCCGATTGCTTTACCTGCTATACGAGCGGCTTGAATTATCAATCTGGCTGATTTAATTGTTTTGGCAATTTTCATTTAATCTATTATTCGGCACCAATGTAATATTTCAACTGATTAATAAGCGAATCAACGGCATTTTTATCGAAGCAATTGAAATCAGACAAGCTAATTACAGGGCAAATCTTCCAATTGGATAAAATCTGTTCGTAACCGGCGGCAATTACCTCAAGAAAATCGTCTTCTATTCTTTGCTCGTAAGGCCTGCTTCTTTTGTGGATTCTTTCAAGGCATTGATTAGGCTGATTTTTCAGGTATATCACAATGGCCGGATTGGCAACTGCAGGCGAAATTAAGGAATAGATTTTCTGATATAAACTCAGCTGCTGTGGATTTAATGTCACTTTTGAATAAATTTGTTCTTTTTGAAAAAGATAATCGTTAACCACAGGCATATTTTTTTCGAGAGATGCTGGATTTAGCTGTTCGAATCTAGTCAAAAGAAAATACATCTGACTATCGAGGGCAAGGTCATGATTGCCGGCATAAACTTTAGCTAAAAACGGATTAGTGTCATAGGCCTCGAAAATTGCATGGCAGTTTAATACCTCAGCAATTTTTTTAGCAAGGGTCGTTTTACCAGCACCAATGTTGCCGGCCATGCTTATCAGTTTAGGGATACCTTCGGGCATTATAAAATCACATCCATTTAATCGGCTGGCCAGGACTTCAACTGTTTCATTGAGAACAGGATGGATTAAATTCGGATTCAATTGGCACAAACCTGTCAGCACGAACGAACGCAGGTGCGTTTGCGGATGAGGAACAGTAATTTTATCAGTTTTAATTATTTTATTTCCAAACAGCAATAAATCGAGGTCAATAGTTCTGGATGCCCATTTTTCTTCTCTTTTGCGGCCGAGGGAGTTTTCAATTCGAATCAACTGCTTAAAAAGGTTTTCAGGTGAATGCGAGGTGTTTATTTCGGTTACGCAATTCAAATACATTGGCTGATTGGAATTGCTCAACGGCTTTGTTTCAATGATATTTGAGACTCGCTCGACTTTAATTTCAGAAGTTTCGCGCAGAGATTGAATAGCCTTATCTATATAGCTTTTACGATCACCGAGATTACTGCCCAAACCTATATATGCGATAGTCCGGCTCATTTATTTATGGCCTTGATTCTTTGCAATGCCTCATTAACATCAGAAGGATTGCCAAAGGCCGTAAGGCGGACATAACCTTCCCCTGCCGGACCGAATCCTGCTCCGGGGGTTGTGACAACGTGGGCTTTATTGAGGAGTAAATCGAAGAATTGCCATGAACCGATGCCTTCAGGAGTTTTGACCCATATATATGGCGCATTTACGCCGCCATAAACCTTATATCCAAATGAACTCAATGATTCGCGAATTGTTTTTGCATTATTCATATAAATATCAATTGTTTGGCGGACCTGTTTTTTACCTTCATCGCAATATATGGCAGCAGCGCCGACCTGAGTGATATAGGATACGCCATTAAATTTTGTGCAATGGCGTCTGTTCCATAATGGATTTAAGGCGACACTTTGACCAGCCCTTGTATATGTGCGAAGCTCTTTCGGCACAACAGTAAAGGCACAGCGGACGCCTGTGAAACCTGCGGTTTTGGAAAAGCTTCGAAACTCTATTGCGACTTCTTTAGCGCCTTCAATTTCATATATCGAATGAGGTATTTTTGAGTCACTGATATAGGCCTCATATGCGGCATCGAATAGAATTACTGATTTATTTTCTTTTGCGTAGTCGACCCATTTTTTTAATTGATCCTTACTTGCCACAGCTCCGGTGGGATTATTAGGAAAACACAGATAAATCATATCTGCTCTTTGGCTTGGCACATCGGGAATAAAGCCATTTTCAGCAGTCGCAGGCATATAGATAATTTTTAAATATGTTCCCTGACCAGCAACAGCACCAGTTCTTCCCGCCATTACATTTGTATCGACATAAACAGGGTAGACGGGGTCTGCGACAGCTATGATGTTATCAAGCCCGAATAGTTCCTGTATGTTGGCAGTATCAGACTTGGCGCCATCACTGATAACTATTTCATCTATATCAATATTAACGCCGCGTGTTTTATAATCATTCTTTGCAATTGCCTCCCTGAGGAAAGCGTAGCCGATGCCGCTATCATCGTATCCGTGAAATGTTTCTTTTTTGGCCATTTCATCGACTGCCTTGTGCATTGCCTCGATTACGGCAGGAGCAAGCGGCTGGGTGACATCACCGATTCCCATGCTGATGATTTTTGCTTCAGGATGAGTCTGCTGGAACGCGCGCCGTCGTTTGCCGATTTCCGGGAACAGATAACCAGCCTGCAATTTCAAAAAATTCTCATTAACTATAGCCATTTCATTTTTTTCCAATCGAATCTTAAAAGTTTGCCCCTACCCTGCCGATTGAAAGATTTTATGTATTGGCAGGTAAATCGTCAATAAAAGCAATTATTTTTTCATAGTAAGGCAGCAAAAAAGTCCCACAAATTTCGATTTACCTTCTTTAAACAAAGTTGGTTGAGCAAGAGACGCGAAATTAACGCTGGTATAAAAGGGTTCTTCAAAATCATGAAGCCAAAAAAGAAATGTCTTAAACCTGCCCGCGTCGCGTCCTAATTGTTTAAGTATTTCCTTTGGCGTATCGCTTACAACATCATAGAAAAGGCAGAAACCCTCTTTTTTAAGCACTCGATAAGCTTCATTGAAGCAGTCAGCCGGCTCTTTCCAATGGTGAACAGAAGCGGTGCTGATGACAATATCAAAGGATTCATCGCGAAAAGGTATCTTTGATGCACCTGAATTTTTAAGCTCGATAACTTTATCGAGACCCGCTGAAGAAATATTTTGGAGTCCTTTGGCTAGCATTACCTGCGATGGGTCGATACCTGTCAGCCGCAAGTCTGGGGCGTACTGATGAATTTTGAGCAAGAGCCAGGCCGGACCTGTGCCAATATCGAGTAAATTGCCTTTTGAACAGTAACTTAATATATCTTTTGCGAGAAGCTCGTAATGCCTTTGGAATATTTGAGATGAGCTAACCTTATTGTAAAATGCCGCACCTATGCCCCTCATTGCTTCGGGATGGACTAATTTCAAGAGCCTGCGTAAAGGGGACAAATTCGCCATATTTATTTATCGGCCAGCCAGCTTGGGCCGTAAGTTACATCGACTTTCAAAGGGACATCTAATTTTATTGCATTAGCCATTTCAGAAGCAATCCATTTTGAATGCTGCTCCACCTCGGCTACAGGCAGCTCAAAAACAAGCTCATCATGAACCTGCAAAATCATTTTGACCGGCAGATTTTCTGCTTCGATTTTATGCTGGATATTAACCATTGCAACCTTAATCAGATCGGCAGCAGAACCTTGTATAACTGTATTAACAGCGAATCTTCGGGCCTGCGCACGTTTGCCGGGATTGCCGTTTTCGAGATTTAAAATGCGGCGCCTGCGATGGAGAATTGTTTCAACATAGCCATTGCGGCC
>CAYSKP010000080.1:0-4608 GCA_964431645.1 uncultured Pirellulales bacterium
AACTCCTTCATATATTTTTTTTGTTTCATTTTTGGCTTTGCTGCTTCATTCGGTTTTTTTGCCATAAATATCTCCGTATTTTAAGCCCTATTCGTTCTCGAGTTTTTAAATCAAGAAACGGGACATTTTTTTGCTTTCCAGATATCAGCGGCATACTCTGCGATAGTTCTGTCGCTTGAAAACTTTCCCGAGCCGGCTACATTCAGGATGGCTTTATTGGCCCATTCCTGACGATCCGCAAACAATTCACACAGCCTCTGGTCAGCTTCAAGATAAGATTTAAGATCCGCCAGATGCATGTAATAATCACCGTTTGCCAGAAGTGTGTCACGCAGGGGGGCAAAAATTCCGGATTCAGATTTGCTGAAATGGTCTGAGAAAATAAGGTCCAGTGCCTCTCGTGTTTCCGGCTCATTATCATAATGCCAGTAAGGCTTATACCAGCCGCGATTATTAGAAACCTGCTGAGCGGTCAGGCCAAACAGGAAAAAGTTTTCTTCGCCGGCTTCCTGGGCCATTTCAATTGTAGCGCCGTCCCGAGTCCCAATGGTAAGCGCACCATTTAACATAAACTTCATATTACTTGTGCCGCTGGCTTCATACCCGGCGGTCGAAATCTGGTTCGAAACATCGGTGGCAGGTATTAATATTTCTGCAAGTGACACACAATATTCAGGAAGAAATACAACTTTAAGCCTGCCGTTTATCTCAGGGTCCTTATCAATTGCTGTTCCGAGATTATTAATGAATTTAATTATTAGCTTTGCAAGATGGTATGCGGGTGCTGCCTTGCCGGCAAAGAAAAATGTTCTCGGCTGTATTTTGAGCCGGGGATTTTTACGCAATCTGTTGTAAAGCACAACTATACGCAATGCGTTAAGCAACTGCCTTTTATACTCATGTATACGCTTGACCTGACAATCAAAAATACTATCAGCATCGACGTACTGGCCTGTTGTTGATTTTAACCAGTCCGCGAATTTCGTCTTGGCCAAACTTTTTGCTTTAAGAAAATCTTCGCAGAAACCCTTATCGTCTGCAAATTGTTTTAATTTTTTAAGCTGCGTTAATTCTGTAATCCAGCCGTCTCCTATAGCCTGGGTAATCACGCCTGATAATGCCGGGTTCGAAAGCAGCAGCCACCTTCTGGGTGTTATACCATTGGTCTTATTATTGAAACGCTCAGGGAACATCTCAGCGAAATCTTTAACAGTCATCTTTCTTAATAGTTCCGAGTGAATTGCCGCTACACCATTTGTGGTGTGAGAACCGGCAATCGCCAGATTTGCCATACGGATTTTACGCACGGTCCCTTCTTCGACAAGACTCATCCGCTCGATACGCCCCTCATCTCCGGCATAGCGGAGGCGAACATCGGATAAAAGTCTTCTATTTATTTCGTAAATAATCTCCAATAATCGGGGTTGAAGTATTTCGAACCATGCAATCGGCCATTTTTCCAAAGCTTCGGGCAGCAATGTATGATTAGTATAAGCCAGAGTTTTTTGTGTAATCTCCCATGCCTGTTCCCATCCCAGGTGCCCCTCATCAAGCAGTATGCGCATTAATTCGGGAATAGCCATAGAAGGATGAGTGTCGTTTAGCTGTATGGCAGCTTTTTTAGGAAGCGCATTCCAATCGGTGTTGCTCTTGCGAAAACGCCTGATAAGGTCTGCCAGCGAGCAGGCAACAAGAAAATATTCCTGCACAAAGCGCAGGCCCTGTCCCATACTTGTGGAATCATCAGGGTACAAAACGCGCGTAACAGATTCAGCGGTCAGCGTTTCAGCCACCGCTCCGACAAAATCACCATGGCTGAATGTTTTAAAATCGAAGTAATCCGGCACTGCTGCTGCCCACAGCCGAAGCGTATTGATGGTCTTTCCCCCGTAACCCACTATTGGGCGGTCATACGGAATGCCATAAATGCTCGAAGGCCGGCCTGCTATTCCTTTGAGACTGCCGCCGCGAAGCTCAAATGAACAGTTGATTTTTACTTCAACTTTATCATTCAAACGCTCAACTTCCCATGGGTCGGGACGGCGAAGCCAGTTATCCGGCTGTTCCTGCTGCCAACCGTCTTTAATCAGCTGCTTGAATATTCCGTATTCATAACGCAAACCGTAGCCCATCGCCGGCAATTGCATCGTGGCCATTGAATCGAGGAAACATGCCGCCAGGCGTCCAAGACCTCCATTACCCAGACCAGCATCGGGTTCCTGTTCGAGAATGCCAAGCCAATCAATATCTTTTTGTTTTATAAGTTGTTTGGCAAAATCATCGAGAAAAAGATTGGTGATATTATTGGCCAGTGAACGGCCGATGAGAAATTCCATCGAAAGATAGTAAATCCTCTTGGGATTCACACGGTTGTATGTGTTTTCCGTCAGTATCCATCTTTGCGAAAGGACATCCCGCACGGAACGGGCAATTGCCTCAAATCGATCCCGTGCGTCGGCAGTCTTCATATCTCTAATGTTATCAAAGATCAGATGTCGCTCATATAATCCGTCGTCTGTCCCCGAAAACTGAACATGACCGCACCCGTATTGTTTAAGAAGCTCCGGCTTGGCGATACGTTCCGTTGCCGCAGCTTTCGTTGCTTCCATACTTTTTGGACTCATAGCATTATCCTTTCCGAACAATTTCTTTAACGCCCTGATGCCGGCAACGGGGCTGATTCCATAATTACATGATGGTCGTCGTTCCATAGCCGTATCACCGGATGTGAAAGGTCATGTTTATAACCGAGAGCGCTCAGGCTGGCCGTGCTCAGCATGAAATATCCGCAGGTAATTGTTGGCTCAAGCCCGAGCCATCGAACCGCAAGAACTCTGATAAAATGTCCGCTCGAAAAAATCAGGACATTTCCCTTTACATCGCGAATACGTTTTACAACTTTGTCCGCCCGCACGGCGACCTGGGCCGGTGTTTCTCCGCCGGGACATCCATCACGGAAAAGCTGCCAGTCAGGACGTTTTGAATAAATCTCTTTTTTTAACAGTCCCTCATATTCACCGTAATTCCACTCGACCAGATTATTGTCAATCTCGGCCACATCTCCAAAACCGGCCAATTCACATGTCCGAATGGCTCTCCTTAAAGGACTTGTGAACACCTTTGCAAAAGTTATATCTTTGAGCCTTTCGCTAAGCCGCTGCGCATTTAGTTCGCCTTGCTCGGTCAACGGTAAATCAGTTAAGCCTGTATATTGTCCCGTTAACGTCCAGGCCGTTTCACCGTGCCTTGCCAGATAAATGACAGGTAATTCATCAATCATAAACGTTTTCTATTTTTCATCTCAATAAGGCCATTTCCAGTTATCGATTTCCGGCTTATCCACACCCTGTTCATAGGCATAATTCTGGCACTCGATCTGCATATTGCGCAGTTTCTCCTTGGCATGAGCGCCTGTCACTTGCAATGAGGGCACGCGATCAATAACGTCCATTGCAAGGGTGAATCTGTCAATCTGGTTCTTGATAGCCAAGTCAAGCGGCGTATTAATGTTGCCTTTTTCTTTATAGCCGCGAACATGGAGATTCCTGTGATTGTTGCGACGGTAGGCGAGGCGGTGGATGAGCCACGGATATCCATGAAAATTGAATACGATAGGTTTATCTGCCGTAAAGATGCTGTCAAAATCCTTGTCAGTCAAGCCATGCGGATGTTCAGTAGCAGGCGTAAGCTTGAAGAGGTCCACTACATTGACAAAGCGTATTTTAAGATTGGGGAAATATTCCCGCAGCATTACCGAAGCCGCAAGGGCCTCTTTGGTGGGGATATCGCCCGCAGAGGCCATCACTACATCGGGCTCCATGCCTTCATCGGTACTCGCCTTTGGCCAGATGCTGATTCCCTTGGTACAGTGGGCGATAGCTTCATCGATATTCATATACTGAATATGCTTTTGCTTGTCACTGACAATGACATTAATGTAGTTTGTACTCCTGAGGCAATGGTCTGCTACGCTTAGCAGGCAGTTCGCATCAGGCGGCAGGTAAATTCGGCATATATCCGGGCTTTTATTGCATACCACATCCAGGAAGCCGGGGTCCTGGTGGGTGAAACCATTGTGGTCCTGCCGCCAAACCGTAGAGGAAATCAGCAGGTTTAGCGAGGATATCGGCGCACGCCAGGGAGTATCCCGGCAAATAGCAAGCCATTTGGCATGCTGGTTGAACATCGAATCAATGACGTGCGCAAAAGCTTCATAAGTAGAGAAAAATCCGTGTCTTCCTGTAAGCAGATAGGCCTCAAGCCAGCCTTCCAACGTATGCTCTGAAAGCATTTCAAGAACCCGGCCATCGGGCGCCAACTGACCGCCGTCATTATCTTCAGGCAAATAATCCGCCAACCACAATTTTTTACTAACTTCATATATCGCGTCTAACCTGTTAGATGTATTTTCGTCAGGACCGAAAACACGGAAAGTTGACATATTCTGACGCATAATATCACGCAGAAAGCAGCCGAGGGGACGAGTGTTCTCAGCAGTGGCTGTCCCAGGTTTATCCACTTTAATGGCATAATCGCGAAAGTCGGGCATACGAAGCGGTTTTCGCAGCAAGCCTCCATTAGTATGAGGATTTGAGCCCATGCGGCGAT
>CAYSKP010000081.1:0-33734 GCA_964431645.1 uncultured Pirellulales bacterium
ACGGTCGCCTGTGCCTGTCTTCTGGCGGCTGTCAATGCAGGCAGCAAGACCCCCATTAAAAGTGCGATTATCGCGATTACAACCAGCAGTTCGACTAACGTGAATGCCCTTTGTCTATTCCTAAATGCTCGTTCGGCCATCTGTTGAGTTCCCAAGGTTATTAAATCTTAATACTGTTATATATTATTTTTAAGCTAAAAAAAACGAAAATCGGCGCAGCATTTAAAAAATCGTTAATTCTTTATTGGAAAAATTTTAACCTGAAATGGTATAATATATAAAGTCCTGGAGATAAAATTATGACGGCTGATAAATCATCAAATTCGGTTTCGCAGGCTCAACCCTCGCAAAATCCAGATAAACCGCCCCTGCCTTTATGGCGTAAAATCGCTCTTGGTTTTGTGATACTCGCGATGTTTGGCGTTCTATGCCTTCTGCTGGCCGCCTTTATCGCTGAAAAAAGATTATCCGCGGAGATACACAAAATTGCTAAAGCTGGCGAACCGACAAAATTTCCTGAGTTCGTCCCGTTAGACAAATCGGCCGAAGACGCAAATAAATATTACATCTTAGCTGTCGGTCAAATACGATCATCGGAAATTACAAATATCTCGCAGATAAACGCGTTCTATAGAACTAATATGATATCCCTGCCCACCGGCCAGTTCCCCGGCGATTTACGCGAAAAAGTAGCTGAGATCCTCAACAGGGCAAAACCTATTTTCGATAACATCGATAAGGGTTCACAGCTTCCATTGTCACAATTTGATATAGGTGTCCTCAAGGGCAATCAAATTCTTAAAGCTCGCGGCGACAGTGTTCAGGGTGCCGTATTTTTGAATTCATTGAGAACCCTTGACCTGATTCTGGCAAATAATCCGAATGCGGCCGCAGATTCTATAATCAGCTCCTTGAAGCTGCTTCGTATTTTCGACAGCTTCCCCACATTTTTCGTGCAGGGTCGAAAAATGATTTCCATAGGCCTGATATGCAGCGACATTCAGCTGCTTTTGTCCCGCTGTTCGCCCTCTGGGGAAAAGCTCAGCCAGATTCAAACGCTGCTGCAGCAATCCTTCCCCGCTGACAGCTTAAAAAAGTCCCTCATAGCTGAAAGAATCTTGCAGCTTGAGCTGGCTCGAAATTTCCTTCCAAAAAATATTGTATCTCAATACCTCGCCTCTGAGAAATTTTCCATCCCCGAACGCTTCAAAATGCCGCCATTTACCTGGCACAGGATGCGTTTTTTCCTTTCTTCTTCCAAATACCTCCGGGATACGGCATGGCTTATAAAAATTTCATCCGCTCCCTGGCCGCGGCCTCTCGATGAAGTCCCCGATGAAAAAATATCATCGGCAAAACCAAACAGCATCATTCCTAATGCCGTTTTATTTTCTCGTTTATGCGCAGATACTATCGCGGCAGCTCAAAGCACCTCTTTGGCAATAGCTTTAGAACGTTATCACAAACAAAAAGGAAAGCTGCCGGATACTTTTACAGAAATCTCTCCAGACTGCATCGAGTCTATTCCCCTTGACCCGTTTACGGGCAAGTCTCTGCTTTATACACATGATGATTCATCTTTTACAGTTTACAGCACGGGGATAAACAGGATTGATGATAAAGGCGCGTTAACACCAAAGCAGGGTGAGCAGGCCCCGCTTGATACAGGCATTACAATAAGAAAATCCGCTGCCCAATAATTATTTTACTTCGACTAAAGAATTGTACCCGCCGAAGGGATTTAGCTCGGTCACATCATTATACGGGTCCTGCTGCCACTGGCCGTCAACTACAAGCCGGTAGCGGTATTTGCCGGGTTTAAGTTTCGCCGACACCTGCCAGACGCCGTTTTCAGCGATCTTCTGCATGGGCATCGTTGCCGGCTGCCATCCGTTAAAGTCACCTGCAATCTGCACGGATTGTGCCCTCGGGTACAGCGTTACAAACGACACTGCATCATTCAATTGGCTTACCCCGTAATATTCGGCAAGCTTCATATCCAGAGACGGCTTTGGCTGCTGACTTTGAACCGCAGCAGCAGGCTTAATCTCCGGCCGAATTTCTGCCTTTGCCTCAGCTTGCTTTATAGTCTCACTGCGAACAGCGACCGGTTCCATATGCTGCGTATGTTTAGGCGGCTCTATCGACTGAATCCGCGCCGGCTCAGGTGCAGGCGCCATTTTTTGTTTTGCCTTAGCCAGAAGCTGGTCGGCCGTAGCGCTTATTGACTCGAGTTTTTCAGATAAAGACTCGATAATCTGTCTTCGCTGCTGCTGGGGTTGATTCTGCATCAGTTCCTTTACCAGTTCCTGGAAATCCTTATGTCCCTTGCTCGCGGGGTCATATTCGCTGATTGGCTGACCGAATGATGCTGCTTCCTTGAGCTTTGTATTGAAATTAACCACCGTCTTGAACATCTTGTCACCGAAATGTTTGCGAAGCTCGCCTAAAATCTCTCGCGCCATCTTCGTGCGAATATCATACATGCTCGCCAGCACCTTGACATTTACGCTCTGATTGCACCTCTGGCAAAGAATCGCGAGCGTCTCAAGCTGCTTGCTCAATCCGTGCAGTGAAAAATATCCTGTCTCTACCGGCACGATTACATCCGTCGCCGCGCGAAGAGCGTTAAAAGTCAATAACCCCACCGCCGGCGGACAATCTATCACTACAAATTCATAATCATTCTTTATCGTATCCAAGACCTTCTTGAGGCACGATTCCCTGTCGGGCATTCCGGCCATCTGCTGTTCGAAAGCCGAAAGGTCAATACTCGCCGGCGCAAGTTCCAGATTTGCGTTTACCTCCCACAGAATTTCCGCCAGCTTCATCGGTTCTTCTTTGCTGTGGCTTATCATCACATCATAGATGCTCTGCTCTATCTGCTCCTCCGGCACGGCCAGCCCTACCGCGCAATGCGACTGCGAATCCATATCGACCAGCAGAGTCTTGTGTTCCATCTCCGCCAAAGCGCTTGCAATGTTAATCGATACTGTTGTTTTGCCCACCCCGCCCTTTTGATTTACTACTGCTATTGTCCTCATATGGTCCCCAACATTTAACTAAAACTTGTCTAATATCAGGCGACCCATCCTTCGTCCAAAGGACTATGGAGGGTAAACAATTCGCCCTCTTTTTTTTCGGCAAAACTCAGCATAAAACTTTATATTTTTATGGGACTGGCCCCTAAAAATCCGCAATATCAGTATTACCCACGCATATTTATCACCCTTTAGGCCAATTTGGGCTCTTTCCCATTTTAACAATGCTGATTGTGCCTTTTTGTGGCTGTTAAAAGTTTACTTTTGAAGCTTTTGGAGGACCGTTTCCGCGGATAAACCTTTTATTTGAATTGTTTTAACTGGTGAGGTGTGCCCCGATGTGATTGTCACCATATTTCTTTTTATGCCCAGTGTGCCGGCAAGAAATTCGACAAGCGATTCATTGGCCTTTCCCTTTTCAGGTGCGGCCGATAACTTAACCTTGAGCATCCCTCCCAATAAACCTGCAATTGCCGTCTTGCTCGAACGGGGAACCACTTTTACTGTAAAGATGACTGAATTGCCCGCCTGTTGTATTTTTAACTGCTCCATTTGCGGCTATTCTGCACGCTCCCGCAGGTTTGCCCCGATTGCAAGCTGGACGTATTTTTCAATCTGCTCGGCCAGTTCATTAAGTGATGGCAATTGGAAATCCTCAAAATGCCCAGGCACAAATTCGCCGTTTAGTGCCTTCTTAAACACCCGCACGCGTATAAGCGACGGCTGCGACGTTGGTTTGGTGTAATCGCTGTCCTTGTGCTCGGTTAATTCGACCCGCCAGTCCTCGCTTATAAACACCAGGCATTTACCCGTATATACGGCCGTCGGAAAATATTCATATAATGATCTTAGTGTTTCCATAATAGGATATTATACAATGGTCATCTGCAATATCAATTCGCACTTTTCCACTGTAAAGCAAAAGGTTATATTTATAAATGAAAAGGAGATATCAAATGAAAAAACTAAATCTCATAGCGTTTGTTTTAATCCTGAGTGTTTCTTGTGCCTCTAATCAGAAAAACCAAATCGATAAAGGCAACATCCCCTCACTTGAGCCGCCAAAACAGCTTAATGACCAATGGAGTAAATGGTTCGTGGGTTCTTGGCAGGGCACAGCCGTCTCCGATTTCGGCCGGCATAAGCAATGGGCTAAAGGTAATTGCCAGATAAAATATGAACTGGATTTGAATGGCCAGTTTCTTATCCGCAGGGGCCAATCACAAGTAACAAGTTTATCTGATGAATATACAAGCCAGCTTAAAGGGCAAGGTCTTTCGGATTCAGATATAGAAAAGATGCGCAGTTCAACATTCGAGAGTATGGAAGTTTATACGATAGATAAAAATGGCGAGATTGTTGGATACCTCTTTGACAGCCTCCGCTGTGCCGCAAAAGGAACAGGCAGGCGCGAAGGCAATAAAGAAATTATTAATTGGCAATGGACAATTCAGGGTGCAGGTTCGAGCACACGCATCACCGAAAAAATAAGCGATAATAAATTTATCTCCACTGAAAGATATCTACTGCCCGATGGCAGCACAATGGAAGACAAAATTGAAATGTCCCGCCAATAAAAATAGGACGAAAATTTAATTAAGCCAAAGCAGCAATATCAGCCCACCTGGCCATTAAGGTATTGCGGCAGACCCATCTGTTTAATCTGGTCCTGCTGGGTCTCAATTTCATCAACGTGGTCGTCCTCATCTTTCAAAATCGATTCGAGAAGCTCCTTTGTGGCGTTATCAGCGACTTCAACAGCCAGCTTAATGGCGGCGTTATAATTGGCTACAGCTCCCATCTCCGAGCCGAGGTCGTTTTCGAATTGCTTTGGGATATCCGCACCGATATGCAGCGGGCTAAGTTTATCCACGATTGGCAGGCCTTCGAGAAACAGTATGCGCTGGATTAGTTTCTCGGCATGTTTCATCTCTACTATCGCCCTTGTCTCAATCATTTTTTCAAGTTTTTTGTAGCCCCAGTTTTCGGCCATTTCCGCGTGAACCATATACTGATTAACTGCGGCCAGCTCATCGGCCAATAGGCCATTGAGGGACTTGATTAACTGTGCGTTTCCTTTCATTTTAGCTGCCCCTTTCCTTAAATTTATTACTTTATCTCGCCTTATATGACTGTTTTTTTAAAGAACAGTTTACGCGCGGTTAAAATACATTCTGTCCCTCAATCTGTCAAGTAGCTAAAATGCTTATGGTATTTATCTTTTTTGGGGTGGTATCAGGGCATCAAGTATCGGCTTAACCCATGTATCTGTTTTGGTATCGTAAACCGCGAAATCCGAGTCGAATTGCCAGTAATTAAAGCTGAAATTCCGTTCAACTGCGGCGTCAGCGAAGAATTTTGTATATCGAACACGTGATTCCATATCGGCCTTATTGTATGAGCCGAACTCGCCAAGATTTATTGGCCGATTATTCCTTTTTCCCCAGGCGGCGGCAATATCTAATTCCCTGGCTATAGCATTCTTTTCCTGCTCGGTCCCCGTCCATTTTGTCCCCATCCATGCATTGGAATCCCTGTCTGTTACCCATGGCGCCCCCTGATGCGTGAATTCAAGGGGACTGTAAGAATGTATGGAGACGATAATGTTTCGATCTTCTTTGGGGATTTGTAATGAGGAAAGTTTTCCTGCAACATTCCATTCGGAACCGGCAACAATAATTCTGTCGGGATTGGACTTACGAATTTCCTCAATTGTCTGCTTGAGTATCGAATTCAAAACACTGCCGCTTAATTTGCCTGAGGGCTCATTTATCGGCTCAAACAAAAGTGTCTCAGGATAATCCTTGAAGTGCTCTGCAATCTGCTGCCATATGGCAAGGAACCTGTCTTTATGGCTTGCTGGGTCGCTGAAAAGATCATAATAGTGATGAACGTTGAGCATTACCGGCAACTTGCGGGATAGACCGCAATTGACCGCCCAATCGACCCTTTTCATAAAATTGGCATCAATTGTATATGGCGGCTCTGCTAAAGCATGGGCAGACCAGCGAACAGGTATTCGCACGGAATTGAAGCCGCCGTCCTTAGCTGCCTGAAAATATTTTTCCTCGAGGGTAAATCCCCATTCGCCTTCTTTCGGCGCATCGAGGGCATTACCCATGTTGACGCCTCTGCCGAGAAGCTCGTTCATTTTGAATGCGTCTAATTTCGTATTGCTGTTTGGTTCAGCAATTACAAAGGATTGAATTGTGCTTACAAATAATACCGATGCGAGGATGATTATTTTTTTCGATTTCATTTTACGCTCCAATTTTTTAAGTTTAATTTTTTGGCGGAATGACTGTATCTAAAAGCGGTTTGCGCCAGGATTTTGTCTCGCGGTCATACAAGCCCATATTAAATGAAAATTCCCAATACGCGAAGCTGAAGCCGTGATTAATCGCCTCATCTGAAACGTATTTAGTCCAGCGAATGCGCGAATCCATATCCGCTTTGTAATAGGTGCCGAATTCACCGATAAAAATGGGCCGATTGTTTTTCTCTGCCCATTGGGCGGCTTCATCGAAATCTTTTTTTATTGCCCGTTTTTCTTCCTCGCTGCCCATCCATTTTGTGCCTAGCCAGGCTTTTGTAGCATCGCCGCCCCATGGAGCCCCCTGGTGAGTAAATTTAAACGGCAGATAATAATGCGCAGTCACAATTATATTGCGGTCATCTTTGGGAAGCTCAAGCGAATTAAGCTGCTTGATATCGTTCCAGTTTGCAGGCCCGATTATAACTGCCCTGTGAGGATTTGATTTCCTCACGGCGGCAAGCCCATCTTTTAAAATCGAATTCCATTCGGCCGCCTTTAAATTACCTTCAGGCTCATTTAGCAATTCGAAAATCAGCGTCTCAGGATAATCCCTGTAATGTTCGGCAATCTGGTTCCATATCGCGGCAAATCTTACCCTGTGGCCGTTCGGGTCTTTATAAATCTCCTTATAGTGATGGGTGTTGATTATCACAACCATCTGCCGCGACATCGTATTTTTTACAGCCCAGTCAATTCTTTTGAGGAACTTGGGGTCAATCGTATATGGTGACGCTTCCTGAGCATGGGTTGACCAGCTTATCGGCAGGCGTATCGAATTAAATCCAGCATCTTTGATTATCTGAAAATATTCCTCCTGCAATGTTACGCCCCAGTCGCCTTCATTTGGTGATTCGAGCGCAGCTCCGATATTCATGCCTCGTCCTATCATTTTGTTGATATTAAAAACATTCGGCTCTTCGGCCGCAAAGCAAGACGCCGATAATGAAACAAGAATTCCTGCTATTATTTTTCTCATGGAAATTCAATCCTTTACTTTCCCAGCACCGCGTCCAAAAGGGGCTTACGCCATTCTTTCCTCTGCGCATCATACAATCCGAATACCGCGCAAAATTCCCAATAATGTATGCTCATGCCGCGCTCGACGGCCGTATCACAAATGAATCTCGTCCATGCAACGCGCGAGTGCATATCTGCCTTTTCATACACCCCGAACTCGCCAAGATTAATCGGCCTGTTATGTTCCTTTCCCCAGGCAGCGCCAAAATCAAAAATGTCGGTCATCAATTTCTTTTCCTCGGGTGTGCCCGTCCATTTAGTCCCCGGCCAGCTATTGTAATCGCCGCCGTCCGAGGCGGGATTTTGTCCCACCACCTTCATATCTACAAGCGCCTGGTCGGCTTTGGCCCTGGTAATCCAGTTGGCACCCTGATGTGTCAGGGCATGCGGGAAATAATGATGAACGGTAACAATAATATTGCGGTCATTTTCCGGCAATTCGAGCAGCTTCAAATACATAATCCAACTGTCATTTGCCGCATCGACAACGACGATTCTATTCGGATTCGATTGCCTGATAACCGCCAGCGCATCTTTAACCCACTGGTTCCACATCTGCGGTGTTAAGGCATCATCAGGCTCATTGTAAATCTCAAGAAGCAGTAAATCCGGATAATCTTTGTAATGCTCGGCTATCTGCTTCCAAATCGCCAGAAATCTTTCCTTATGATAACTATTGGGGTCCGTATAAAGCTCGCGGTAATGATGCATATTCACCATTATTGGCATCTTCCTCGAAACCGCGTATCCGACAACCTCGTCAATCCTCTTGAAAAAATTCGGGTCAACAGTATACGGCTTTTCCTTGGATGCATGCGCTGTCCAGCACACCGGCAGGCGAATCGAATTGAATCCCGCCTTTTTGATAACATCGAAATATTCTTCTTTAATCGTAACACCCCATGCTCCTTCTATCGGCGATTCGAGGGCGTTGCCGATATTAACACCACGGCCGAGCATCTTATTCATCGCGAACGCATCGATTTTTGCAGGTTCTGCTGCCATAACACAATTAATTGAAATTAAAACCATTACTGAAATTACTAACACCTTCGAGAAAGTTGACATTCTTTTTCTCCATAAAAATATATTAGTGATTAGTTTGAATGCAGGATTGCATCTAACAGCTCTTTATTCCACGATTTAGTGTCCCTATCATAAACCGCAAGCTCAGCACAAAAGTCCCACCAGAGCAGGCTCATTTTATTCTGTGCGGCCGTCTGCGCAACGAACCTTGCCCACCTGACTCGTGACTCCGGGTCGACTTTTTTATAAACTCCGAATTCGCCTAAATTAATCGGAAGATTATTTTCTTTTCCCCATTTGGCCGTTTCTTCGAAAAAGTCCGTGACTACCTTTTTTTCCGCATCGGTTCCCATCCATTTTGTCCCAATCCACGCCACAGACCTTTTACCCATCCACGGCGCTCCGGCATGAGTAAACTCCAGCGGGGTATAATAATGAACGGAAACGATTACATTGCGCTCTTCTTTTGGTATTTTGAGTTTGTCCAAGCAGACAACAAAATTCGGCTCTATGATAATAGTCGGCTCGATTACAATCGTCCTGTCTGGATTAGATTGACGGATAACCGGCAGCGTTTTTTCAACAAGCTGATTCCACAAATCAGGCGTCAACTGCATGTACGGCTCATTATATAATTCGAAAAGAACTGATTCGGGTGAACTTTTATAATGCTCGGCAATCTGCTGCCATAAAGCTATAAATCGCTCGAAATGATAACTGTTGGGGTCATCCGTTAAGGGGTCATACCGCTGAATATTAACCATTATATATAAGCCATTTTTTATTGCGCAATCGATTGCCCAGTCCACACGTTTAAAAAAATCCGGATTAATGGTGTATGGTTTTTCATTTAGCGCATGTCCGGACCATTTTACAGGGAGGCGCACTGAATCGAATCCCGCCTGCTTGATAATACTGAAATACTCTTCCTTGAGCACCACGCCCCATTGTCCTTCAACCGGCGCCTCAAGTGCATTGCCGAGATTTACACCCCTGCCGAGCGCCTTATTGATTTTGAAAGGATCGGGTTTCATTGATGGGGCATTTGATTCTGCGGCCAATGCGGATACTGCTATTAGTAAAATCAGGCAGATAGAAATTTTTAGTATTTTCAGCATAAAACTTTCCCTGCAATATCATTGCTTCGGAGGCATCACTGCATCGAGCAGCGGCTTTACCCATTGCTTTTTGTGCCTGTCATAAAGTAAAAAATTGTGAGTGAATTGCCAGTATGTGTAGCTGAATCCGTGCGCGACCGCCTCATCGGCAACACATTTTGTCCAGCGAATGCGTGACTCCATATCTGCTGCTTCATTTGTGCCGAATTCGCCGATGTAAACCGGCCGGTTTTTTGCCTTGGCCCAGCTCGCCAGCGTGTCAAAATCTTTTTTTATCCTGCTTTTGTCATCTTCGCTGCCCCATTTTGTCCCAAGCCAATCGTTGGAATTAGCGGTCCAGCTTGTCCCCTGATGGGTAAAATGATGCGGCTCATAATAATGTATCGTCAGGATGATATTTCTATCGTCCTCAGGCAGCTTAAGAAACCTAAGCCCCGGAATGTGATTGAAATCAATTGGACCGATTACAACCATCCTGTTTGGATTAGTCTTGCGGACAATCGCAAGTGTCTCTTTTATCAGTGCATTCCATTTCGGCCCGTCGAGTTCTTCAGCCGGTTCATTTAATAGCTCAAATAAGAGGGTATTCGGATAATCTTTATAATGCTCCGCAAGCTGCTGCCATGTTGCCAGAAGTTTCGGTTTGAGCCCATTGACGTCTTTGTAAAATTCAAAAAAGTTCTGATAGTTTATTATCGTAACCAGATTACGAGATAACGCGCTGTTCACGGCCATATCAACACGCTTGAGGAAATTGGGGTCAATAGTATACGGCGGCTTATCCATTGTCCGCGTGGACCATCGCACCGTAAGCCGGACCGAATTGAATCCTGCATCTTTTACTATCTGAAAATGCTCATCTTTCACAATCCAGCTCCATTCATCATCAAGTTCCACTTCCCTGTCGAGGGTATTGCCAAAATTTACTCCGCGGCCAATCAATTTATTGACTTCGAATGGATCATTTAGATTGACATCTGCTGCTGCGAATTGGATGGCAACAAAGAATGATAAGGTTATAGAAAGTCTAAAGCAGTTGAACATAATTTATTTCCTTATTCAGTGTGGTTAAATGAGCAATCGCTGCCTTTACTAAAGCGGGCGATGGGATTCGAACCCACGGCATTCGGCTTGGGAAGCCGACATTCTACCACTGAATTACGCCCGCATTTTATAAAATTAATAATATCTGTTGTTTGATGGTCTAGTCAACTTTTTTATTTTGTTGAAAAAGAAAGTTTATAGTCAGACCAGGGAATTATAACAAACTTTAGTTGCTTGTTTAAGCAACAAATACATATGCCTTTTTTTATAGATTTCTGAGCCTTAGGGAGTATATAGGCCAAAGAGCTTAATTCAAATGTATACAGAAGATAAAATTCATAAGTTTTAACCTGATTTCCCTTGACATTTTATACAAGGGGAAATAACATATTATTAGGCTTTATGAGCCACGAGGAGTCAAATTTAAGGCACACTCATTTCTTTAAAAAAGTAGCTTTTTTGTCAAGGATGGTTTTAAAGAATTGTACGTCCTAAGAGAAATAAATTTGGGTGCTCATATGCATTTCAGCTAAATACAGGCCATATCCGTTTAAGTTGACCTTAACGAATCACAAGGATTTTTTGAGAGGGTGAAAACTATTGTATTATATAGGAAGTTAAGGGGGTTAAGAATGGAAAAGAGAAAAGTTTGTGCAATTAGTTTTTTGGGATTAAGCCTGGTTTTGTGCTTGTGCGAGGTTGCTAAAACGGCAGGATGGACGCAGCTTGCCAAGCTCGCGGCCTCTGATGGGGCCGACAGCGATTGGTTTGGAATGTCTGTTTCGATTAGCGGCGACTATGCCATCGCTGCGGCTATTAATGACGACAGTAACGGAAGCAGTTCCGGTTCGGCATACATATTTATGCGCAATGGAACAAACTGGAATCAGCAGGCCAAGCTCGTTGCTTCAGACGGTGCTGTTGACGATTTTTTTGGCCGTTCTGTCTCCATCTGCCCGGATTATGCTATCATCGGGGCTTATGGTGATGACGATAATGGAAATACTTCGGGCTCGGCATATATATTCGTCCGTAATGACACAATCTGGAGCCAGCAGGCTAAGCTTTTAGCCTCTGATGGGGCCCCAGGTGACGTATTTGGCGGCTCAGTTTCAATCAGCGGTGATTATGCAATAATAGGAGCTTATTATGATGATGACAAAGGTAACGACTCCGGTGCGGCATACATATTCAAACGTGAGGGTACAACCTGGTACCAGCAGGCAAAGCTTTTAGCACCGGATGGCGCTGAAGGTGATAACTTTGGCTACTGTGTCTCTATTAGCGGTGATTACGCCGTAATTGGAGCTTATTATGATGACGACAATGGAAGCGATTCCGGCTCGGCTTATATATTCAAACGTGAGGGGACAACCTGGACTCAGCAGGCCAAACTTCTTGCCTCAGACGGAGCTGCCGATGATTATTTTGGCTACTCGGTTTCTATTATTAGTGAATATGTTGTTGTCGGAAGTGTTTTTGATGATGACAACGGGAACAATTCGGGGTCAGCATACATATTTAAGCGTGATGAAACCGGCTGGAGCCAGCAGGCCAAACTTTTAGCCTCAGATGGCGATATCGGTGATTTCTTCGGGAAATCGGTTTCTATCAGAAGTGAACATGCTATAGTGGGTGCTTACTACAAAGATGACGGCGGGAGCAATTCGGGGGCAGCGTACATTTTCAAGCGAGATGGTACAAACTGGAGCCCGGATGCCAGGCTTCTTGCTTTTGATGTTGCCGCCTATGACTCCTTTGGCGTCTCGGTTTCTATCGATAATAATTCCGCCGTAGTCGGAGCTTATGGTGATGACGACAATGGAACTAATTCGGGTTCTGCTTATATGTTCAGTCTGTGTCCGGGCGCTGACCTGTCAAATGACTGCTTTGTGAATTCTTTTGACTTTGCTATTATTGGCAGCCAGTGGCTTCAATCGACTGGTTTTCCATCTTCAGACATTGCTCCAGATGGTGTAGTTGATTTTCTCGACCTTGCTGTTCTGGCCGAACAGTGGCTGCAAGACCCCTGACAGCAATTAGATTGTCTTTATCAGGATTTGATGAAGTACCGCAGGTTTTAGCATTATTTGTTCAAATCAATCTTAAATATTTTGCATTAACACTTTCCAGAGGGAAGTTGATTGTAACTTGCCGATAGCTTAAAATCCGCCTGATTTCAAATACTAGTGAAAAGGATTCGATATGGCCAAAGAAGTCCGGCTGCCGAAGTTCGGCGATACAATGGAAGATGGAACTATCGTTGACTGCAAGGTCAAAGTGGGTGACCACGTCAAGAGCGGCGATGTCCTCTTTGATGTTGAAACTGACAAGGCAACCCTCGAGATAGAATCACCTGTGGATGGCTTTGTAAAATTGATATTAGCCGAGATTGGAATAAGTTATACGATTGAAACGCCTCTATTAATCCTTGGAGATAAGGATGAGCGGATAAGCGATGATTTTTTGAATTTGCTCAAGGCATCGATGCCGTCGGCACCTACGATTGCAAAATCAAAACCTGCAAAGCGCATCAAAATAAATGACATGCCATTACCAGTTCCGGTGCTGCCTGTGAATCTAAAACTTGGGGATACCATACCGGTAAGCAGGCTTCAAAAAATCACAGCCGAAAAAATGCTCCGCTCAAAACAGGAAATGCCATGTTTTTATCTAAATGTAAGGGCCGATGTCACTGAACTTGCCGCTTACAGACAAAAAATCAACGAGTCACGCAAAGAAGAACTCTCATATAATGACTTTATTATTAAGGCAATTGCTATAGGGCTCGAAAAATTCCCGATAATGACCGGCCAAATCGAAGGTGATGATATAAAGCTTGCAAAAAAAATAGGTATCGGGCTTGCGATTTCAACGCCGGAGGGCTTGATTGCACCGATAATAAAGGACCCGGACAAAAAAACAGTTTCAGAAATTGCCCGTTTTACAAAACAGCTTATCGAAAGGACAAAAACAAACCAGCTTACGCTCGATGACCTCGAAGGCGGCTGCATAACTCTGAGTAATCTCGGCTCGTTTGGTGTTGATTCGTTTATTCCGATTGTTGTCCCGGGTCAGTGCTCAATTATGGGAATCGGCAGAATAACTGATAATTGTGTCCCCTCTGGGGATACCGCTGATGGTTTAATCGTCCGCAAGATGATGAATATGACTTTATCTGTTGACCACAAGGTCGCAAATGGGGGCTATGCGGCTCAATTTTTAGATTTTGTAAAAAAGACCCTGGAAGACATCTCCAACTTCAAAATTTAAGGAAAACAAAATGAATTTACTTCGTCATCTTTTTTTATTTATTTTTATTCTGACAGTCTGCTGCGCTTCGTTATCAAATGCTCAGCCGTCTGGCGGACCTTACGGGCCAATTCAGCAAAAATATGAATTACCAAAAGTGACGGGTAAGATTTACTATGTTGCGCCTGATGGAAAAACTGAGCTATCAGGAGAAAGTCCGGATAAAGCATCATCGCTGGAATCGGCGATTGAGAAAGTAGTAACAGGCGATGCAATCATAATGAGGGGCGGGACATATCGAACCGGAGGATTGAAATTCAACCAGGGAATCACGATACAGCCATACGCGGATGAACGGACGGTATTAAAGGGGACATATATAGCCGATAAATGGGAACGCCTAAGCAATGGATTATGGAAGACAAATTGGAAACGGCTGTTCGCGGCAAAGCCGGCCGACTGGTGGCAGCAGGACAAGAACAAAGGGACTCCGCTGCACCGTTTTAACAATGATATGGTTTTTGTTGATGGAAAGTTTTTAGAATCAGCCGGCACACAAGGAGACGTTAATGCCGATTCCTTTTACATCGACTATAATGACAGCACGGTTTACATTGGTACCGATCCCGCAAACCATTCTGTGGAAATCACGGCGTTCGACTACGCACTTATTCGAACTAATGGAGATTGTCACGGCAAGGCCTCGGACAAAAAAGGCTCGACAATCAGAGGGATGACATTTACTCAGTATGCCTACCGGGCCTTTGAAATTGAAGGGACAGAGCCGGAGGGGCTGGCAGATGAGTCTAAATTCGGAAAAGATGTAATTGGTTCTACTTTTGAAAACTGCACAATTTCATTCTGCTCGCGTGTAGCCGCTTACTTTAAGGGCGATAAGCTGACGATTAAGAATTGTCTTGTAAGCGACACGAGCACTGAAGGGATTTATGTCATCAGCTCATCAGATGTGCTGCTTGAAAAAAATATCTTCAGGCGAAATAACATCGAGAATATCACCGGCTATTTTCCGGCCGCGGTAAAGATATTTAACCAGTGTTACCGGGCAACCTGCAGGGACAATCTTGTTATCGATAATCCTAATTCAAACGGTATCTGGTATGATGTCGGCAATGTAGACGGCAGGTTCATCGATAACTGGGTCCAGGGTGTGGGCGATAACAGCAGGCGGTTTAACAGCGAACAGTTCTGGCCAAGCGATAATGGATTTTTCTTTGAAATTTCAAAAGGCGCGATTTGCTCAGGCAACTTGTTTGTAAATTGTGATCACGGGATATTCATACTAAACAGCTCCAATGTTCAAATTTATAACAATACATTTGTCAACAGTATCGCCTGCATCGGCCGCAATAACAGAAGCGCTGTAGGCGACCATTTCGGCTGGCATCCGAGCACCGGCCCCGATGTAAATGCACGCGAAGGACATGTCTTCGTAAACAACCTGCTTACGGCTGATGAAAATTTCAACCGGCCGCTGCTTGCGTTCTCGCAGATGCGGATTCAATGCTGCCAGCTTACGCAGCCGCAGGTTAAAAAGCTTGATTACAACGCTTATGTCCGGCAAAGCTCAGACAAAACCAGTCCGTTGATTTACTGGAGTCCGGCCAAGAATGAAAGATGCCTGGAAGCATTAAATTCTCCTGAAGATTTGCATAAATTGATTCCTGAATTTTCCGCCAATGACAAGTATTTTTCGAATTACGCGGGGCCGTTATTCAAATGTCCCCAATTGAATAATTTCCAATTATTAAATGTATTCCCTTCTGCCGCATCAGGGACGTCTTTGTCGGATGATATCAAAAAACTTATTGGCGAGCCCAAGGATGTAAAATTCGTCGGGGCTTATCCGCCGATTCAATAGCTATATTTAAAAATCTTATTTCATTATTGGCAAACTCCGAATAGATCCGGATAGTATTCGAGCCGTAGAAATATTGGCCTGATGTGAACCGGCCAACAATCCCTTTTATTTTCCTGATATGGCTTAATTTCCTAAATAGGAAAATGGATTGCAGCAGGAAAAACGAATATATTGAATTTTGGCAGTCCTATTGTTACCGTAAATCGTATATAAAGGATTAAAATTAGACATGGATTAACACAGATTTACACTGTGATTTAAAACTGTGTTATCTGTGTAATCTGTGATTATAGAATGAATGAAGAATCTGTTACAACGGGAAATGGGGCATTACCTGCTGTCGTGCTGCCGCTAAAGGCTGAGGTCAATGAGGCGTCCCTGAAGTTCATACTCAAGCTGGCGGGGCCGATTATCGTTACGACCCTTTCATTTACTCTGCTGCAATTTGTGGACCGGCTGATGGTCTCTAAATTAGGAACGGCGGCACTGGCAGCCGTTTTGCCGGCGGGATTTACGGCCGGGATACCATCGGCATGCGTGATGGGAATTTTTGCGGGGCTTGGCACGTTTGTAAGCCAGTGTTTCGGCAGGGAAAGCAAAAAGGAATGCACCAGCTATTTATGGCAGGCAGTCTATATGGGCACGGCTTTTTCGCTTTTGGTTCTGGCCGTTTGCTGGCCGCTTGCACCGGCGATTTTCAAGTCATTCGGGCACGACCCCGAGGTAGTCGAGCTTGAGGTTATATATTTTCGAATAATGCTTTTCGGCAATATTGCGGTCGTCTTCGTATGGGCGGGCGTGCAGTTTTTCATGGGGGTTCACCGGCCCCTGCTTTCGATGTATGCGGCCATCATCGCACAAGTTGTCAATCTTGTGATGAACTATGCGCTGGTTTTCGGAAAATTCGGTTTTCCCGAGATGGGAATCGCGGGCTCGGCATGGGGAACAGTAATCGGCATCACAGTCGGCGGCGGGATAAGGATGGGGACATTTTTAAGCAGTGATTTTCGAAAAGAATACGCAAGCCTCAAAATGCTCAAACCTGATTTTAAAAAAATGGCGGACCTCTTAAAGGTAGGAGTTCCGGCAGGGATTGAACTGGCCTTAAGCGTTGGCGTATGGGGAGCGATATTATTTTGGCTTGTGGGCAGGTTCGGAAAAGAGGCACAGGCGGCGACAAGCGCGGCGCTTGCATGCATAAATCTTTCAACGATGCCTATCGAAGGATTGAAGACGGCAATCACGGTAGCTGTGGGCAAATCAATCGGGGCAGACAGAGACCACACAGCAATCAAGCAAACCGGATTATGCCTGCGGCTTGCGGTCATCTATATGGGAGCGGTGGGACTGGGATTTTTATTTTTCGGGGACATACTGATGCGGCTGTGGACGGCTGATGAAAAGGTAATTTTAATCGGCGCAGAAGTGCTTATCTTCGGGGCGATTTATCAGCTTTTTTACGCATCGAGGACGGTTTACAGCGGGGCATTGCGAGGAGCGGGAGATACGATATGGCTGGCGGCCACGGGTTTTTCGGCAGCGGCTATACTGGCAATAGGAGGATATGCTATAATAAAGCTGTTTCCCAATTTCGGTTCGCTGGGGCCTTGGGCGGCGGCAACTTTGAGCATAATCACGGCGGGATTGGCAAATAGAATCAGATTCAAGACAAACAAGTGGCGGCAAATTGACCTTTTCGGCAAGAAACCTATAGGGCTGGAAATGGAAGAAGATTAACATTATGAAGCTGTCCAGAAAAATAACAATATTCATAGTGCTGACATTGCTCACTTTAATAGTTTTAATACCTGTTACAAGGCACTATTACAATTGGATAGACGCAGCGAGCAAATACGGTCTTACTGCAGTAAGTATAGGAAAAGTAATTGGCCGATATACCGAAGAAAATGATGGTGCTTTCCCAAAAAGTGAACAAGATTTAATTGATAAGAATTTCTTGAAGAAAGCTATAACTGACGGCAATCTGATCTATTATCTTAAACATGGATCATCAGATTTGGGTGAAAAGGCATATAACGAATGTTTTCATTTTGGAGAAATGAAAATCAGTTATGGAATTTCTATAGAACAAATTGAACTTCGCAAAGGGATGCTTTATAACAAGGAAAGCGGGGAACTTTTTCTACTCATTGATGGTCCATATACAAAGGACTTAATGAGTCAATTTTACATGCGGGCTTCTGTCAATCTATATGAGTCAATGTTAACAGGCAAAACCAAGATACTACAAGCCGAGAAGGTGACTGAAAAATAAATTTATGATAACACAAAATTATTGCTCGCCACAAAGAACGAGGGTTTTACTTTATATTTGTCTCTGCGGGCTCTGCGTGCTCGGCGGTGGACAGTTTAAATTTGGTTTTGCGGCCCAGCCGCCAAATGAAAACCAGTTAGCAGAGCCGCTGGCGAATGCGAATCTTGAGGGGCTGTATGTCAATTCAATTGAAAAGGTGCTTGCGCTTTCGCCTGAGCAGATTGACCTTGGCACGGCTACATTGATTGTGTCGGAATCGTGGAGCGACATGGTGGCAGGGACGAAATACCAGCAGCGGCTCGACGATATGGCAAAAGAAATCCATAGGCGCGTCAAAGCCAAAAATCTGACGATGGGGCCGGCTGCAATACCTGTAATTAATGATTATCTTTTTAATGAATTGAAATTTCGACCGATAGATAAGGCAACAGACCCTTACGATTTATTTCTGCATTCGGTGATGGATAGGAGACAGGGTTATTGCCTCAGCTTATCGATTCTTTATCTGTCAATTGGCGAGAGATTGGGATTGCCTTTGTATGGTGTGGTGGTGCCGGGACATTTTTTTGTGAGGTATGACGACGGCAAGAATCGCATCAATATCGAGACTACCCATAACGGAAATACTCCGCCGGACAGCTACTACATCGAGCAATTTAAAATTCCAAAGACTGAAACAATTTACATGTCGAATTTGAACAAGCGCCAGTCGCTTGGCTGCTTTTTCAATAATCTTGGGAACGTTTACAAGGACATCGGAAATGTAAATCAGGCGATAGCCTCGATGCAGTGGGCCGTCTTTATTAATCCGACGATTTCGGAGCCGAGAAAAAATCTGGGCAGCTACTATTTGATAAAGAACCGAATCGAAGAGGCGATAAATGAGTTTCAGGCGGCATTGAGGATAAGCCCTGATGATGCAAAGACACATGCCACTTTAGGAAGCGCGTACTTTGCGGTCCAACAGTTTAATAATGCGGTAAATGAATACGCTGCTGCCATTCGCATAGAACCGAATTTTGCCGCGGCATATAAAGACCTGGGAATTATTTATTTAAAAATGAACCGGCTCGATGATGCGAGAAATACAATTATTTCGGCATTGAATTTCGAACCTAAAAATGCACAGCTTTATCATCTGTTGGGTGATGTTTACAGTAAATCGGGTGACTGCGGGCAGGCGATTACCAGCTATGAGGAGGCGCTTTCGATTAATCCTTCGATTGCGGAGGCGTATTTAGGGATGGGGCTTTGCTATAAACAAATGGAAAAGGCCGCAAATGAAATGGATGCATATCTTAAGGCGCTTGCGATTAAGCCGGATTTGTTCGAAGCGCTTGTTAATCTGGGAAATATTTATTTTAATAAAGGCAACTTCGATGGGGCAATTGAACAGTATCTCAAGGCAATAAAGGTAAATTCGAAAAATCCTGAGCTGCAATACCAGATAGGCGCTGCGTACTTTAATAAAGGTGACTATGCAAACGCATTGAAAAACCAGCTTAAGGCGGTAGAACTTGCTCCTAAAATGGCCGATGGCCATTACGGCCTTGCACTTTCATATTATAAACTTAATGAATTTCAGCAGGCCAAAGAGCATATCAAAATCGCACAGGAACTTGGCAAAGCAATCGATCCAAACATGCTAAACGCAATACAAAACGCAAATTAATAATTGCTTTCATTCTGCGCTATTTTAATTTCCTGCGGAAACAATTTTACCTTGGCGAACCTCAAATTTGCTTCCAGGGAAATTGTTATTTGTTATCGGTGTTCCATCAGGCAAATTAATGTCAAAGGCCTTAACTGATGCAAAGTCAGGTTTAAGATTTATTTTTAGAATATGAAAAGGATAATGCGCTGTAATTTTGTAATTATCCGCATATGTTCTAATTTCAGTAATATTAGCATCGGTCATTATATTCATATCGTCTACTTTTTGTATTTTTACTTCATCTACCTTCAAAGAATATTCTTTTAACTGTTTGTTTTTAATAATATTGTCTTCTTTTGCAAGTTTTACGGGACGGCCGTTAAGTAAGTCCTCATCGGTTTTAAATATTTCAAGACGCCTTGGAAGAAAATTTGCATTTGGATCCAGCCAAATCCTAATCTTGCCTCTTTTGCCCTTTCCCTCAAGAACATAAACTTGATGTCCGTCAATATTTTCCATTTCATTTCTCATTTGTAAATTGCTTTCACGGAGAATCGTAAACAGCTTGGCATCATCGTCTCCAACAACGCTTCCTTCAGTTATTATAGCCCCTCCAAAACCTGCAAAAGCAAATTGTTTCCACTTTGCAAGATTGGAATCAAAAAAAGCCCCTCCTTGTTGCTCTGAGGCGATAATGATGGCTTTATCATCTAAAATACAGGTTCGCTTTTCAGAAAAACGTTGTCCGCCTTTCATCAAGGCGTCATCCTGGGAAATAACAGATATTCTTGGTCCATCTCTATAAATTTTGGCAGTGCGCTCGAATGCTTGAAACCCGGGATTATCTTGTCCCTCCATTGAAATAATACTGTGGACTTCGAAAGAAGAATGCCAAAGTATTTTTGTGGATTTTTCATAATTATCTACTAAACCTGAACTATTGATTGCAAAGACATTACCGCAAATACATAAAAGTATTAAAATATTTAAATTAAATAATTTCATTTCATTGACCTCTCTAATTTAATGTTAATAAAATAAGTCAGCCCGGGCAAGAGTCCATAAGCTACAAACAAAATTCTATTTCGCCGCAATTTTTAATAGGGACAGCGGGACTGTTTATAAAGTAAAGATTGCTTCGTCGCTTTGCTCGCAATGACAATATGTGCAATTTTAAGTCATTGCAAGCGAAGCGAAGCAATCTCAATCGTAAGTATTGTGTTTTTCAACAGCCCCACAGCAACCTATATTTGCCGGTAGAATCTATCTTAAATTATTAATTATTAATTTAAAATATCTATTTTATGTCAAATAAATAAAATCGTCCATAAGTTTTCGAATCTTTCTCATACGTTTCGCCATATTTTTTCTCTCTCTTACTTTATATTTCTCTGCTCTCTCCGCGAACTCTGCGGTAAAAATCTTTTGTGCATTTTTGTAAATGTTAATTTGGGCAATTTACCCGTACCTTGTTCCATAGATAACAAAACCAAGGCTTGACAAGTCACGGGCAAATATTATGATTTAGTCTCATGCAATTGAGATAGCGGGCGATTTGTGAATTTAAGGAGATGGCAATGAAATGGTTACAGGAATTTAAGGCGTTTGCCGTCAGGGGTAATGTAGTAGACATGGCCGTGGGCATAGTCATTGGCGCGGCATTCGGCAAAATCGTGTCATCAATTGTGGCTGATGTAATTATGCCGCCGATAGGCCTGCTTATAGGGGGCGTAAATTTCAGCAAACTGGCGATAACGCTGAAGGACGCTGTTCCCGCAACCGCAGATGCACCGGCCAGGGCGGCAGTTACACTTAACTATGGCAATTTCATTCAGACGGTGATTGATTTTACAATAATCGCATTCGCGATTTTCATGCTGGTAAAAGGAATTAATACCCTGAAAAGAAAAGAGGCCGCGAAACCATCCGCTCCGCCGACACCAACACCTGAGGTTCTTCTGCTGACGGATATTCGGGACATACTTAAAAAAAGTTAGAGTTTAAAACTTATTAATTTTTTTTGTAAAGGGGAAAACATGAAAGCAGTAATTAGAATTATGTTATGTGTATTGATTTCAGTGAGTCTGCTTAGTTTAGAGGGATGCAAGAAAAAAACTAACGAACCGACGCCTCCGGCAGCTCCGGGCCCCAATACACCGGCAGCACCTGCCCCGGCACCTCAGTAGCGCACAAACCGGAGATACTTTTAACTTAAAAATTTAAATCGCAAGACGGAGCTTCGAATGAAAAGAACAGGGATTTTAGCAATAACGCTGATATTGCTTGTCAGCGTACCGGCTATTGGTGCGGACGCAAACTCGGATGCTAATTCAGTATCACAGGCAAGCGGGACTCAGCATCTATTTGACACTATTAAAAATTTTCTGATAACCAAGGGAACGGCTTTCGCGATTGACCTGCTGGCCGCGATTCTTATCTTTCTAATCGGGCGCAAGGTCGCGAAATGGATTTCCGTAATTATCGCCAAGGCTATGGCTCGGGCCAAGGTTGAGCAAATCCTTGTAAGCTTTGTGCAGCATCTAACGTATTTCGGTTTGGTAGTATTTGTGATTATCGCGGCCCTCGACAGGGTCGGGATAAAGCTTACCGCGGCAATAGCAGTGCTCGGTGCGGCGGCATTAGCAGTAGCTTTTGCGCTTCAGGGCTCGTTGTCGAATTTTGCGGCCGGAATACTTATGGTGATATTCAAGCCGTTTAAAGTCGGTGATTTTGTCGCGGCAGGCGGAACACAGGGAACGGTCCAGGAAATTCAGATTTTAAATACGGTGCTTAACTCGCCGGATAACGTCCGAGTTATCATTCCAAACGCACAAATAACAGGCGGCACAATCAGCAACTACACTGCCAATCCCACAAGAAGAATCGATCTCAAAATTGGCGTTTCTTATGAAGATGATATTAAAAAAGCAAAACAGGTCATCGAATCTGTTATTGATTCAGATCCGAGAATTCTCAGAGACCCTGCGCCTGTTGTCGCGGTCATGGAACTGGCTGACAGCTCCGTGAATTTTGCAGTAAGGCCATGGGTAAAACCCAAGGACTACTGGGATGTTTATTTTGATGTTACAGCCAAAATCAAGTCAGCCCTGGAAAACAACGGGCTGACTATACCGTTCCCGCAAAGAGATGTGCATATAAAAGAAAAAACCGGATAAAAACAGCTTTTTAAATTTTTGCGAGGAGAGTTATGTTCAAACGCTTTGCAGCATGTATATGTCTATTTATTTTTACCTCACCCCTTTTTGGCGATGAAGTTTATCTTGTCAATGGGGACCGCATTACCGGTAAGGTTACAAGCCTTGCTGACGGAAAAATGACTTTAGAATCAGACCTCGCGGGCAAATTAACAATCGACCTGAAAAGTGTCTCAACATTTAAAACAAACGAACCTATTGAAGTGCAGCTTCAAGACGGGACAACATTCAAAAAACCTATAAGCAAATCCGAGAACGGACGCTTTGCGATCGGAAATGATGAGACCTTAAAAACTCAGGATTTCAACGTCATGTCAATAGCTGCAATTAATAAAGAAAAACCGAAATGGCACGGCGAAATTGCAGGCGCACTAATCAGCACTCACGGCAATACCAAGAACCTCTCAGAAAATTTCACTGCTTCCATGATAAAAAGAGGTGAAAATGACAGAACAATGCTTAATTTTGAATATTATTACGCAAAGCAGAGAGATGATGAAACCGATGAAATGGAAAAGACACAGGACCAGTGGAAGGCCCGCGGAAAATATGATTACTTCTTCAGTAAAAAATGCTATGGTTTTATTGACACAAGATATGAAAGAGATGCCATCGCCGAACTTCAAAGGCGTGTATTAATAGGCGCCGGTGCCGGTTACCAGTGGGTTGAGACCCCCGCTTTTAATTTCTCGACTGATGCGGGTATTGCCGCACGTTTTGAGTCGTACTATAATGATACCGACAGTTCCAGCCAGATGACGGCGCAATTGGGCTATCATTTCGATAAAAAACTCTGTAAAACAGTTACATTCTTTCATGACCTTACATACTATCCGGCGTTTGAAAAGTTTTCGGATTATTTCCTGTCAACTACGGCCGAGCTTCGGGCCATGGTCACAGAAACGATTTTCACGAACTTCAAGGTTGCATTTGATTATGACGCAACTCCTGCCGAAGGCCAGGGCAATACAGATGTAAAATACATCCTTGGCGTCGGCTATAAATTCTAATTGCTGAATTTTGTTTGTCGATTGTCAATTGTGCCAAACGGCTTATTTAGCCGTGAGGTGAGTGCTTGATTGAGCCGGGAAGAAAACAGCAGCTTAATAACTTTTCTGCACGCGGCAAGGGCAAATATATTCTTTACTGGATGCAGGCCGCACAGCGGGCAGATTATAACCACGCACTGGAATATGCTGTTGAAAAAGCAAATGAGTATAATCTTCCAGTTATCTGCGTATTCGGTTTAACAGATAAATTTCCCGACGCGAATCTTCGGCATTATTATTTTATGTTGGAAGGCTTGCGGCAGGTAAAAACCAATCTTGAAGAAAGAGGGATTAAATTTGTAATATGTCGCACAGAGCCTGATTTGGCAGCTATCAAGTTTGCCAAAGATGCCGCATTGGCCGTTACTGATGACGGATATCTTCGAATACAGCGAAAATGGAGAAATTTGGCCGCTGCGAAAATTGACTGTCCATTATACGAGGTTACTACTAATCTGATTGTTCCTGTCAAAGAGGCATCAATTAAGGAAGAATTTTCGGCGGGGACTTTGCGGCCAAGGATTAATTCAAAATTAGGAATTTATTTACGGAAATTGAATCAGTTAACGCCGAAAATTAAATCTAATCACTTCGATTCTGAATCTTTTGACATTAGCGATATAAAAAAAGCATTGTCAAAATTGAAAATTGACAAAACTGTGAAACCTGTTAATACATTCACGGGCGGTATAGGCTATGCAAGGAAACTGCTGAGAGATTTTATTGAAAACAAACTCGACAACTTTGCAGATAAACGAAACGATCCCAACTCGGGGTGCATTTCGAATATAAGTCCTTACCTTCATTTCGGCCAGATTTCGCCTTTGCATATCGCTCTTGAAGTAATGAAGACTGACAGCAAGGGAAAGGCAAGTTTTCTTGAAGAGTTAATTGTTCGCAGAGAGCTGAGCCATAATTTTGTATGGTTTAACAGCAATTACGATAGTTTCGAAAGTCTGCCGCCGTGGGCCAAGCGCACTTTGAATTTTCACAAAAAAGATAAAAGAGAAAATATTTATTCGCTGGAAGAATTAGAGGCCGCCAAAACTTACGATAAATACTGGAACGCGGCACAAATGGAAATGGTGTTGACGGGTAAAATGCACGGCTATATGAGGATGTACTGGGGAAAGAAAATTATTGAATGGAGCAAAATCCCTCAGCAGGCATTCAAAAGCACTCTTTATTTAAATAATAAATACGAGCTTGACGGACGCGACCCCAATGGCTTTACTGGTGCGGCTTGGTGTTTCGGCAAACACGACCGTGCCTGGCAGGAAAGACCTATATTTGGAAAAATCAGGTATATGAATTCAGCGGGATTAAAAAGGAAATTCGATGCCGATGCATATGCCGCCAAGATAAAAACGCTGCAAGGAAAAGGAATATGAAAAATAAAGTGTTTACAGTTTTACTGACATTGATTATTCGCGGGATTTGCCTGGGTCAAAACACAAACCCTCCGGCCGATATAAATGCACTTTTATACGCAGGTCCGGGAGTTTGGATTTCAAGCAAGGCTTACAAGGGGGTTGATTCCAGAGTTATTCCGTTTCCTGCAGGGATAGCCGTAATGGCACCATTCTATTTCAAGATTGATACGGCTGGATGCAGATTGTTCTCCGATTCCAATATGACCTTCGATATAATTGCCACCCTAAGAACGGATGGCTTTAATGAAGATGATAGTGATGCTTTGGAAGGAATGGACGACAGAAATTATACAGTTGATGCCGGAGGCGAATTCGCGATTTCGGGAAGCTGGGGTAAAATACATACAGCTTTTTTAACCGATACCCTGGGTCAGCATGATGGTCATGAATTCAATATAAGATATTCAATTCCTTTAAATTTTAATGAATCATCAAAGATATCACCGTTGGGCGGAATTGCTTTTATGAGCAGTAATCTTGCAAATTATTATTATGGAGTCAAAGACAGCGAGGAACTTCCAGACAGGCCGGCTTATAAGCCGGGAGCATCTTACAAAGCATTTGCCGGATTCGAAGCAGGGTTTAAATTAAATGAAAACTGGATTTTATTTTCTAATTTTAGATATTACTTTCTGGATAGCGGCATTCGCAGAAGTCCGATTGTTGATAAAAGTTATGAAACTTCATTTGTTGCAGGCGCGATGTATAAATTTAAATGAAAAAATGGTATAATCTATCAAAAACAGAAACAGTAATTTATTTTGGAGTCTTAAAAAATGAAAGCAAAGAAAATATTTGCCTGGATAGGTATTGGGATTGCGGCGCTTCTTTTGATAGTAATTATTGGTATTCCTCTTTTTGGCGCAGGGTTGATTAAAGCCACAGTTGAAAAAGTTGCCACGACAACGCTGGGAGTTCCGGTCACTATCAAGAACATCGATTTATCAATATTGCAGGGAAAGGTCGGCATTGAGGGACTAGTCGTAAAAAATCCGCAAGGGTATGCCAATGAGACACTGCTTGAGCTGGGCAACTGTGCGGTAAATCTTGATATAGGCTCATTGATGAGCAAGACCATAAAGATAGAACTTATAAAGCTCGAGAACACAAAGCTTACGATTGAACAAAAGGGATTAACAAATAACCTCAATGAAATCCTCGATAAGCTGCCAAAAAGCGATAAAGAGCCAGAGCCAAAAACTAAAGAACCTGGTAAAAATTTAATTGTAACAAAGCTGGAGGTAATCGGAACCAATGTTAAAGCAAAATTGCTTTCCATTCCCGGCAAAACTGACACATTAAGCATGAATCTTGACCCGATAATTATGGAAAAACTCGGCACCGACAGCAAGTTAACTATAGCCGCACTTATAGGCAAGGTTTTTGGTGCACTGGCCGTGGGCGTAGCCAAACAAGGAACAGGGTTATTGCCTAAAGATATGACAGCGGGTATCGATTCGGCAATGGGCAAAACTGCCGAATTAGGCAAATCCGCGTTAGGTCAGGGACAAAAGGCCCTGGAAAAAACAACCAATATCGGCAAGGGAACCGTTGAAGGTGTTAAAGTACTTTTCGACGGGAAAAAATCAGAACCAAACAAGCGATAAAAACCATTAGAGGTTTTTCAAAAGAGTGTTGCCTGGTGATTTTTCCACAGCATCACTTAACTGACGCAGACACTCTGTAAGTTTGTTCATTTCATCAGACTGGATGACTGGAATGCTGGCTGTCCCCCGCTGTTCAAGCCTGTCAATTACGTATTTAACTGTAATTTTATCTATATCGACGGCGGGCTGATAGGCAAGCTCTCTGTCTTCACCTGTTTTTACTTCAGAGATTACGTTTGATTCAGAAAGCTCATAAAGAAGCTGACGAACAAGGCGGACGGGAATTTCTAATTCATGGGAAAGGGTGGGGGCGTCAGTCGGTTTATCAGCATTAGAAAATCTGCTCACAATCCTTTGAGTAATAAAAATTGAAAGCAGTGTTTTAAAGGAACGGCTTGCGGAAAGACAATCGGGCTCAAATTCATAAGCCTGGGCATTTTGATGGGCAAAAGAAACCTCAGCGCCGAACAAGACAATAAGCCAGCTTATTTGAAGCCATAATAAAAACAAGGGGAGCGCCGCGAAACTGCCGTAAACAGCATATTTAGTGGTTAACTGAACTTGAAAAGTGACATAAGCCCATTGAACGAACTGGAACAAAGTTCCGGCTACTATTCCGGCAATGAAACCGGAAAGGAATCTTACTTTTGTATTCGGCATTGCAATGAATATAAAAGTGAATGCAATCCATACTGCCACAAAAGGAAGCAGTTTCAAAATGACCATGAACAAGGGTCCAAAGCTCCTCAAAAAAGGAACTTTCTCAATGAGTAAGCCAATCTGGCTGCTGACAAAAATGGTCGTTCCGCTGGCAACTATCAGAAGAAACGGGAAAATAAGCATGGTTACTAAATAATCAGCTACTTTTCGGCCGAACGTCCTGGATTTAACGACCCCCCAAATATCGTTAAAGGAATTTTCAATACTGCTTAGCAAACTTATGATTGTCCAGAACAAAAATAATACTCCGATACCAGCTATGATTCCCCCGCTAGCCTGGTCAAGAACAGAATTTGCAAATGTGATGAGCTTATTTGCGGTATCCTCCTGGCCTTTCATTTTCTGAAGAATTTCGGCGGCTACCCGCTCCTGCAGACCGAATCCTTTTGCTATGCCGAACATCAGCGCGATAACAGGGACGATAGACAGCAGAGTAAAAAAGGTAAGGGCAGATGCCCGAAACTTACATTTGTTCTCGTTAAAGCCGCGGATGGCGAGAACAACAACGCGCAAAAAACTGATACCAATTGACTTGCCGCGAGAGAGGTCCCGCAATCGTGTGCGCCATATATCTGTTGTAATATAATTTATAAATCTCGCCAGCATATTACCGCCTTTCATCAAAGTCATAAATTATATGAGGCACTGAAGAAAAATTCAATATTGCAATATTTCTATTTAAAAAACGTCTATATTCCAAAGAAAGGTCTTAAAATGTCTCGTTTTCTGCTTGACAACAAGTAATTGGGCCATATAATGGGAGCGATTAAAATCTGCTGAGAGGAGCAGTTCATTGTAATATGAGATACGTCTGGAGATTAATAACAAGGCGGTGCACTCGCTGCGGACAATCAGCGAGTGGTGATTCCGCAGGAGAAAGAGTAATCGACCTGAACGACAGGGCGATTCGTATAGCTCAAAGGCTTGGACGCGCTCCACGCGCTCAAAATTGCAATAAATGCAATCACCTGGTCTTTGAAGGAGAGCATGGTTTTGAAAATCGCTGCCTCCTTGTAGACATTATTTAATCAGCATAAAAAACATCGCCTTTAAAATTGACAAACCCCGCATTAATTTGTATCTTTTCTGCTTTGGCGTTGATGGGGTTTACCCGTAATTACTACCTGATTTTGTGGAATTCTGAGTGTGATAATGGAAATTAAACCATTTAAGGCATACAGATTTAACGAGCAAGTCGCAGGTGACGCGGGCAATTGTATTGCGCCGCCTTATGATGTCATTGATGACCAGCTTCGAGACAAGCTCTATAAAAAAAGCAAATACAATATAGTCCAGATTACAAAAGGCAAGACCACCCCTTCTGACAGCGCAGATAATAATCAATATACTAGGGCCGCAAAGCTGCTTGATGAATGGCTTAAATCCGGGGCACTGAAAAGAGACGATAAGGACAGCGTTTATGGATACGTTCAGGATTTCGAAATAGCAGGGGTCAAGGCCCAAAGGATAAGCTTTATAGCTCTTGCCAAGCTCGAGGAGCTGGGAAAAAATATCAAGCCGCACGAGTTCACATTAACGGGCCCCAAGGCCGACCGCCTTAATCTGCGAAGAGCGACAAAGGCAAGCTTCGGCCTTATATTTATGCTGTATAACGATTCAAAAAACATCGCAGACAAAAGCATAAAAAAAGCAATGAAGCAAAAGCCCTTAATTGATTTCGTCGACGAGCAGGGAGTCCGTCACAGGCTTTTCGCTTTGATAGATACCAAGGACATCGATGCAATCACAAAAATGATGGACACACAGACATGTGTCATCGCTGACGGCCATCACAGATATGAAACCGCATTGAACTACTATAAAGAAACGGGCGACCCATCGGCACAATATGTCATGACGGCATTTGTAAATAGCCGTCAAAAAGGTCTGCTTATACTTGCAACTCACAGGCTGATACAAAATGTCCGAAATTTCGACAGTAAAAAATTTCTGATGGACATCCAAAAAGATTTCGAGCTGACTGCTTTTTCTTTCGACAGCCAAATCGCTAAGCAGCAAGCCAGACAGAAGATGTCTGATAAGATGAAAGCCGAATTCGATAAAGATAAAAACGCGTTCGGCGTATATATCGGCAATGGGTCATTTTATACGGCGGTGCTTAAAGACAAAAAGCTTATGGATGCGGTGGCGCCTGATAAAAGCGAGCACTGGAAATCACTGGATGCGGCCGTGCTGCATAAGCTTATTATCGAAAAGGACCTCGGCATCGATGAAAAAGGACTGGCCGAAGGCGGCAATATCGAATACGTAAAGGACACAGGCGACGGCATCGATGACTGCATAAAACAGGTTGATACCGGCCAAAAGCAGGCGGCCTTATTTATGAATCCAACAAAAATGAAACAAATTGAAATGGTCACCGCAACCGGCGAAAGGATGCCTCAGAAATCGACCTTCTTTTATCCGAAGGTCTATACCGGGCTGGTGATAAATAAACATTAACAAACATTAATTTTTTATTGTTGAGGAGAAGTAAAATGGTTGACTGGAGAAAACCCCCAAGATTGTTCATTCCTGGACCGGTGCTGGTCAAGGATGATGTTCTTGCGCAATTGGCAAGGCCAACGCTGGGACATCGAGGCAAAGAGTACGCTCAACTGCAAGGTGAAGTAATGGACATGCTCAAGAAGGTCCTGTTCACCAATCAGCATGTATTCCTTGTCACCTCATCAGCATCAGGCATGTGGGAGGCCTCCATTCGTAACTGTGTCGATTTCAATGAGACAGTGCTTGCCACCTGCTGCGGCGCGTTCAGCGATAAATGGGCTGATGTTGTAAAAAGCTGCGGAAGAAATGTCGATGAGCTGAAGGTCGAATGGGGCCAGGCGGTAACAGCGGATATGATCGATAAGAAGCTGGCCTCAGGTAAATACGCGGCTGTAACGCTTGTTTACAATGAGACAAGCACGGGGCTGACGAACCCGCTTTCAGAAGTCAGTGAGATGATGAAGAAAAAATACCCGGATGTCCTGGTTTTTGTGGATGCGGTCAGCGGATTAGCCGGTCTGCCGATGCACTTTGATGAACTCGGCTGGGATGTTGTTTTCGCGTCTGTGCAGAAGGCATTTGCCCTGCCGCCTGGATTTACAGTCGCGGCCGTAAGCAACCGTGCGATTGAAAAATGCAAAAAGGTCCCGCAGAAGGGTTACTATTTCGATTTCACGACATTTGTAAAATCCAACGAGAAAAACCAGACTCCGACAACCCCGAGCATTCCGCATATCTTCGGTCTGCATTATCAGTGCACCAAGCTGCTAAAGGAAGGTATGGACAATGTCTGGAAGAGACATAAGGAAATGGGCGATTACACAAGGGCATGGGCAAAGGAAAAGTTCGGATTGTTCTGTGAAGAAAAATATGCCTCCAACACTTTGACAACCGTTAAGAACACAAGAGGCATTGTTGTCGGCGATGTTATTAAGGCGGTTCAGGAAAAACATCAGACCGCATTCGGCAATGGCTACGGCAAATTAAAAGACCAAACATTCAGAATTGCACATATGGGCGATATCACCTTGAAGGACGTAAAAGAGCTAACTGGTTGGATTGATGCAGAGCTGAAGTAAAAGTAGCACGGGCTTCCAGCCCGTGAACACGGCCAAGATGGCCGTGCCACAATAGATTCTCATAAGACCCCCGATTTTTCGGGGGTCTTTTTTTTGCACTTCTTTATGTGCCGACGTGGTACGAGAATTCCAGAATCTTGGGATTAACCAATTTTCGGTAATCGGCCATGTTCATCCAGATTGCCTTATCGTGAGAGCCCGCCTGGAAAAGTATGTGGTCATCATTTTCGAGTGTCTTATCCATTATGGTGGGAATATCATACAAATTTCCAAAAGGCGGTTCGGCTCCAAGCTCGCAATTGCCGAAGAGGCGTCCGATTTCATCTTCCTCGGCAAGCTCAACTGATTTAGCGCCGAGCTGATTTTTAAGGGAGGCCAAATCAACTTTGCAGCAGGCCGCCAGCACACACATGATGTATTTGCCATCAACTTTAATCATTACGGGTTTGGCGACAAACTTGCCGGGCTCGTGCTCCACTTCGGCCATATATTGGGAGCTAAATGTGGGCTTGTGTTCTCTGGATTCGTACTTTACGCCAGAATTTTGCAGAAATTCAAGAACCTGCATAAAATGCCCTCCGAAAAATCGTTAAATTCACTTTTTTCGTTTAAGTCGCTATACTTCTATTTTTATATACGATGCAGGTTTTTCATCAATCCTAAATAAAAGATAAAATAACAGTTTATCGCCTGACGTAAACTTCGTATGTATAGGCAATTTCCTTAGTTTGACCTGAGGCAAGCTCGATAATCCAAGTCAGCTTAATATTGGAATTTACTCTCCGCAGCATTTTTGCGAGTTTCTCAACTTTTGCCTCGGGCTGCATCGATTTTATCTCTCCTGAAGCCATCTTGCTAATCTCAAGTGTAATAGCCTTTTCCTCAAAGTTAGTGATGGAAAGTTTACCGTCAACTGTAACCAGGTCCCAGTAACTGCTGTACCACTGTGCTGCATTATGTTTTCTCTCTTTTTCAAGCTCTATTTGCTCTGCTTTGACGTTCATTGCACGTGTAATTTTTACAGTGCCTTTTTCTTTGATTGGAGTGTAATCAAGCGTATCCTGGCCGAGTATTACGCCATCCTTGATTATCTCGGCAGGTGCGGTTGTCCATGGCATTTTCATATTATTTTCCAGCCGTATACAGTGCCAGACCTCCTGCTGCAGCGGTTTTTGAGGCTGTCTCGACTGGTCATAATAAAAATCACTCTCTGCATTGACATAATCAGGTATCTCCCAGCGATAGATATGCTTATATGGCACAGACTCTGTAAATAATGGAAAGTACCCGACATTTCCTTTACTGAGGCTGACTTTCTCAACGGGATACAGGAACAAGTCTTCGGCAGTCTTTCCTACCTCGGCCGCACCATAAGCAGGCATAACCGGCGCTTCACCCGCCGCACCAACTGCATCGTAAGCCATCCTTTGCTTCATCACATTTGATGTAACCCCGAAACCTTGCCCTTGTTCACTTTGTCCCCTGATAAGCGATTGCAAAAATTGGGCGAGGTTTTCCTTCATCGCCAAGGGTGAGACAACATCTGCAAACTGAAGATTCGGAAAACCCGTTATGAGCTTCAAATCAATTCCGTTGAAATCGCAAATCTCATTTATCACTTCTGCTTTTGCGGCAAGCCTTGCCTTGTTGGGCTCGGTTATGTCTACCATATAACTCGGGACCCAGGTTGTCCCTTTACCCAGGCAGCTTAAGGTAATCTT
This sequence comes from uncultured Pirellulales bacterium, assembly GCA_964431645.1. Taxonomy (GTDB): domain Bacteria; phylum Planctomycetota; class Phycisphaerae; order Sedimentisphaerales; family Anaerobacaceae; genus Fen-1362. Next base: position 32,955 of record CAYSKP010000081.1, read on the forward strand.
TTGTCCCGCAGCAGCCTTTTTTAAAGAAATATCCAGCCGGACCTGATTTGTTTTTTTCTCGAATTTCGCCGCCGGTTCATTATCTTTAAAATCGACCCTGACAATCCTGTCCGCGCTGACGACTATCTGCCCCTGGCCGGTGTCCATAAACACCAGATACCGCACTGGGTAGTAGTAAGGATTTACCTCGGCGATTACTTTTCCGGGAGCATAAGGATTAGGGGGCAAATTCCGCTGCTCTTCGGTTACTTTCAATAATTTTGCCTCAACATTCGCATCCGGCTTATCAGCAAAATATACTTTTATTTTCCTGCCGATACTGGCCTTGAGCAAATCGATTATTGTCACCGGCTCGACAGACTCTTTTGTTTCGATTTCTTTAGAGATAACGCTTTCGATCTCAATTTTCGGCGGATAGGAAACCCAGAATGTCCCGTGCGATGCGGCTGCCTGTGGGATAACATAAAAAGACTTTGCTTTTTCAGGAATAGTCACTTCCCATACAAAAAAACCAAGGCCATTTTTGAAAAGTGAAACCTGTTTTAACTGTGATTTGGCCTCTTTTAACGATTCTTGTGAAAATGCATGCACACCACAAAACAAAACTGCCGCAGTTATTATCATAAATGTTTTTTGCATCCGCTTCATTGTAAACTCTCCTTTATAAAGATTAGCTGTCCCTTTGGTTTTTCAAAGCATCCTGTATGTAAATATATATCGACACTCGATGTATTTTACGTAAAATCTATGTAAAATCGCAGTGTAAGCTCAAAAAGCTTC
>CAYSKP010000082.1:0-3309 GCA_964431645.1 uncultured Pirellulales bacterium
TTTCAAGCGCCAGAACTATCGCAGAGTATGCCGCTGATATCTGGAAAGCAAAAAAATGTCCCGTTGCCTGATTGAAAAACTCGTGGACGAGTAGGGCTTAAAATACGGAGATATTTATGGCGAAAAAACCGGATGAAGCAGCAAAGCCAAAAATGAAACAAAAAAAATATATGAAGGAGTTACGCAAACTCCAGACTGAATTATGTATTTTGCAGGAATGGGTCAAGCATAAAGGAATGCGCATAATTATCGTATTTGAGGGACGCGATGCCGCGGGAAAAGGCGGGACCATCAAAGCAATAACAGAACGTGTCAGCCCGCGCGTATTCCGTCTTGTAGCGCTGCCCGCGCCATCCGACAGGGAGAAGTCACAATTATATCTCCAGCGTTATCTTCAATATTTCCCTGCCGCCGGCGAGGTCATCATTTTTGATCGAAGCTGGTATAACCGTGCGGGAGTGGAACATGTAATGGGATTCTGCTCAGATACTCAATACGAGGATTTTTTAAAGAACTGTCCAGGATTTGAGGATTTCGTCGTGAAATCAGGAATTATTTTAATCAAATTCTGGATGGAGGTTGGCCAGAAAGAACAGCAGCGGCGATTTGAAGCTCGCATTAACGACCCTATGCGTCAATGGAAGCTAAGTCCGATGGATACTGAATCCTATGCACGCTGGTATGCCTTTTCCCGTGCGAGAGATAAGATGTTTGAAGCAACTGATACAAAAAGTGCGCCATGGCACATCGTTCGGTCTGATGACAAAAGCAGAGCCCGCCTTAACTGTATTTCACATCTTCTTAAGCTCATCCCATATAAGAAAATAAATAATAAGAAGGTGAAACTCCCGCCGCGTTCAGACAAGAAGAAATACAACGACCAGGCGACGCTTAAAGGCCGCAATTTTATACCGGAAAAATATTGAAAATGATGCTGTAGCTAAACGAAAAAATGAAAAAGGAAAAAAATATTTCGACTTCTCCCCTGGCGGGAAAACCCGCTGGCAGTGAGCAACTTGTGGATGCCGTCAGGTTGGAACGCGAATATTATCAGCGCTTGCCTGATATGGAAGATGCCAATCAGCAGGTCAGCTTCGGCACAAGCGGCCATCGCGGGTCATCCCTAAAAGGTACATTTACCGAAGCGCATATTCTAGCGATTACACAGGCAATTTGTGATTATAGAAATATTAATAATATCGATGGTCCGCTTTATCTGGGTAAAGATACTCACGCCTTATCAGGGCCGGCCCAGCAAACAGCATTGGAGGTTTTGGCGGCCAATAATGTGGAAACTCTTATTCATCGAAACAACAATGTTACTCCAACACCTGTTATATCATGGTTAATCCTTGCTTACAACACGGAACGTAAGAGTCATCTTGCAGATGGTATTGTAATAACTCCATCGCACAATCCTCCAGAAGACGGCGGCTTTAAATACAATCCCCCAAATGGCGGTCCCGCTGAAAGTGACATAACAAAATGGATTCAATCTCGGGCCAACGAATTACTGCGAAAAAATAATGACCAAGTGAAGCGCACGTCAATATCCCAAATTTCCAATTCCGTGAATATCCATCAGGAAGATTTCATTGAGGTTTATGTCAAGGATTTGGCAAGTGTCATTGATATGGATGCCGTCGTCGCGTCCAATCTTAAAATGGGTGTGGACCCGCTGGGAGGAGCATCTCTGCCATACTGGGAATCTATAAATTCAAATTACAAGGTTAATATCGATATTGTAAATACGAAAATTGATCCAGCCTTTTCATTTATGACTCTCGACCACGATGGCAAAATCCGCATGGATTGTTCCAGCCCGTATGCGATGGCCGGCCTGCTCAAACTCAAGGACCGCTACCAACTTGCCTTTGCCAATGACCCCGACGCCGACAGGCATGGTATTGTAACTCCATTGGCCGGTTTGATGAATCCAAATCATTATCTGGCTGTGGCCATTAAATATCTGCTTACTCATCGCCCGAACTGGCCTGCAGATTCTGCCGTCGGAAAGACATTGGTAAGCAGTAGCATAATCGATCATCTAGTAAAAAAGCTGGGCCGCAGGCTGTCCGAAGTCCCTGTTGGATTTAAATGGTTTACAGCGGGACTGTTTGATGGCTCATACTGTTTTGGCGGTGAAGAAAGTGCTGGAGCGAGCTTTCTGAGAAGAAACGGCAGAGTTTGGACGACTGATAAAGATGGCCTGATTATGGCTTTGTTATCAGCTGAGATTACCGCCCGCACAGGTAAGGACCCGGGCGAGCATTATAAGGAACTTACCGCCGAGTTCGGCATTCCTTATTACATTCGAATAGATACTCCTGCAACTCCTGAACAAAAAGCAAAACTTCAAAAACTTTCTCCGCAAGACGTAAAAGAATCGCAATTAGCAAGCGACGCGATAATTGAAAAATTGACAACTGCTCCAGGTAATGGGGCCGCAATTGGAGGTTTAAAGGTGGTAACAGCCAACAGCTGGTTTGCGGCAAGACCATCCGGAACGGAAAACATTTATAAAATTTATGCCGAAAGCTTCAAAAGCCAATCGCATCTGGAAACAATTATTGTTGAAGCACAGCAAATGGTAAATAACACTCTCGCAGTTACAAACTCATTACCTCAGGAGGTGCTCTAATGAAAGTTACTGAAATATCCCCCGCCCATCTAACCAGCCTTCCTGCATGGAACAACCTGCAAAATCATTACAAAGAAAATTCAAAACTGCATCTGCGTGAACTCTTTGCAGATGACCCCGGGCGAGGTGAACGTCTGACAGCGGAAGGTGCAGGTATTTACCTTGATTACTCGAAAAACCGCATCACTGATAAAACAATAAAGTTACTTATCGCTTTGGCGGAAGAATCCTCGCTTAGGGAACGGATCGAAGCGATGTTTAATGGCGAAAAAATAAATGTTACGGAAAATCGTGCTGTCCTGCACATCGCACTGCGTTCGCCAAGAGGGACATCAATAATCGTCGATGGTGAAAATATAGTTCCAAAGGTCCATTCAGTGCTCGCTAAAATGGCGGTTTTCTGCAATCGTATTCATAATCGCGAATGGAAAGGATATACCGGCAAACCGATAATCAACATTGTCAATATCGGCATAGGAGGCTCAGACCTGGGGCCGGTAATGGCCTATGAAGCTCTGAAACATTATAGTAACCGCGAAATGACATTCCGATTTATTTCGAACATTGACGGGACCGATTTTGCAGAAGCGGTTTACGGCCTTGACCCAGCACAGACTCTTTTCATTGTCTCTTCAAAAACATTTACAACAATAGAAACAATGACAAAT
>CAYSKP010000083.1:0-6816 GCA_964431645.1 uncultured Pirellulales bacterium
AAGCGACATGGGGCGCCTTTTTGCTTTGCGCCAATTGCTCAATCTGAAAACTCGAAAGCTCCAGCACAACCAGGTCATCGTATTTTATGTTTTCGACAATCGTCAGCATCGGCTCATTACCGATATTGCCGCCAAGCCAGACTTTATTTTTTTCAAATTTGCTTCGGAGTAAATGAGCAATCAGCGATGTAGTTGTGCTTTTGCCGTTAGCGCCCGTGATTCCGATAATCATCGCATGGCACATTTCAAAAAATAATTCAATCTGGGATGTAACTTTTTTTCCCGCGCTGCGGGCAATCCCAACGTATTTATTATTCAAAGGAACAGCCGGATTGACAATGATCATATCTGATTTTTCAAAATCAGCAGGTTCATGGGACTCGAGATGATATATGACATCAAAACCTTTTAACTGTGCGATGGATTCAGAGAGTTCCTCTTCTTTAGCTAAATCTGTGACTATAACCCTCGCACCGGCCTGGCAGGCAAACTTCACCGCATCGAGGCCGCCTCCGAATCTCCCCAACCCCATTACTAAAACATTCTTTTCCCTAAAAAAACCTGCGTTCATATTAAGATTTACCAAGAAGCTCAACAATGTTTCGATAAAGCAGCGGCAGGTCTTTGATTACAATATCCCATACAACAGAATCTTCAACTATGTCATACCCGTGAATGAGGATATTCCTGAAAGAAATGATACGTTTGATATGATTGATTTTATTTGCGGCATCCGGGGCAGTTTTGTCTAATCTATTCAGTGCTTCTCCAATGATTTCGAATTTTCTTTCCACTCCGCTGCGCAGCAGCTTATCTTGATTATAATTATTAAATGTTTTACCTTGGGTAAAAGAAAATATTTCTTCGCAGGCCAGCCGAATGTCCTCTAATAGTTTTTTTTCTTTAAGCTGCATAAAGAAGCTTTCGGTTTTTGTTTATGGCTTCGAGAAAATACCGATTTTTTACTGCCTTAATCATTACCAGGTCAACGTGCCTGTTAAAAATTGATTCCAGTCCCTCCAGCAGCCCAAAATAAGTATCAGCATATTTTCCCTCCTCCAACGGCTGAAACTCAATTAGAAAATCAATGTCACTTTTTTTGTCATTAAATTTCCTTTCCGAAAGAGCTGAACCAATAAGCTCAAGGCGTAAGACGTGGTACTCTTGACATAATTTTTGAACTTTTTCGAGATTTTGCTCGATTATGGCAACCATAGTATCACCAATAAATCCTTTTTCTGACGAAACTATGATACACAAACATCAAATCAAGACAACAAAGAATTTTAAATTATAGTGCATCCTGAGTGGCTTTGGCGATGTCCAGCTTAGCATCGATTACGGCCTGCTCGATACATTTTTTCCAGTTGTCCCCGAACTGCTCTTTGTATTTGGGATTTTCGTAGGCATAAATAATTGAGCGGGATGCATTAATCAATGCGCCGTTGCCGTCGTGATTGCAAAACCGAACGCAATCCGCTGCACTTGCTCCTTGTGAGCCGTAGCCGGGAACAAGGAACCATATTTTTTCATATTTCTTTCGCAGGTTAGTGGTCTCTTCCGGACTCGTCCCGCCGACGACCATACCGATATTGCTGTAACCTGCGTTACCCATACATTCCGGCTTATTTGCAATTTCGCCTACCACGGCCGCAAGTTTCTCATATACTTTTTGGCCATCACTGCATACGCAATCCTGTATGACGCCCGCGCCTGGATTGCTTGAGCGAACCCACACAAAGACCCCTTTTCCCTGCTTGGTTGCTGTTTGTGCGAATGGCTCGATTGACTCTGCACCCGCGAAACCATTAATCGTTATAGCATCGGGTGTAACAATGTCTTCAAGACCTGTCAGTTCGGGATTTTCCAGATGTGCGGCCGCGTATGCCTCGGCGGTATGACTGATATCCCCGCGCTTTACATCTCCGATAATTTCGATATCAAGTTCGTTGGCCTCTGTTATTAGTGAATAATAGCTTTCGACTCCCTGCCATAGATATTTTTCAAAAAACGCTATATTGATTTTAACGGCAGGCACAATCGGCGCAACAACATGCAGAACCTGCTTGCAGTATTCGAATATGGCATCGACTGCCGAATCCACATCGAACTCGTCATTCATGTCGCGCTTGCTTGTTATCGCGGCAGGTAATCGGCTGTAAACAGGGTCCAGGCCGACTATCAAAGGTGTTCGTTTGCTTTTTATTGCACTAACAAGCCGATCGCCAAAATGATTCGACATATTTTATTATTCCTTTCTTTATCGAATATCGTATATCGTATATCGTATATCGCGAACGACGATATACGAACGACGATATACGAAAAAAATCGTATATCGTATATCGAACGACGAAATACGAGCTACGAATTACGAACAATATAACCGCTCATTTGATTTCTAACAAGCTTTCAATGGCAAGAAGATAAAAAAAGATTTAAAAAATGAAAAAAAAGAAAATTAACCCCCACAGCTTCGCTTTGCGAAGCAAAGCGTGGGGGTGGTTTGCAATACCTTTAGTGGTCGTGTTAACGATTGTTTTCTTAATACTGCTGCCTCCGAAAAATTACAGTCCTCTTCGAATTGCTGACGAAAATCAAATCAGCAAATATCTAACTAACCAATTGGTTCCCGCAATCTACAATAACTCGCAATACGACAAGCCTTTTGATGTTATTATTACCGAAGAAGGCTTAAATGATATAATTGCACGAAGGCGTCAGCCGATGAATTTTAAGGCAATCACATTTTCAGACCCGCAGGCAATCTTAACCGAAAAAAGTATTATCATTATGGCCAGGGCAAAAACCCGCTTTGCCAGTCCAATTTTAACAATCGATGTAACTCCCATTATTAATTCATCAGGCCTCTTAATTCTGCATGTCAATAATGCAGCACTTGGAAAAATCGGGATAACAAAAACTGCAAAATCAATTGGCGATAATGCCTTTAATGACTGGCTTGAGTTCACAGGCACTGAGCCCAATAATATCGCCGCGCAGATTTGCAGGTCGCTAATTAATGATGAGCCTTTTGAGCCCGTTTTTATTTTCTGGGATAAATCTCTTCAAATATCTAAAATAAAGATGGAAAAAAAGAAAATAATTGCCACTGTGACTGCGAATCGTATCAAACCAGCTTCTTCTTCCAAAACCCATTGATTTACGTTTGGATTATAGGACTATAACTAAATCGCCGGTTTTTAAGTCCTAAATTTGCCCATTATAAAAAGCCAATACCCCAATGCTTTAAAAATTATCTGTTAAATGCTTCATTGGCCATAATTTAAGAACGATATATTGCTTTGAATGGTTGGGGTATTTTCTTTTAAAACAGAGGTTTTTTATGAGCAGTTTACTTGCGGAAAAAACCGCAGATACAGCTCACGATGAACGCGAAAATTTGCTCAAACAGATTGAAGGCATTAATAAAGAGTTTCAGGATTTCGTCTATATCATTTCACATGATTTAAAAGCCCCTCTGCGCGCTATCACCGCATTAGCAGATTGGATTGCAACCGATTACGCGGATAAATTTGATGATGACGGCAAAGAACAGCTCAAAATGCTGACTACCCGTGTCAACAGAATGCAAAACCTTCTCGATGGAGTTTTGCAATATTCAAGAATCGGCCGGGTTAAAGAGGACCCTTGCCTTGTCGACCTTAATCAGCTTTTGCCTGAAATCATCACAGCACTTGCCCCTCCTTCCAATATCCATATCACAGTTGAAGGCAGCCTGCCTGTTATTACGTCAGAGCCCTCCCGCATACAGCAGGTTTTTGGGCATCTGCTCAGTAACGCCGTTAGATTTATGGATAAACCCGAAGGCATCATAAAAGTCGCTTGCACCCAAGAAAATGGTTTTTGGAAGTTCAGTGTCACCGATAACGGCGCCGGTATATCTGAGCAGCACTTTGAAAAAATCTTTCGGCTCTTTCAAACACTTCAGGCAAAAGACCAGTTCGAAAGCACGGGAGTAGGTCTGACACTTGCGAAAAAAATCGTGGAATTATATGGGGGTAAAATTTGGCTTACTTCTGTTGTCGGTCAGGGCTCTGCGTTTTTCTTTACGCTGCCGAAAAAAGATAACTAAACAAGATGGATAGAGGGTAAATTGATGAAAACCGAACAAAATGTATGGACTCAACAAGCCGGCTGGCAGCCGAAAGTCCCTGGAACACTTGGAAAATCCGCTCAAATCGTCCTGGTTTTTGGTTCGACAGACCTTTTGCAGAAATCTCCCCTTCTAAAAGAACTTGCAGCCACTTACCCCAAGGCACAGCTCGTCGGCTGTTCGACAGGCGGTGAAATCTGCGGGGCAACTGTATATGATGATTCACTTACCAGCGTCGCGATACACTTCGAAAAAACGATTGTTAAAACACACGAAATAGACGCGATTTCAATAAGTGAAAGCTTTTTAGCAGGCGAGCGTCTGGCAGCCCTTATCAGCCCGGCAAATCTGAGCCATGTATTCGTTCTTTCAAAAGGTCTAAATGTCAACGGAAGTGAGCTGGTCAAGGGACTCGAAAAAAATCTTCCAGATAATGTAATTATTACAGGGGGTCTGGCAGGAGACGGCACAAGATTTCAGCAAACTCTGAGTTTCTCCAGCGGCTGTCCAAAAAATAACGTAATCACGGCAATTGCCTTTTACGGCCACAAATTGAAAGTTGGTTACGGCTCACTCGGCGGCTGGGACACGTTTGGACCCGAGAGAACTATCACCCGCGCAAAAAGCAATGTCCTTTACGAGCTCGACGGTAAAAACGCCCTCAGTATTTACAAACATTATCTGGGCGAACACGCTAAAGATTTGCCCGCCGCTGGTCTTTTGTTCCCGCTGGGCATCAGGGGCAGGGAAACTGCTACAAACCTGGTCCGAACAATACTTGCTACCAGTGATAAAGAGCAAAGCATAACCTTTGCCGGCGATGTCCCTGAGGGTTTTCATGCAAGATTGATGAAGGTCAATTTTGAAAGAATGATAGATGCCGCTGCTCAGGCAGCCAAAAATTGTCAGGAAATAATGGAAAATGCAAAAGTTGACCTTGCGGTTCTTATAAGCTGTGTAGGAAGAAAATGGGTTTTAAAGCAGAGAGTCGAAGAAGAGATTGAAGCCGTCCAGGAAGTATTCAGCAAATATACGGTTTTGACCGGCTTTTACTCTTATGGCGAAATCGCACCTGTCGCGGGCAGCAGAAAATGTGCCCTTCATAATCAGACGATGACAATAACAGCATTCTCTGAGGTTGATAATGGATAAAATGCATAGTTTACTAAGGCGTCAGCTTAAAAAAATATTCGGCTCGGCAGATAATATTCCGCAAGACTGCCGGCGATTGGTTGATGTCATCAATGAAGCATACCTTAACTTTGACCAGGACAGGCTCATGCTGGAACGCTCGATTGAAATCAGCTCCCAGGAGCTCGTTGAGGCAAACTCTCAGATGCGGACTATTTTTCAAGCTATCCCGGATATGTTTCTGCGAATTGATGAAGAAGGCAAAATCCTCGAATGCAAAATACCTCCAAATAAGATTTTCCAGCATATTGTGCCCTGTGAAATCATCGGACAAAGTATTTATACGACTTTTGGCCCAATGGCCGCCCGCAGACTCGAATGGGCCGTCAGAAGGGCCGTAAAAAATAAAACGATTGAAGTTGCAGAGTATTCGGTCCAAAATCCCTCCGAGCAATTCCGTGAAGCAAGGGTCGTATGGTTTGAGGATAACCATCTGATCGTTATTGTTCGCGATATTACCGAAAGAAAACTCGCTGAAGACCGCCTGCTGGAGAGCCGCAGGACCCTTCAAACATTAATGGGCAATCTGCCCGGGCTTGCATATCGCTGCCGAAATGACCGGGACAGAACAATGGAATTTGTCAGTGAAGGTTGTTACTCTCTTACCGGCTATCAGCCCGCGGAACTTATAGATAACAACAAGATAGCATATAATAATCTGATTCACCCAGATGAATGTGAACACATATGGAGCGTTATTCAGTCCTCGCTTAAAGAACACAAATCATTTCAGCTCACATACAGAATCAACACCGCCGAAGGAGAGCAAAAATGGGTGTGGGAACAGGGACGCGGCATTTTCTCTTCCAAAGGCGAACTTCAGGCTATTGAAGGATTTATTTCTGATATAACCGAAAAAATTCAGATGCAGGAATCCATTAAGGAAAACGAGCGCTTCCTTTCAGAGGTATTTGCATGCATTCAGGATGGCATCAGCGTTCTTGATACAAACCTTAATATAGTTCGAACCAATCCGGCTATGGAAAAATGGTATGCACACTCCATGCCCCTTGCCGGAAAAAAATGCTTTGAAGCATACTATCACCGTAAAACACGCTGTGACGCATGCCCCACCTGCCGAACTATACAATCCGGAAAAGCGGATTATGAAGTCGTTCCCAAGGTCAATAAAAATGGAAAAGTTTTCGGATGGATTGATTTATATAGTTTCCCCCTTATTGATGAGGCAACGGGCAAATTAAAAGGCGTCATCGAATATGTCAGGAATATAAGCGACGGCAGGTCGTCTGAAAAACAAGATGCGGCAGTTGCTGTTTCATCATTAACAGCCGACATATAATTAAGCCAATTAAAAGAGCTAATAAAGATTAAATAGCCCCAATCTATAAAAATCTCCGATTTTCAGCCAAAAACGTATAAATTACCTGCATGTAAGCCTTAAAAATTCCAAAGAATAACAAAAATAATGATTGTTATTACAGGATTTGGCGATTAATATATCCTCAGTGTGCGAAAATTTACGACTGCCCCGTATTCTCGGGGGATTA
>CAYSKP010000084.1:0-11067 GCA_964431645.1 uncultured Pirellulales bacterium
TATGAAAATATATAAACTGATGAAAGAGCCAAATCAGGCCGCAACGGATGCCGCGATTGAAGCTATGGTAAAAGACTTTAACGACAGGCCTGAGCTTTCGGTCGAGTTATACTGGATTGCATTTGGCTATGAGGAATATCCCGATAAGATGCCGCAGGCGGAAAAGATTTATGAACGGATAATAAAGGAATGTCCCGGAACTGAAGAGGCGGACAAAGCTCAGCTTGGTAATAATAAAGATACATGTGATAATGCTTTTTTAGGAACAGTAGATCCACCAACTGGAATGTTGGGTATATGCGCGGGGAGTAGTTGTGCATATAAGTGTTCTGAAGCTGCTTATGCATATTATGGAGCTGTGGCTGGTGATTGGAACGCATATAATGCCTCGCAGGCATGTTCCTGTGCTCCGAATTAATAACATTCTAAATTAGGAGTATATTTATGAAAATTTTTAACTTTGGAAAAATATTAACAATATTATTTTGTTTATTCGCCTCGAATATAGCCGAAGCGGGAATATTATGGGAAAAAGAATTGATAGCAGACGCAAATACAAATTCTGGACCACTTGCTTCCTGCTTAAACAAAGAAGGAAATGGAATAATCATAACAACTATCGAATGCCCCAAAGGTTCGTTTCCTAGAAAGGGTGACGCTATACTGTGGGAAATATCGGACGATGGAAATGCGGTTCGTAATTCGCCCAAGAATAATGATGGTACCAAGATCTTGACAAATGCTATTCCCATTGGCCTTGGTTGTGCTATAGCCACTGATACATCGGGCAATATTCTCACGATAGGGATATTAAATAAACAAAAAGATGAAAAAGGATTAAAGATTGGACTTATTTCGAAAACTGATAAGCCAGATAAGTTCATGTCGCCCGCCGGCTCTATAGAAAGCCATTCGATAAGGAAGATGATATCCTTGCAAGATGATAAATTTGCTTTGGTTGGAGATCAAAATGGAGACGGGTTATTGTTGCTAATTGATAAAAAAGGAAAGATATCAAGAGAAGAAAAATTTAAATCAGACCGATATAGTATCTTTAGCGATTGCGATTGGATAAAAACTAATAATTCGCCTTTAGTGACAGTAGGATATTCCAATAAACAATCCAGTGAACCAAATACAGGGTTATATGGAGATAATTTAATATTATTATATGACCCGAATCTAAAGATTATCCATCAGGATTTTTTCGAGGGCTGGAAATCTATATCGAATGTAGCATTAGCAGCACTGTCTCCCAAGGTTTGTTATCTCGAAAATGGAAATATAGTTGTTTTATATAACAAACAAAAGGATGAATCTGAACCTAAAACGAAGGTATGGGCGAGATGTTATACGCAAGAGCTAAAACTTCTATGGGATATGGAAATTTATGCTGGAGAAAGTTTCCCCAAAAAAATGCCCTTTTATTTTTATTTAATTAATAATGGTTCAAAAGGATTTGTATCGGCGATTAAAAAACCGGAAGGAAATTTGGAATTTTGTTACTTCAGCGAATCTGGCAGTAAGATTGGAAATTATGAATATAAAGGCTTGATTAGTTCGTCTGGATTTGACGTTATCCGAACGAAAGATAAAATAATCGCTGTATTTCAAGAGTTTAGCGGAGAGGGAAGTATAAAAGATATCACTATTAAAACCAAAGTTATAGCTTTAGAGATTTAAGAAATATCTTTTGAAGTATTTGGATTCTTTTTGGCCAGATGATGTTTTTATATTTTCAGCTTGCAGCAAGTATCAAAGAGAATGCCTTTTCCTGCAAATCTTTCGAAACCGCTGATGTAAAATCGGCAGTTTCGTTCCGAAGTATGTTTACCGCGGAACCAATCGGGGCATAAACCGCCGGCTCAGTCGGGCCAAATACCGCAATAGTTTTTATTCCCATTGCCGCCGCCAAATGAGTTATCCCGCTGTCATTACCCAAAAAACCGCGTGAGCAGCTCAATACGGCCAAGACATCGGTCAGCGACAAATTACTTAATAAAACTCCGGCCGCCCTGATTTCATTTAATGATGTTTGATTCAATATCTCGGTCTCGGCAGGACCAAGCAGAAATACAGTATTCAAACCTTCTTGTTGAATTTTCCCGGCAATAAAGAGAAAGTTTTTAAGATTCCAGCATTTATGTGCGCCGCCGCTGCCCGGATGTATCACTACAGGTTTTGACCCGGGCACAATTCCGTTTTCAGCCAGGACCTCTTTTCCCTTGTATATATCAGCCTGTGTCGGCCGTATCAAAGGCATAGCGATTGCCCTGTTTTTTTCAGCAGGTGACAATCCGCTTTGATTGATAAACTGCGCCCTGTAAAATTCACTGATATGAAAATTGCTGCCTTCCTCCGGCTTCATGGCCAGTGTCATGACTTCTGCGCTATGACTGCAATTGACGGTGAAAATCAGGTTTTTTTCGAAATCACTGTCCGGCTCGCCTAAAAAGCTGGCTATCCAGGAATAACCGGCAAACTCTATTATCATAGGGTCGCCATCGGCAATATCGAAGTCCCGTTCGCTGGCAAATAACCTGTGCAGACTCATCGATTCCAGAGATTTCACCCCATCGATGCACGACCTGCCGGGCAAAATGCCTAAATATTCTGTGTGGCCGATTATATCAATCCCGCCGGGACAAACAGTTTCCTTCATCAGCTCCGCTAAGGGAAGCGTCAGGATGCAATCTCCTATCGCCCCCGGCTGCAAAATCACTCCTCTTTGGCCGAGCTGAGAGGCTAACATCAGCTTCTCGCGTATTTTTTCTATGATGTTGCTTTTTCCGCTCATATTTTGGTTTCCTATTATATCTAAAACTAATAAAAAAACTCCATCGAAACTCCTTTAAAATTTCGATGGAGTTTTATTTTTTAATGTCAGTTTGCTTATTCGGGCATTCTGGACGGATCGAAATCAGCAATATTGGTCGCGAATGTCCAGCGATATCCTTCCGGGTCTTTGAACTCAGCTATCCTGTCGCCCCAAAAGGCGTCATTGGGCTCGGAAATAATTGTTGCGCCGCCTGTCTTTGCCCTTTGAAACAGCTCATCTACATTCTGACAATAAATGTAGAGTGAAACAGGGCATTCAGTATTTGAGGATGCGGGCGATTTGCTTGGATTTCCCATCTCGCCTTCACGCCCGAACATAACTACTGTAGAACCTTCATATTTCAATTCGCCGTGAACGGTCTTGCCAGTTTTATCCGGTAACACTATGCCTTTTTCAAGGCCGAAGGCCCTCTCGCAAAAAGTGATTTCTTTATCGACATCTCGCACTGTAATCGCAGGAGTCAGCCATGCCATTCCCGTCATTTTTGGATTTCTTAATGTTTGCTTTTCCATTTTTGGACTCCTTAAAAGCTTGGAAAAACGCTTTTCGTTCTAATTATTAATACGTTTGAGAGAAAATAGAGGTAATCAGTTTTAACCTTAGCATAGGAAATCATTCCAAATTCAGATATAATGCTTTTTCCTGGTGATACGTATAAAAATAAATGAAATTTGAACTTAACGATTCTATGAAACCCGCGGGAGACCAGCCGGAGGCGATACGCCGGCTGACAGAGGGTCTGCGCGCGGACAAAAAATACCAGACATTAATGGGCGTTACCGGTTCAGGCAAGACATTCACAATGGCTAATGTCATAGCTCAGTATAATCGCCCTACGCTGGTTATCTCACATAATAAGACACTCGCGGCCCAGCTTTATGAGGAATTCAAGGAGCTGTTTCCAAAAAATGCCGTCGAGTACTTTGTAAGCTATTACGATTATTACCAGCCGGAAGCATATATACCGCAAAGAGATATATATATCGAAAAAGATGCGTCCAAAAATGCCGATTTGGACCGCCTGCGGCTTTCGACAACTATGAGCTTATCCACCCGCGAGGACTGCATCATTGTTGCCTCTGTTTCATGCATTTTCGGATTGGGCAGCCCCGAGGAATACAAGACCAGCGTCGTCGGCGTGCGGGTCGGCGAGACAATTGATAGAAATACGCTGCTGGGACGGTTTGCGGATATTCAATACGCAAGAAATGACTTCGATTTTCAAAGGGGGAAATTCAGGGTCCGCGGCGATGTCGTAGAGCTGCACCCATCTTATGAGTCATTTGCGATTCGATTCGAATTTTTCGGCGACCAGATTGAAAAAATCAGCTATATAAATCCCACAAGCGGAGAAATCCTTGCCGATGAGGAGCAGGTCTTTATCTATCCGGCACAGCATTATGTAACAAGCCCGGAGACTTTGGGCGGGGCCATTGAAGGAATAAAGGCTGAATTAAAAGAGCGCCTTATGCAGCTTCGCAGCCAGGCCAAATTGCTGGAGGCACAGCGGCTCGAAGCCCGCACAAAATACGATATTGAAATGATGCAGGAGATCGGCTTTTGCAGCGGCATAGAAAATTACAGCAGGCATCTTGCGGGATTGGCGCCGGGAGCAAGACCCTATACATTGATAGATTATTTTCCAAAGGATTTCCTTTTGTTTATTGATGAGTCGCACGTAACCATTCCGCAAATCAAAGGCATGTGGGCAGGTGACAGGAGCAGAAAGGAAGTCCTTGTCGAGCATGGATTTCGGCTGCCTAGCGCGCTGGATAACCGGCCTTTGCGTTTTGAGGAATTTCAGGAATTCTGGAATAAGGTGGTATTCGTCTCAGCAACGCCGGCATCCTTTGAGCTTGAAAAGAGTAATCACGAGGTCGTTGAGCAGATAATAAGACCGACAGGGCTTATTGACCCGGAAATTTTTGTGCATCCCGCAAGAGACCAGGTTTCGCATCTTTTGGGTGAAATCGAAAGTAGAATCAAGGTCAATGAAAGAGTCCTTGTTACAACGTTGACCAAAAAACTGGCGGAGGATTTATCAAGCTATATCGCCAGAAAAGGCATCCGCTGCAAATATCTGCATAGTGAAATTGAAACTCTCGACCGCGTCGAGATATTGCGTGAATTAAGGCAGGGTAAATTCGATGTCCTTGTAGGCATAAACCTTTTGCGTGAGGGACTTGATTTGCCCGAGGTATCGCTGGTGGCGATACTCGATGCCGATAAGGAAGGTTTCCTTAGAAGCGAAACATCGCTTATACAAACAATTGGAAGAACCGCCCGAAACGTCAATGCGAAAGTCCTTTTATACGCCGATAGAGTTACCGACTCGATGAAGAAAGCTATTGACGAAACCGAGAGGCGGCGTAAAATACAGCTTCAATACAATAAAGAGCACAACATCACTCCTGAGACGATACGCAAGGAAATCCGCTCAGGATTGATTCTTGAGTTTAAGGCAACCAAGACCGCCCGTGATGCGCTGCGGTATGAGCCTGATGAATATGAAAAAGTCGAGATGGCCGGGCAAATCGAAAAGGAAATGCTCGAAGCGGCTAAATCGCTCGATTTTGAGCGTGCAGCATTTTTGCGTGATAAGCTCAAAGAATTAAAAGAGCTGCCCGAATTTGTGCTTCTAGAATCGAAAAAGAAAAAGAGTGAGCATCTGGCAGTTAAAAAACTTAAATTTAAAGACTCAGAACGGAAATGAAATGAACGAGCTTGAAATGGATAAAGTCCGTCCCTTGATTGAGCTTGCTGTCGAAGAAGACCGCGGCCAGGGAGACATGACCAGTGAACTGCTGTTCGGCGATGGCGTGATTGATAAAGCTGATATTGTAACGCGAGAGGAAATTGTAGTTTGCGGAATGCCTATCATAAAAGAAGTTCTCAAGATTTACGATAAACATCTCAAGCTTAAGGTGCACGTTAAGGACGGCCAGCACGCATATGTCGGATGTCACGTTGCGACAATTGAAGGGCCCCTGCGTTCGATTCTTACGGCCGAGCGAGTCGTGCTGAATTTCCTTCAGAGGCTCTGCGGAATAGCTACAACAACCAGAAAATATGTCCGGGCCGTCGAAGGGACAAAGGCAAAGATATATGATACAAGAAAAACACTGCCCGGCTGGAGGATAATTGAAAAATACGCGGTGCGCTGCGGCGGCGGATACAACCACCGTCTTGGGCTTTATGATGGAATCCTGATTAAAGATAATCACCTTGCTCAATTGGGCAGAAATTTTCAGCCGAAGCTCAAGAAAATTATAAAAGAGGCCCGCAAAATTAAACACGCCAAATTCATAGCCGTCGAGGTTGACCACGTCGATGACCAGCTCAATTTTGTATTAGCTATACCCGGTATCGACATCGTTCTCCTTGATAACATGGGCCAGTGGCAATTGAAGCATGCCGTTGAAATGAAACGAAAGATGTGCGGCAGAGGCAAACCATTGCTTGAGGCATCAGGCAATATTACGCTTGCCAATGTCTCGGCTATCGCCCAATGCGGGGTCGACCGCATAGCAGTCGGCGCTATCACCCATTCGGCTACTGCCGTAGATATCGGAGTTGACAGGTGAGTAAAATGGCGTCCCTTTTGGATGCGCTTGACCCGGATAAAATAAAATCACACCTCAGGACAAAACGCATCGGCCGAAAGGTTGTCGTTTACAATTCTACCGCAAGCACAAATGATATCGCCGCCCAATATGCAGCAAATAAAAATAATGATGGCCTTGTTGTCTTGACTGAAGAACAGCTAAAAGGACGCGGCCGCAGCGGAAATCGATGGATATCCGGCAAAGGCGACTCCGTAATCTGTTCAATACTCCTGACTAATTGCCCCATCAGCTCGGAATTATTGTCATTAACAATCGCAGTTGCTGCCGCCCAGGCAATCGGTAAATGCGTAAAGGGGCAGGCACAAATCAAATGGCCAAACGATATTATCCTCAATAACAAAAAGGTTGCCGGCATCCTCATTGAATCAAAAAAAATAAAACAAAATACAGCTCACATCATAGGGATTGGAATTAACTGCCACCAAACCAAATCCGATTTTCCCGCCCAGTTGCAAAAAACAGCGACAAGTATCGACATCGAAACAGGCGCTCAAATTGACAGGATTTCGCTGATAAAACGGCTGCTGACTTCAATAGAGAGCTCACTTGAAACAGCTGAAAATAATAGTCCTGACATTATCGAAGACTGGCAAAAATTAAGCACTCAGCTTGGCCAAAGAGTGTCGCTTATCTACAATAAGAAAAGATATTGCGGTAACTGCATCGGCATCGACCCTCAAAAAGGCCTTGTTTTACAACTTTATACCGGCGCAGTAAGAATGTTTCACGCAGCCCAGGCATCTATTGCCAAAGAATAAAATGCAAAATCTTGAAGGCAAAATTCATAGCCAATCTTTACAAATCCGCGATTGCGGCATGGCTGATTATAGAGAGATTCTGGAACTGCAGCACAAATTGGCAGAGCAGCGTAAAAAAGATGAAATAGGCGATACGATTTTGATTGTCGAACATCAGCCGGTGATAACATTAGGTGCGAGGCAATCCGCAAATAACCTGATTACAGAGCAAGAGAAATTGAAAGCACAGGGTATTGATGTCGTTGAAACCCGCCGCGGCGGCGGAGTAACCGCCCATAATCCCGGCCAAATAGTCTTTTATCCGATTCTTAACCTTCAGCAATTGCATCTAAATATAAATCAATACATCCGCAAACTCGAACAAATAGGCACAGAACTTCTTGAGCATTTTGGAGTAAAAAGTGAACGCCAAAAAGGTTTCCCGGGCCTTTGGGTTGAAAATAAAAAAATCGCATCTATTGGTGTTCGCGTCTCAAGGCAAATCACACATCACGGAATGGCGATAAATATCCAAAATGATTTGAGCATTTTCGACCATATCGTCCCCTGCGGCCTCGAATATATCAAAATGACCTCCGTCCTCAATGAAACCGGCAAAAAAATCGAAATGACACAAATTAAAGAACATTTATCTCAACTGCTGCGAAAGCATTTCAAATCAGAAATCAGAAATCAGAAATCAGAAATAAAAAGATTACCAGATTGGTTGCGCCGGCCAATGCCAATGGCAGGGGAATTTGATAAAACAAGCAATATTGTGAGTTCTCTCGGCCTTCAAACCATCTGTATGAGCGCCAACTGCCCCAATCGCGGCCAGTGCTGGTCAAGAGGCACCGCCACAGTTTTAATCCTCGGCAATATCTGCACAAGAGGCTGCAAATTTTGCTCGGTCACAAAAGGTAAACCCTTGCCAGTCGATACAACCGAACCAAAAAGAATAGCCGAAATGGCGAAGAAACTTAATCTGCATTATTTAGTTATCACAAGCGTAAATCGAGATGATTTGCCTGATGGCGGGGCCGGACATTTCAGGGATTGCATCAATGAAGTCCGTCGGCAATGCCCAAATATTAAATTTGAAATCCTTGTTCCTGATTTCCGGGAGTGCCAGGATGAGGCAATTAATATCCTTAGTGAGGCAATGCCATTCGTATTTGCGCATAATGTTGAAACTGTGCCTTCGCTGTATCCTAAAGCAAGACAGGGCGGCGATTACAAGCGCTCGCTTAACCTTCTTAAAATCGCAAAAGAAAAATTGAACGTGCCTGCTAAATCATCGATTATGCTCGGCCTTGGCGAAAGCGATAAGGAAGTTGAAGACGTTCTTAGGGATTTATTAGATGCAGGCTGTGACCGCCTGACCATTGGCCAATACCTAAAGCCATCCAAAGATTCCCTTGAAGTCACAAATTACATCACACCCGACAAATTCAACTGGTGGAAAGAAAAGGCAATTGATTTGGGCTTTGATTGGGTAATTTCAGCTCCCTTTGCCCGCAGTTCATATTTCGCGGAGACGACTACGATGGTATAGGCATAATCCATCATTAGCGTCAATCACGGCTTAATCCACTATGATAACATCTCCTTTTATCGGCGAGTATTCCGTTTGCGTCTGTTCCCGGCCGTCTTTGATTATAGTTACTTTTTGAAACAGGCACTTTATACCTATGCCATCCTGAATGACAGGAGTGTTTTGCAAATGGTAATGCAGGTGCGGCTCGGAAGAGTTGCCGGAATTTCCGCAAAGACCAATTAGCTGGCCTTTGGTGACTTTATCACCAGCCTTGACCTTTATGCTGTCGAGTTTAATGTGCGCCATGACCGACACTTCGTTATCTTTATGCTGAATGAGCACGGCGTTTCCCACCGCTGAATAGGGGTTCATTGAGCCGGGGACATTATCGCGCACGCCGTTGATTGCCTCAATAACAACGCCATCGGCTGGCACAAGTATCTCTCTGCCGAATGCAAAATAATCCTCGTTTGTCTTACCTTCGCCTTTGTGTGTCCTGCCTGCATCGTCCGCAATAACGAAATCGAAAGCAAATCGCTGGTTGGGAACGTCGTGGTGCTGATTAAGCTCTTTTGTGTCCCCGCCCCAAAACACCAGCCATTTGCCCTTAAAGGGCATTGCCAATTGCGTCTGATGATTTTCTACCGCAGGTATATCCGGAGTATGAGGCAGAAACCACAGGCCGATGATTTTATTCTGACCATCGAGGACCATCTTGATATCAAGGATCCCTCGTTCAAAGTGAGCGGGGAAAACAACAATATTGGGAGGGGTATATCTGCCGGCATCTAATTTTTCGATTTTGCCGTATTGTGCCGCAAGCCCCTGAAAGAAAGGTTTTAATTTCTCCAGCGGGAAAGCATCCAGCATTACCTGTCCGAAATCCGCCTGTACACCCGGCCAGTTAGCGTCGTTAATGGCCTTGACCATCCTGTTGGTAACCTTCTCAAATCTGTCCGTCGCCTGCGCCGCTGAAGACGCGGAAGGCAGTAAAAACAACGCTAATGATACTAAAACCAGCTTTCTCATTTTATTTCTCCTTCTTAAAATTCCAATAAAACCCGGGCCGCATCGCAAGGTTTCATAAATAATAGTAACAGAAGAAGGCAATTTCTTACAGAATGTTTAATTGTAATCTTCTCATTTGACAAGCGGCTCTTTTTCTTATAATCTTTTCCAGGCTTCGCCAAAGCTTTGCTGAAAAAATGTACTTTTA
Organism: uncultured Pirellulales bacterium; assembly: GCA_964431645.1. GTDB lineage: Bacteria > Planctomycetota > Phycisphaerae > Sedimentisphaerales > Anaerobacaceae > Fen-1362. The sequence continues at coordinate 9,956 of CAYSKP010000084.1, forward strand.
CATTCTTAGGAGAAAAACCCAATGCCCAGACGCAAGGATATCAAAAAGGTTATGATTATCGGTTCAGGCCCAATCATCATCGGTCAGGCCTGTGAATTTGATTATTCCGGCACGCAGGCCTGCAAGGCCCTTCGCAAGCTCGGCTATAAAATCGTGCTGGTCAATTCTAATCCCGCTACTATTATGACCGACCCCGGCATGGCCGATGTTACATATATCGAGCCGCTCAATGTCCCTACCCTTGCCAAAATCATTGAGGCAGAGCGTCCGGATGCGATTTTACCGAATCTCGGCGGTCAGACAGGATTGAACCTTTCTTCGGCGCTGGCCAAAGAAGGAATCTTAGATAAATTTGGTGTCAAAGTCATAGGCGTTAATATCGATGCTATTGAACGAGGAGAGGACCGCGGCATCTTCAAAGATACAATGACAAAGCTTGGTATTGATATGCCTAAAAGCGAACTGGCATACACAATTGAAGAGGCCGAGAAAATCGCCGAAAAACTTGGGTACCCGGTCATTATCCGTCCTGCATATACAATGGGCGGCACAGGCGGAGGCGCGGTTTTCAATATTGAAGAGCTGCGAGTCATCGCCGCCAGGGGACTTTCTGCCAGTCTTGTAAATCAGATTCTCGTGGAAGAAGCGGTCCTGGGCTGGGAAGAGCTCGAGCTCGAAGTTGTCCGGGACAGCAAGGGACAAAAAATCACTGTCTGCTTCATCGAAAACGTCGACCCGATGGGCGTTCATACAGGTGATTCATACTGCACCGCGCCGATGCTTACAATTGATAAAAAACTGCAAAAGAAGCTTCAGAAATATTCCTACGACATCGTTGACGCCATTGAAGTCATCGGCGGCACAAATATTCAGTTCGCCCATGACCCAAAAACAGGCAGGATTGTCGTAATAGAAATAAATCCGCGAACATCACGCTCTTCAGCCCTTGCGTCTAAGGCAACGGGATTTCCAATTGCGTTTGTATCATCATTATTAGCAGGCGGCCTGACACTTGATGAGATTCCCTATTGGCGAAAAGGGACTCTCGAAAAATATGAGCCATGGGGCGATTATGTCGTTGTAAAATTCTCGAGATGGGCTTTTGAGAAATT
>CAYSKP010000085.1:0-1860 GCA_964431645.1 uncultured Pirellulales bacterium
TGGGCGGAATTCTTGCGGTGGGCAGCGGCTCAAAAACCCCTCCAAGATTCATAATCGTGAAATACTCACCCAAAAATAAGAATGGCAAACTGCCGACGATTGCCCTTGTAGGCAAGGCGATAACATTTGATTCCGGCGGGATAAGCATTAAGCCCTCACAGAATATGGACCAGATGAAATTCGACAAGTCCGGCGGTATCGCAGTGCTTGCGGCGATAAAGGCAGCGGCCGAATTAAATTTGCCCATAAATATCTATACCCTTGTCCCTTCTGCGGAAAATATGCCGGGCGGCTCAAGTTTTCGACCCGGTGACATTGTTACGACTTACTCCAAAAAGACCGTTGAGATCCTGAATACTGATGCCGAAGGAAGGATGATTCTCTGCGATGCGCTGCATTATGCGGTGGAAAAGGATTGTGAGATAATTATCGATGTTGCCACACTCACCGGGGCCTGCATGGTTGCATTAGGGACATTTATGGCCGGCCTTATGAGTAATGATGAGAAACTAAGCAGAGATATCGAGAAGGCCGCTCAAACCAGCGGTGAGAAGGTCTGGCGATTACCCTGCTCAGATGAATACGCCGATGAAATGAAAAGCAAGTTTGCCGATCTCAAGAACACAGGCGGCAGATGGGGAGGCGCGTGTACCGCGGCAGCATTTTTGCGGCAATTCGTCGGCGATAAAAAATGGGCGCATCTCGACATTGCCGGAGTTGATAACTTTGAAAAACCGACTGCAACCGGCGCAGAAGGCGCAAGCGCCTTTGGCGTCAGATTGTTAACGACATACCTTATGGACCTTACAAAAAGAAAATAGGTTTGATTTTATGACAAAAATAAAAAGCAAAGTAGATGAGGCAAGGATTGAGAAAGCGGTCAGGGAAATTCTTTCGGCGGTAGGCGAGGACCTTAATCGCGATGGCCTAAAAGACACGCCGGCCCGAGTCGCAAGGATGTATAGTGAGCTTCTGGCAGGAATGCGCGATGACCCGCAAATCCATCTTAAAAGCGTATTTAATGAAAACTATGATGAAATTGTTTTGCTGCGCGACATTCCTTTTTACAGCATGTGCGAACATCATATGATGCCGTTTATTGGCTCAGCGCATGTTGCTTATCTGCCCAATGGCAAAATCCTCGGCGTAAGCAAGCTGGCACGCATCGTGGATTGTTTCGCAAGGCGGCTGCAAACTCAGGAGCGGCTTACCTATCAGATAGCCGACTGCCTTATGAGTAATTTAAACGCAATGGGCGTAGCGGTTGTCCTTGAGGCGTCGCATAGCTGCATGACTATACGCGGGATAAAAAAGACCGGCTCGCTTATGGTGACAAGCGCTGTCCGCGGGCGATTCAGAAAAGACCCGCGCAGCCGCAATGAAATTATGAGTCTGATTCATAATGCCGCCAAATAAATTCCCAAACATGCATAATTTATGCCGTTATGTTCGATTTTCGATAACTCCCTTCGTTTCTGATGAAGAGGCGGGATTTAATTCCTTTGCATCAAAACCCGCAGGTGATGGATTATCAATTTTTCTCGAGCTCGGTATCGAATTATCAGGCGATGCCAATTCGCAAACCGGACTTATTATAAACGTCAGTGACATCGATAAAAGAGTCCGGGATTTTGCGATTCCTGCCTTTATAAAGAAGATCAAATCCGATTCTAAGGCCAAAAGACATACAGATTACATTGAGCTTGCCGGATTATTAAAACAAGTCTGGCAAAAACTGGACGATAAATTCGACGAAGCGCATTTATCTAAATTAACCCTCAAATTGAACCCTTTCAGGACATTGACAATTGACAGTAAGGATTGTGCGATGGTTTATTACAGTGAAAAATTCGAGTTTGC
>CAYSKP010000086.1:0-14499 GCA_964431645.1 uncultured Pirellulales bacterium
GTATTCGATAAAGGTCCTTCGCATGAGATGATTATGATGGATATGATAAATCTGGCCGATATCGCCGTTATCAAGCATATTTTTTATATATTTAAATTTAGGCTGAAGTCTCGCATGCCTGGCAGAACATTCGAGGATTACAAGATTTTTATGTTTTTCAGATTCTTCAACGAGCTGATTCATTTGTGAACGGTCTGCGGCAAGAGGTTTTTCGATAAGGACATTTTTGCCAGCATTCATGGCCGCAACTGCCGCCTCGAAATGCAAATACGGAGGAACAGCCACAATAACAGCGTCAACATTTTTATCATCGAGGATTTCGCGGTAATCTGCTGTGACGTTTGGAACATTATATTTTTTCTGCTTTTCGGCGAGGACTTTTTTGTCGATATCGGCAAGCCAGAGGACATTAACAGCTCGTGTTTTACGGATGGCCTCAAGGTGAATGCCGGCAACCATGCCTGCTCCGATTATCGCGATATTATGTTTTTGATTCATTAATAAAATCCTTAGGATTAGCAGATGTGCTTGAAACTATGGCTTCCTGGAGTTTTTTTCGGCGGAATTTTCTGGGGATTACACGAAGGCCATCTGATTCAATTGTTTCACCGCCCTTCAGGGTTGAGCCAAAGATCTGATTGGACCATTCAGCAAGAGAGGGAACACGAGTTGGATATTTTTTTGACCAGTCGAGACCGGCGGTTGAAGCAGCTGTCGTAATGGGGACACCGCCTCCCATAATCCAGCCGGAAGGACAGGGATGGATATGCGCGGGAAGCCTGTCGAATTCATCTTCGATTTCGCCTACAAGCTCCTCGATAATATCTTCGAGTGTAATCAGGCCTAAAACTTTATCTTCAGCGGAGACTACAATAACGATATGCGTTTTTTCCTGAATCATCATCTCGAGAAGCTTGGGCAAAGGCAAATCTTCCCTGATTTTGGTTATCGGCCGTGATATGCCTTTGATTGTAGGGTCAGCAGGATTAACGCGAAGGGCCGAAACAATATCCTTGAAATTAAGATAACGTTCTATTGTCTGAGGATCATTTTCCGACATACATATAGGAAAACGGGTATGCATATCGAGATGTGCCTTGACAAGTGCCTGAGACAAGGTGCTGCCGACATAAATGGTGGAGATATCTTTGACAGGAATCATGATGTCTTTGGCGACATGACTTGACAGGTGGGCGGCGGCAATGACAATTTTTTCCTCGCGTTCCCCCATAAGCTTTGATGTCCGGGCGATAGATACGGCGGCACGAAGCTCATGCAGCCATGGGGTCTGGGCATCACGTGTCTGCGGCTGCATCCTTGTTATAGCCGCTACAAGTTTTTTTACGATAATTTCTATTATAGATACCAGAGGGTCAATAATTTTTGCAAGGATTTTTATAGAGGGAGAAAGCCTCAGGACTATCCATTCTTTATTGTTTAATGCAAACATCTTGGGGACAAGTTCGGCGAAAATAATTGTTGCAAAGGTCAAGGGTACAATTACGAAAATAACAGAAAGGACCTGAGCAAAAGCCATAGAGATATTCCATGCATGAGCCAGGGCCGGAGCAACGTTTGCCTGGGCCCCCACTCCGCCTGCAGCTGCGGCAACAGCAGCAAAGAGGGTAATGCCAAGCTGGATTACCGCAAGGCTTGCTTCCATGCGGTCTTTCATAAAGGCGGCAGCTTCAGCACCCTTTTTGCCCTCGCTGACAAGAATAGAAATCCTTGCACGTGAAATAGAGGCAAGGCCCATTTCATAAGCGGCAAAAATCGCATTAAAGACGAGCATCAAAATTATTACGCCAAGTTCATAATCGAACATATATCTTCACCTGAAATTCACTTGTGCTTTGCCAAAATTTCTTTTGAAGTAAGGCAATCTTTGGCAATTTGCGAGGCGAGAACCCCGGGAGATTCGAATCGCCGCTGAGGTCTTATACGTTCAACGAAATCCATTGCCAGCCATTTGCCTGCCATATTTTCCAGTTTTCTATCGAGGATGTGCGTCTCGATCAATTGTGAATGCTGGTCGCCAAAGGTTATGGCCTGACCTATACTGAATACGGCGGGCAAGCGGTTATCAATCCTGCAGACATCATCCTGGTCATTACCAATGAGCGAAAAACCGGCATAAACACCTTCCTGCGGAATAATCTGGGATGAAATTTCCATATTGAGAGTCGGATAGCCGAGTTCTTTGCCTTTGCCCCTGCCGGAAATAATTTTACCTATTAGGCGGTATTGCCTGCCGAGGAGAATCGATGCATCGGCGACATGGCCGCTCTGGAGCATATAACGAATAGTGGTGCTTGAGACACGAACAGATTGCCCTGTAGGAAGGTTTACCATTTTAGCCGGGACGACAACGACACTGAATCTTTGGGGATCGGCCATCTGTTTTAAAGTTTCAATATTGCCTGCACGATTAGCGCCGAAATTAAAATCTTCACCTTCGACAAGGGCCTTAGGACGGACATCTTTGAGCAGGAATTTGTCCACGAATTCCACCGGGGGAACTTTAAGGAGGCTTGCGGTGTCTCTGAGAATTATAAGATAATCTACACCGCAGTTTTCGAGGAGATGGATTTTAAAAGGTAATGGAGTAAGAATGCCCGGGACTTTTTCAGGATGGAGAATCGCCACAGGGTGCGGCTCAAAGGTCATAATCGCAAGACAGGCCCTTTCAAGTGTCGCGATATCACGTGCAACTTTGAGATTCTGCTGATGGCCTATATGAACACCATCGAAGTTTCCGATAGTCAGGACACAGCCATCAGGCAGTTGAGCAATTTCAGATACAGTTCTTAAAACTTTCATAAATTCGCTTGCAGCCGTATTTAGAATGAAATAAATAGGTTTTTCGGCAAATACTCTACTCTGAGTTGAGCAAACGTTCAATGGTTTTTAGTTTACAGGAGACCGAGGGAAATGCTTATTTTGCCGCATCCGTTTTGAGCATCTGGTCATTTTTCAAACGATTTTGCAATACGGCAAGTTCTCTGACTATCTCATTCATACGGTCCGTCTTGCCTAATTTTTCATAGCAGAGAAGAAGCATTTCAAGAGAAGCTTGATAATAGGAAAAGGAATCGCCGGCAAGAGCGGCGGGCGATTCGGGACCGAGTATTCTAATCAGCTCGAAATGAATAATTGCTTTCTTATAAAATTTATCCAGGGCAAAGATTTTTCCGAGCCTGAAATGAGCGACTTTATTCGCAGGATTTGCCTTGATAGCATCTATATATGTATTTACCGCATTGGGGATATCACCCTGACTGTTATATGCATCTCCAAGGATATTCCATGCAATTGTATTATACTGGTCAAGATAGATAGCCTTTCGGCATTCTCTTTCGGCATTAATGAACATATTGTTGGATGAATACGCCTGTGCGCGGGAAATAAGACGGTCAACAATAACAGGCTTTAAAGCGAAAATTGTAAGAAAGATAATAACAATGCTGATGGGCCATCTGGTCCTTTTTTTGGCAATCCATGGATCGGCAAGCAATGTTTCAAGTTTGTCATCTTCAGTTATCATAGATTTAATTTACGCAATAATGAGATAATAAATACCAAGTGTAATGAGCATATTGCCGGCCAGAAAATTAATGTTGTCTTCTACGCCGCGGATTTTGGTGGCAAGAAACATGATAACATCTGTTTTAACGATACTGGCTGAAAGAGCGACGGCGAGCACGGGCAAACTCTGGCCGAAGGCAAAACTGATAAATATCAGGACAGAATACTGCGAAAGATTATGAGTAACAATGAGACTGGCCAGCATGAGCAGTATGCCTCCGCAGGTTGGGCCGGCAAGCATTTCTACAAGGGCAAAAAATGTTCCAAAGAAAAATGCGCCCAGAATAGTAACCTGCTTGAAGTTTTCACGGAAATGAAGGAGACCGGGGAGATGTTTTATTTTAATCAAGCCGGCAACAAATAAACCGACCGAAAAAAGAATAAAGCCGAGCAGATAAAATATATATTTATTACACTGGACAATCGTGTATGTCACTTTGGCTACCAGGCCCAAAAACATTCCAAAAACTGTGTAAGCAGTAATAAGGCCGATTATAAAAAGAAATGTAACAAGCAGGGCTTTTTTCTTTGATTCAGTCGCTCCGGCTATAAAACCGAGGGCAACAGGGACACGAACAATAGTGCTTGAGCTTAAAGAGGCAAGCGCACCCGATAAAAAGATAACCATAACTGCTAAAAATGGTGCATCTGAAAATAATTTTTCAACATTAGAAACCATTCAAAACCCTCTGATAATTAAATGCCATCTCGATAAGAGTTTTCGGACTGATAAGGTCTCGACTTAAGCAAAGAACGAATAAAAAGGAATACTTGTGAATTGACCATTAAAATATTTATTAATTATAAGCCTTTTTGCCAAAAGGACTTACAGAAAATTTTTATCAAACTATTTTGTTATTGCAACTAAGTTGCATTTGGCTAAAATAGACACTTAAAACCAAAAAGAATGCAGGAGTTAAGTTAATGTCTTTTAAAAGCAGAATGAAGCAGGCTGCACATGAATTGAAGGAACACTCTCCATTTACTTTAATTGGCGCATTGACCGGCATAGCAATGATGCTCATATTCAAAAACATCAGTTACGAATCGAGTTATAAATTATTTTATATATTTCATCCGATGCACGTTATCCTTAGCGCAATGATTACAGCATCACTGTTCAGGCTGCATCAAAAGACAAAAAACTTTTTAATAATTGCCGTAATCGGGTACGTTGGCTCTATAGGAACGGCAACGCTGAGCGACTCGATTCTGCCGTTTTTAGGCGAAGACATAATGGGAATAGTTGTACCAACAGAATCGGCAGTACACGGCCATTCATCTGAAAATGAGCAGACACATGAAAACGAACATCACGAACACGGGCTTCACATTGGGTTTATTGAAGAATGGGAAATCGTAAATCCCTCAGCGCTGCTTGGTATATTAATTGCATATTTTTTGCCGCGGACCAAACTGCCTCATGCATTTCATATCCTGATAAGCACATGGGCATCATCAGCCCATATAATGATGAATACTTCAGGGCAGATTAGCGGGTTAATGTTTATTGGATTTTTTATTGTCCTTTTTATCGCGGTATGGCTGCCCTGCTGCTTTAGCGACATAATTTTTCCGATGCTGCTGGTAAAGACAGAAGGCCAGGAATGTTCGTTGTGCAATGGGGGACATCATATTCATTTATAATTTATTATTTTTTATTTCAAAAGTGCAAATGAGAAGTGATATACAATTAAAAATTAATAAACTGCTGGAATCGGCAAGTCTGAAGAAAACATTGCCGAGAAGAAAAATTTTAGAAGAAATGCTGAATTCAAGCAAACCTCGGACGGCTGATGAAATCATTACGCTGCTTGGCAAAAACTGCCCAAACCGGGTTACAGTATACAGGATACTCGAGAATTTAGCAGAATACGGTTTGGTGCATAGAGCTTATATTGAGAGGCGAAGCCAATATTATGAACTGGCGGATAAATGCAGTGAGCATCAATGCCATCCGCACTTTACATGCACTGATTGCGGAAAGACGAGCTGTCTGCCGGAAGTATCACTACCAATGGCGGCAAACCCCCCGGCCGGATTTGTAATTGAGCATCAGCAGGTGCAGCTTGCGGGGCTTTGTCCAAAGTGCAGTCATAGTAAATCTTGATACTAAGGTAGAGGAGGCAATCCAGACTGTGGACAATCCCGCATTTGCTGATTAATATAGGGGTATGCAGGTTTATCCTTTGAAATTTAGGCCGATATACAAGGAAAGAATATGGGGTGGAGATAAGCTGCGCGAGGTTTTCGGCAGAGAAATGCCCAAGGGCAAACGAATAGGCGAAAGCTGGGAACTGGCAGACCTGCCGGAGGATAAATCCAAAATTATAAATGGAGAACTGGCGGGCCAGACACTTGAATCGGCGATTTGCAAATACACAAAAGAAATTACAGGCACTGAAGAATTTAAGCTGCCGTTTCCGTTATTGATAAAATTTCTGGATTGCCAGGATGTGCTGAGTGTGCAGGTGCATCCGGAGGACGAAACCTGCAAGCGGATGGGTAAAGGCGATTGCAAGACGGAGTGCTGGTATATCATAGAGGCAAAGCCCGGGGCAGTAATTTATAAAGGCCTAAAAAAAGGCACCACAAGAGAAAAATTTGCCAAGGCAATAAAAGATGGAACAGTCGAACGGCTGTTAATCAAGTTGCCGGTGAAGGTTGGTGAATGCCATTTTCTGCCTGCCGGAACGCCGCATGCAATCGGGGCGGGACTGCTCATTGCGGAAATCCAGACACCATCGGATACGACTTACCGGGTGTTTGACTGGAACAGGGTCGATGATAAAGGCAAGCCAAGGCAGCTTCATATTGAAGAGGCTCTGGAAAGCATACATTATGATTCATCTACAGATAATCTTTCTGTGACATCTGTGGGCAGGCTCGTGGATAGTGAATATTTCAAGGTTGATAAGGGACATCAGGCGAGAAGCTGCGAGGTGCTTTTATCAGCAGGCAAGATGAAGACGATTATAATTATGAACGGGTTCGGCAGTATTAATGGAAACGGGATTACAGTTGAATTCAGGTCAGGCGATACGATATTGATTCCCGCCAGTTACAGCGGGGTTATGCATTTTTCCGCGGAAACGGAATATCTGACAGCAACGATATGACAGGGAAGGTGAAATAATGCAAGTTGGTATGATGGATTTAAAGGCGCAGTTCGTAAAGTATAAGGCTGAACTGATGAAGGCAGTTGAAGATGTATGCAGCAGCCAGATACTTTGCCTGGGCCCTGCGGTAGAACGGTTCGAAAAAGAAGCGGCCAGATATTGCGGATGTAAATACGCGATCGGGGTATCAAGCGGAACAGATGCCCTGCTGCTTAGTTTAATGGCCGCAGGAATTGGACCAGGCGACGAGGTAATCACGACACCATTTACTTTTTTCGCAACGGCAGGAACCGTGTCGCGTGTCGGTGCAAAGCCTGTTTTTGCGGATATCGATCCGGACACATTCAACATCGACCCTAAAAAAATAGAAGCAAAAATCACAACAAAGACAAAGGCGATTATTCCAGTTCATATCTTTGGCCAAATGGCACAAATGCAGCCGATTATGGATATCGCACGAAAGCACAATTTATTAGTCATCGAAGACGCAGCTCAGGCAATGGGGGCGACACAGGATGGTAAACAGGCAGGGACAGCGGCAGATTTAGGCTGCTATTCATTTTATCCCACGAAAAATATCGGCGCATTCGGTGACGCGGGGATGATTGTAACAAATGATGATAAACTGGCAGAAAAAATTAAATTAATGAGGGTGCACGGGGAAAATCCCAGATATTATTATCGAATGATAGGCGGCAATTTCAGGATGGATAATATCCAGGGGGCGGTCCTGAGTGTAAAATTGAAATATCTCGATGAATGGAATAAAAAGAGGAGAGATAACGCGGCAATATATAATAAGATATTCGCGGGGACAAAAATTAAGCCGCAGAAGATTGAGAAAAACAATACAAGCATTTACAATCAATACTCGATAAACGCTCCTAATCGAGACCAGCTCCAGGCGCATTTGACAAAGCAGGGAATAGGATGCGGCATATTTTATCCGCAGCCGCTGCATATTCAGGATTGCTTTAATGACCTGGGCTATAAAAAAGGTGACTTTCCGGCCGCTGAGCGTCTTACGGAAAATGTTTTATCATTGCCGATATTCCAGGAATTGACACCTCAACAGATTGAGCACGCCGGTAAAACTGTTCTTGAATTTTATAATTAATTAGGGAGAATCGAAAGTTGCTCAAACCAAGCGAAAATCCGCCGATGATTTGGCCGCAAGGCCGGCTACTCAGAGATTTTTCGGGACAATGGTGGGTTGCGCACACTAAAAGCCGCAATGAAAAGGCACTCGCGGACGATTTGGCAGTAAAAGGAATCAGCTATTTTTTACCAATGAGCTGGAAGGTAAGAAAGATTCGAGGCAGGACAATAAAATCGCTACTGCCGATATTCGGGGGTTATCTGTTTTTTTGCGGAGATGAAAGGCAGCGGGTAGAAACACTTAAGACAAACCGCGTGGCGAATTTGATAGATGTCCGTGACCAGCAAAGGCTGGTTGACGAATTATCGCAGATAGAACGGGCGATATTAAGCGGTGCAAATTTGTCACATCACGATTACATCAAGGTCGGCCAAAGATGCAAGGTCATAGGCGGCGCGCTTGCGGGGCTTTCAGGCATAGTCGTGAAGACCAAGAATGACACGAGGCTTGTGCTTCAAATAGATATGCTGGGGCAGGCGGCAAGCGTAGAGATAGATAATGACATGATAGAAGCGATTGACGAAACAGTAGAAGATTAAAAGGGAGTTTAAGTTAATGAAGGTATGCGTTGTAGGAATAGGATATGTTGGTCTTGTCACGGCGGGATGCCTGGCTGAGGCAGGCAATCATGTAATCTGCGTTGATAATGATGAAAAGAAAATAGAGGGACTTAAAAAAGGTATCATACCTATATATGAGCCGGGATTAGGCGAGATAGTGCAGCGAAATGAAAAGGTCAAAAGATTGGAATTTACGACCGACCTCAAAAGAGGTGTAGATAATTCATCAATTATATTTCTTGCCGTAGGGACACCATCTTCACCGGATGGCTCGGCCGATATATCGTCGGTATTGTCTGTGGCGGCCGATATCGCAAAGCTTATGCCTGATTACAGGATAGTGGTGACAAAGAGCACGGTGCCTGTGGGGACACATAAAAAAGTCGCAGAGGTTATGAGTGCCAATACAAGCAAGCCGTTCGATTACGTGAGCAATCCCGAATTTTTAAAGGAAGGCTCGGCTGTTGAGGATTTCATGAGCCCTGACAGGATAATAATCGGAACCCCAAAAGATTCGGTGCGGCAGATAATGAAGCAGCTTTACAACTCGTTTATGCGAAAAGGAAACCGCATTATATTTATGGATTCGACTTCAGCGGAGATGACCAAATACGCGGCAAATGTGATGCTTGCGACTAGAATATCGTTTATGAACGAGATAGCGGGTTTGTGCGAGAAGATGGGGGCAGATGTTGAGTCCGTAAGGATGGGGATAGGAAGCGACTCACGAATTGGCAGGGCATTTTTATTTCCCGGTATCGGTTACGGCGGAAGTTGTTTTCCAAAGGATATACGCGCCCTGATATATACAGGTAACCAGCAAAAATATGAAATGAAAATGGCAATGGCGGCACAGGAGGCAAACAAAATTTCGCAGGAGAGATTTGCAGGCAGAATATGCGACTACTTTAAAGGCAAAGGCAAGGATATTATACTTGCGGTATGGGGATTAGCCTTTAAGGCAAAGACCGATGATGTCCGCGAATCGCCTGCGGTAAGCTGTATTAATAAACTTCTGGAGTGCGGCATTAAAATCCAGGCATACGACCCTGAGGCATCAGAAACGGCCAAGGCGCTGCTCGGCGAAAAAATAGAAATAATGGATGATGGCTATGATGTGCTGGATAATGCCGATGGTCTAATTATCCTTACTGAATGGCAGGAGTTTCGAAATCCAGATTTTGAAACGATAGTCAAAAAGCTCAAAAAGCCTGTTGTTTTCGACGGAAGAAATCTTTACGACCTCGATGTCGTTAAAAAAGCAGGAATAGAATATCACAGTGTCGGCAGGCCCGCGGTAAAATAAAATGCATATGCAAACTCTGATAAGGGTTATAGGGACGGCAATAGTATGTATCGGACTTGCTTATCTAATCTGGCCCCAGATACTCAGGACATCTATGCGTTTTTTTTCGAAGGGAAGCAGACTTTATCTTGCGGGATTAGTGAGGTTTGCCCTGGCAATTGTATTTGTAATGGGCTCAAGGCATTGCGGTATAAAATGGGTAATATTAATATTTGGCTTGATTTTCCTTTTATCCGGACTTTTGATTTTTGTTTTGGGCATTAAAAGAGCAAAAAACATCATAACGTGGTATCTTGAACAGCGTGATTTTATTTTCAGGATAATTGCCGGAATTGTTCTTGCAGTCGGGTTCATTATTGTTTATGCCGCTTAGATTATTTTTGTGATATCACGGCCAGGATGGCCGTGCTACGAGGATTATATGAAGGTAATAGTTACAGGTGCAGCGGGGTTTATCGGGTCACATCTATGTCAACGTCTGCTCAAAGACGGCTGGACGGTTGCAGGAGTTGATAATTTCGATAATTTTTATGACCCTCAAATCAAGCGCGATAATCTAAAAGATTGTCTGGTTAATAAACAATTCAGCTTAGTTGAGGCGGACATTCGCGACGGGGCGAGTATGAATAATGCCGCCAAAGGAGCAGAAGTGATTGTCCATCTTGCGGCAAAGGCCGGAGTAAGACCTTCGATCGAGCAGCCGGGAATCTATGCAGATGTAAATATAAACGGGACAATCACATTGCTGGAGGCCGCAAAGAAAAATGGAATAAAGAAATTTATCTTTGCATCGAGCTCAAGCGTTTACGGAAACAATAAAAAAGTGCCATTTTCGGAAAATGACAATGTTGATTTTCCGATTTCACCATACGCGGCGACAAAGAAGGCAGGCGAGCTGATTTGCCATACCTATCATCACCTTACAGGTATTTCGATTACCTGCCTGCGTTATTTCACAGTTTATGGTCCAAGGCAAAGACCTGATTTAGCAATTCACAAGTTTGCCAGACTGATAGAGCAAGGCAAATCCATACCTGTTTACGGCGATGGCAGTATGATGCGCGATTTTACATACATTGATGATATAATTGACGGAACAGTCGGCGCTATAAAAGAATGCTCTGATTACCAAATCTATAATTTGGGCGAATCAAAACCAATAACGGTAAATAATTTAATCGGGGAGCTTGAAAAAGCGCTTGGCAAAAAAGCAAAAATTGAGAGATTGCCCCTGCAGCAAGGCGATGTTCAGCAGACATACGCTGATATAACAAAGGCAAAAAGAGATTTAAGATATAATCCGCATACCGCGATAAACGAGGGATTGGGAAAATTTATTGAGTGGCTGCGACGATAATTTTTTAAATTTCGTCCTTTTAAAAGACCTGCCGAATTGATTTTCCTTGAATTTCAGACCAGTTTTAAGTTATAATACAGGATGTTATTTTAAGTTATGGAGGATGGTGTGTATAAATACGCCCGAATAATGGCGAAATGGGGTATTATCGTCTCAGCATTTTTCGTGCTGACGCCGAAAGTTTATGGTCTGGCAGAATCCACGGGACCTGGGGGTTCAAATTCCATAGCAGTTCACCAGGTGGGTGATACGGGACAAGGCGTCAATATCGGTCTGATGTTAGGAGGGAATGTCAGGACTACACACGAAGCATTCAAAGATTCCAATGGCATCAGTCATGCCTTTAATTATGATTTCTCAGGAGACGGGATTTATATTATAGCTCATGATACACAGTTAGCAGGGATAATTTCCAGCAGAGGAGGTGCTGCTTATCCCAGTGAAATTGGGATTGCACCGGGGGCAGATATTTATTGCGCAAGGGTATCTAATGACACCGGAGGAATTTCAAGCGATTGGATGGTTAATGCCTTGGATGAGCTCATTACAAATCATAATTGCCGGATTATTGTAACAGGATTTGAGCTGCTGGGAATAGACCCAAATGGCGATAACCCATGGAGCCGGCTTTATGATTATTATGCCTATCAGTATGGAGTAGTGTTTGCAAATCCAGCCGGAAATGAATACACCTATGTCGCAATTTTTGGAGATGCATATAACGGCATAACCACAGGGGGACTTCGGCTTACAAATCCGAGTAATTCCTATGATTACCGCAGGGTTGGATTAGTCAGCGGCTCGGGGCCGACATCAGACGGCAGGCGAAAGCCGGACATAACCGCTCCGGCGGAACAGCAGACGGTGCCGACATCAAGCAGTGACACAGCCTGGACAACTGTGGGAAGCACCAGCGGACAGACAAGCTACTCTGTGCCTCAATTAGCAGGTGCAGCGGCATTAATGCTTCAGCTTGCAGATACAACAATCGAAGCAAATGATAATTACGACCTTGTAATAAAAGCGGTTCTTGTTAATTCAGCTATGCCGAATGTTAATGATAAAGCAGGGACAAGCACAAACCCTGCCGACCCGAACAATACGTGGCAGGCCGACCGGGGCTATGGAAGACTGGACTGCCTTCGGGCATATCAAACCTTAAATACAGATGAGGTCGAACCAGGGACAACAATAATGCAGGATGATGGCTGGGGATACAATCAACTTGCACAAACACAGTCTAATACATATACAATTCATGTCACGAAAAGATGCCGGCTGATTGCAACGATTTCCTGGCACAGACGAATAGAATGGGTAGACAAAAAAAGCGGATTTCCGCCCAGAGGAGACGACATAGTTCAGCTCGATGAGCTTACGGGTTATCTGGCGAATTTGGACATGACGGTTTACTCACCATATCAGCCGGAGCCGATTTTTAACAAGGCAATGTTCGGATACGACTCAAGCGATAATCTTATCAAGTGCGATTTACCTGTATTGGAACCGGGCGATTATACAATTGTGATAGCGAACAATTCTGCGTCTAACGAGACGGCCAATTATGGTTTTGCATTTGAACTGCACCCCATAATGACCGCTGACCTGCCTCCACCAATCGATTATGTTGTGAATAATAATGATTTATCAATTCTTGCATCACAGTGGCTATCCAATTCGTTGTCTATTGATTCACTTTTAGCACCAAACGGGATTATCGATTTTGGTGATTTTGCGGTTCTTGCAAATGAGTGGCTCCAGTTCGATGGCTGCTATTTTCAATATTGAAGGTTATAAGGCTGTAATCAACGAGCCCGTTTGATATACAATCAGTGTAATAATATAGGCCAATAAAGTTAAATAAATAAACTGAAATGCAGGCCAAAACCAGGAATTTGTCTCTGAGCGTGTAACTGCAAAAGTCGCGATACATGGGGAGCTAATCAGGCAAAAAAGCATTATGCAAAACCCGGCAAGTGATGAGTAGTCTGCCTGTAAATGCTGACCAAGGGTGCCGGCAGAACCATTATCGTGCGAAGAAACGGCATAGATAATTCCTAATTGAGAGACAAATAATTCTTTGGCGGCAGTTGCGCCGATTAACGCAGTGCCGATTTTCCAGTCAAATCCCAAAGGTTTAATAACGGGTTCAATTATTCGTCCAACTCTGCCAATAATTGAATTGGCAAGCTGCGCGTGGCGAACGTCATCGGGGGACAGACCCGCAACAGACTGCTCATTTAATTTGGGATAATTCATGGCGGCCCAGAGAATAATTGAAAAGGCCAGAATAACTGTGCCTGCCTTCTTAAGATATAGCCAGCCTCGCAGCCAGCTATGGGCAAACAGGGATTTAAAGCTTGGGACACGATAAGGCGGCAGTTCCATTACAAAATCCGCGGTGTCGCCGCGGAAAATAGTGAGACGAAAAATTTTTGCAGCGATAACAGCCAGTACGATGCCGATTAGATAAATAAGCCAAAGGACGGGGCCTCGCCAATTTTGGGGGAAAAATGCGGGGATAAGCAGTCCGTAAATAGTAAGTCGCGCCCCGCAGCTCATAAGAGGCAAAATCATAATCGTCGTGAGCCGGCTTCGTTTATTTTCAAGGATACGGGTTGCCATAATGGCCGGGACCGAGCAGCCGAATCCAATGAGCATAGGAATAAAACTTTTGCCGTGCAGGCCTATTTTATGCATCAGCCTATCCATAATAAAGGCAGCTCTGGCCATATAGCCGGAATCTTCAAGAAGCGCTATCGCCAAAAAGAGGAGAAGAATGTTAGGCAAAAAAACGAGAACGCCGCCCACGCCGGGAATCACACCTTCTATGATTAGCGAACGAAGCCAATTGCCTGTCTCAAGCGGCCAAATAGAAGCAGCTGAGACCGAAAGCCAGTTAAAGAACTGTTCGAGCCAGCCCATCGGATATGCCGCAATTGTAAATGTTAAATCAAAAACCAGATACATCAGCAGCAAAAACACAGGCAGCCCGAATAGCGGATGAATGAGGACGCTATCGGCCATATCGCTTGTTGTATGGCGAAGCTCAATTGTGTCTTTTACGGTCTCCTGACAGGCGCCGGATATAAAACCATATCGCATGTCGGCAATCACAGTTTCAGGGTCATCTTTAAAAACTGTTTTAAGTCTTGACGTGGTTTCATTAACTATATCAAGCAAGGGGCTGCTGTTTATCCTGGAAAGTATATCGTTATCATTTTCAAGCAGTTTCAGGGCGAGCCATCGCGTGTTATATTTAGCCAAAAGAGCAGAGCATTGTGAACGGACAACAGGTTCTATTTGTTTCAACGCATTCTCGATATCCTGGCCGTAATTGATACGATTATTCCTTGGCTTTCTCGGCCAAACTGCTTCGGCAATAACGGCATCGAGCAAATCGTGTCTACCCT
>CAYSKP010000087.1:0-1814 GCA_964431645.1 uncultured Pirellulales bacterium
CCCTTGTCTTTTTTTCCATCGTCTCTTCTCCTGTGGTTTGGTCTGTGCCGCCAAGTTCAACAATTCTTGTGCCGGTGCTTTTGCGGACCTCTATTTTTCTGTCACCAATTCCGAATGCCATCACATAACCTCCTAAAACTATCCATAGTTTACGTGGTAAAATTTCCGTATCTGGGATGATTATACAAAAGTTTGGGAGTGATACAAAATAAAAATTTGGCGGCCTTAAACAAAAATTTATTTACTTGACAATTAGAATTTTGCAGTTAAGTTAATAATGTCCTAGTTAAACATTGATTAGCAGCAAAGTCAGGATGAGGAAATTAATCGCAAAAAGCTGGTGAAGAGCAGTTTATGCTTTTGAGAAGAAAATGTTTCGAGGAAAGAAATATCCTTTTATTTTTAATCAATTATGTTTTGCCCTAAAAGCGGCGAGGAAGGAGAATGGAAGTATGTTCAAAAGATCAGTGTTAATAATGCTATGTGGAGCGATGTGTTTTGTGGCGACAGGATGCTGTGCAATTATGTCTGGAAGTACACAAAGAATTCCTGTGTCCTCCGATCCGCCTGGAGCAAAAGTTAGAGCCGATGACGGGACAACGATTACTACCCCCGGCACTTTCACTTTGGTTAGAAAAGAGACACATACATTAGTTGCCGAATATCCAGGGTATGAACCTCAGACACAAAAACTTGTTAAAAAACTTAACTGTTGGATATTTCTTGATCCTTTAATTGATTGGGGCATTTTTTCAATACCAATAGATTTTATGACGGGATCAGCAGACGAATTGCATCCAAAAGACGTACATTTCAATTTTAGATCAGCAGCTAAAGAAACTGCAATCAACGCAGTAGAAAAGGTTAGTACGACAATCGTAAAGTGTGAAAACTGTGGGTACGAAATAGGCAAACTTGAAAAGGCGTATGTAAGCGATGGCCATGTTGTCTGTTCAAAATGTTATGAAAAGCTAAACAAGGGAATATAGTTTCAAACTATAAGTGAATAGCAGCATAAAAGGATACGGGCCGTGAGAAAGGATTTTCGCGGCCTTTTTTCTTTGTTGAACATTCATCATCACAGAATATAATCGGAGCAATTTTCATAACTAAACGTATTAAATGACTTCAAGATGTGGGATTATTGCATAAGACAAGATTGCTTCGTCGTCCTTAAGGGACTCCTCGCAATGACGAGGGCCGCGGGCAAGATGCCGGCGACACAATGACAATATGAATGCATTGGAACTAAATGGTATTTGTAAGATGTTTGGGCCGCTTCGGGCGGTGGATAATCTGACGGCGGCGATTCCGGCGGGGAGTATCTACGGCTTTTTGGGGCCAAATGGCGCGGGTAAGACCACGACACTGCGGATGATTATGAATATCATCCGGCCGGACGCGGGCAGTATAAATGTGCTGGGCAGCAGTTTAACGGAACGAACCAAGAACCAAATCGGTTATATGCCGGAGGAACGAGGCCTTTATCGCAAGATGACAGTTCGCGGTATACTCGCGTATTTTGGGGCATTGAAGGGTTTGAATTCGAGCCAATTGAAAGAAGCTGTGCCGGCATGGCTAAATAAAATTGAATTAACGGAGAAGGCCAATAAAAAGGTTGAGGACCTTTCAAGAGGGATGCACCAGAAGCTGCAATTCGCTGCGACGATAATAAATGAGCCGCAATTATTGATTCTCGATGAGCCGTTTTCGGGGCTTGACCCGCTGAACCTTGATTTACTCAAGGCAATTATCCTGGAGATGAAAGCCAAAGGCAAAACCGTAATATTTTCAACGCACGATATGCACGGGGC
>CAYSKP010000088.1:0-5940 GCA_964431645.1 uncultured Pirellulales bacterium
AGGTATATTTGAGATGGTTGAACTTAATAACGAAGTAAGGGAACTGGCCTTTACAAAAGCTCCGACAAGCGAGCTTCGCAAAGCCTGCATTGCCAGCGGCATGAGAACGCTTATGGAAGACGGCAAACTTAAAATCTTCAAGGGTGTAACAACACCAGCGGAAGTTGCAGCTATTGCACAGATGGAAGGTGTCGTGACTTAATAGTTTTTTCAGGAATCATTTAAATGGCAACAGTAAATATTGATAGATTGCTTCAGGCCTGCGTAACCATGGGCGGCTCAGATATTCACATCACCGTTGGCAGGCCGCCTGTTTTGAGAATTGATGGGCGCCTGCGTTCACTCGAAACAAAAGTCCTTGAACCCGATGACACCTTTGCCCTGATGAAAAGCATCACACCCGAGAGAAATCAGCAGGAATTCCAGGAAGAAGGCGGAACAGACTTCGGTTTTGCTTATGGCGAGCAGTGCCGTTTCCGTGTATCTGTTTTCAAGCAAAAAAGCAATGTCGCAATGGTTTTGCGTCTCATTCCATATAAAATTTTAAGTTTTGATGAAATCGGATTACCCAAAATTTGCGCAGCTCTTTGCCGAAGGCCAAGAGGATTATTCGTAGTAACCGGTCCGACTGGAAGCGGTAAAACAACTACTTTAGCTACAATGGTCAATTACATTAACGAAAATATTGACCGTCATATAGTTACAATTGAAGAGCCAATTGAATATTATCATAACCATAAAAAATCTATTATTAACCAGCGTGAAGTAGGAATTGATGTCCCCAGCTTTTCCGAAGCGCTTCGTCGTGTGCTTAGACAAGACCCTGACGTAATTTTGGTCGGTGAATTGCGAGACCTCGAAACAATCGAAGCGGCGATTCGTGCTGCGGAAACGGGACACTTGGTTTTCAGCACCCTGCACACAACAAGTGCATCCGGCACCGTAAACCGTATTATCGACGTGTTCCCTGTAGACCAGCAGGAGCAGATTCGAATTCAGTTGAGCAGTAATTTAATAGCCGTTCTTAGTCAGGCACTTTGCCCCTTGTCAACAGGCAAAGGACGAGTTGCGGCCTACGAATTCATGGTTGTTACACCTGCTATTGCAAACCTTATACGTGAAAATAAGACTTATCGTATCGACTCAAGCATTCAGACAGGAAGAAAACTTGGTATGCAATTGCTGGATGACCACCTTTGGCAATTATATGAGGCCGGTAAAATAACAATGTCCGAAATGCTCGATAAAGCCAGGTCTCCTGGTGCTTTACACGATAAGGCTATGGGCAGATTAAAGACACTCAAACCTCATGAAAGACCCCATGAAGAAGAGGAAGATTTTGGGCCGGTTCTCAGGACATAACTTATTTTTGGCTTTATGTTAATATAGCTAATATTTGCCTGATAAATTATAAAGCTTCGGAGGTTGACCAGCTTAAAGGTAGGACGTTATTTACGTTGAGTTTATAATATGCAGTCTCATATACCATATGTCTAAATGCTAAATACTTGACATATCACGTATTATGAGAATATAATGTAAATCATAGGCAAGGCAAATAAAGGATAAGGTTATGGATAAAATGCCGCCAATAGAACAGTTAAGAGGCAGACCTATCGGAAGAGTCCTCATGAAGATGGGATTGCTGACACGCGAAAAAGTCCACCATTGTTTAGAAATTCAAAAACAAAGACAGCAAAAAGACCACAAAACTATCAATATTGGTGAAATCTTTGTAGAACTTGGCCTGGTTAATGAAAAGCAATTGCATATTGCCTTGGCAGCACAAAGAGGTATGGAATATGTCAATCTTGGGGATATAAAAATATCACCTGAAGCGATAAAAAAGCTTGCCCCTCAGATGGCTAAAACTTATAAAGTTTTGCCAATCGAATTTAAAGAAGATACAAATGAATTGGTGGTTGCCGTTGACAAGGCAGATAGTTTCAGGGCAACAGATGACCTCAGCACACTGCTTGGAATGAAGGTGACGGCCAAAATCGTAGATACCCAGGCCCTTGAAGACTCGATTGCAAAAAATTATCAGCAAAAAGATGAAGGTCAGGGAATCAATGAGCTTATCAGCGAGATCCAGGAAGATGGTTTCCTTGCCGAATTTGAGGGGCGAAACCAAAGTATAGACCTCGATGAGTTAAAAGAGCTTTCCGAATCAAATCCCGTTAAAAAACTTCTCAACCTTGTCCTTATGCAGGCGATAAGGGACAAGGCCTCGGATATACACTTCGAACCATTTGAAAATGAATACAAGATGCGCTATCGTATCGATGGTGTCCTTTATGAAATGGTTCCTCCCCCAAAGCATATCGCGGCCGCACTTAGCTCAAGAATAAAAGTTATGGCAAATCTTGATATTGCGGAAAGGCGTCTCCCGCAGGACGGCCGTATTTCTCTTACAGTGCAGGGAAATCCGGTTGACCTGCGTGTCAGTGTTTTACCCACAATGTATGGTGAAAGCGTTGTGCTTCGTATTCTTGACAGAAGCCAAATGCAGTTAGACCTTGCAAAACTTGGGATAAGAACTCAGGAGTTGGATGTTGTTCATCAGCTTATTCATAAGCCAAACGGAATTATCATCGTTACCGGCCCGACCGGCTGCGGTAAAACAACAACCCTTTATGCCGCGTTAAATGAGCTTAACGATATTGAAACAAAAGTAATTACCACAGAAGACCCCATTGAATATGATATTGATGGAATCGTTCAGGTCCAGATGAAGCCCGATATCGGCGTTACATTCGCGAAATGTCTAAGATCAATCTTGCGTCAGGACCCCGATGTCGTGATGGTCGGTGAAATTCGTGACCTTGAAACGGCGGAAATTGCCGCGCAGGCGTCGCTTACCGGTCACATCGTATTTACAACATTGCACACAAATGATGCTCCAAGCTCGATAGCAAGACTTTTGGACCTTGGCATTGAGCCATTCCTTCTCACCGCGACGATCGAAGGAATCGTCGCACAGCGATTAGTAAGAAAAATATGCGAGCATTGCAAGATGGCATTTCAACCAACTGAAAGCCAGCTAATGGAGCTTGGCTTGTCCCCTGAGGATATTAAAGGCAAAAAATTCTTTTATGGTGCCGGCTGCCCCAGGTGCAATAATACAGGGTACAGGGGAAGAACAGGTCTTTTTGAAATAATGACATTCAATGATGAAGTTCGTGAGCTGATTATGAATCACGCGTCGACCAACGTTTTGAGAACGGCCGCCCAGAAAAGCGGTATGAAGCTGCTTCGTGACGCCGGTTTATCGGCTATTTATGACGGCCTCACGACAATTGACGAGGTCGTTAAGGAAACTATAGCGGAAGCTGAATAAAAATTAAATTAACAGGAGGTCCATATGCCGCTGTTTAAATATGAAGCTTTGGATTCGCAGGGAGTAGCGATAAAAAATGAAGTCGAGGCCTTAAGCCAGAAAGAGGCCGTCAGCAAGATACGCAACATGGGATATTTCCCCACAAAGGTGCTGGCCGCTTCAGCCGGCAAGAAGGGCGCCGCCGCAGCCGGTGCCATTGCCAAACCAAAGAAAAGGCGCGGTGCAGGCGGCAAGGTAAAAATCAAGTTTATCACTCAATTCGCGCGGCAGCTATCGACTCTACAGGACGCGGGCCTGCCTATTTTGAGGTCACTTAGAATTCTCGAAGAGCAGCAAAAGGCAGGGACATTCAAACGTATAATCGGATATGTTGCAGATGATATCGAAGGAGGCGCAACTTTATCCGAGGCCATGAGCCGTTTCCCTCGGGCTTTCGACCGCCTGATGGTCGGTATGGTCGCTGCCGGTGAAACGGGCGGCGTGCTCGATTTGATTTTGTCCCGTGTCGCCGATTTCATGGAAAAATCCCAGAAGCTGAAAGCCCGCGTCAAGGGCGCGATGATTTACCCCATAGTCGTTCTTTGCGCCGCCTTGACAATGCTTATCATGTTAATGATATTTGTCATACCTAAATTTGAAACCGTGCTCAAAGAAATGCTCGAAGGCCAGGGCCTGCCGGCGATAACACAGGCCGTGCTTAATATTTCGCGGTGGATAGCCAACGATTTCGGCTGGGCTGTTATTATCGGCATACCTTTTGGGTTCGTTTTCATCACTCGTCTTGTCAGGCGGGTCAAAGTCGGAAGATACATCCTCGATGCCATTCGAATCAGAATGCCTATTCTGGGCCAGTTGTCCAGAAAAGTCGCTATCACCCGCTGGACCCGAACGCTCGGCACACTCATCGGCGCAGGCGTCCCCATCCTTGATGCCATTAACGTTACAAGCGAAACCGCCGGCAACGAAGTCTTTTCAAAGATGCTTCTTAACGTTCAAAATTCAATCCGGCAGGGTGATACGTTCGCTATGCCTTTGAAGCAGTCCAAAACGGTCGACCTGATTGTCTCGAACATGGTGGCCGTCGGCGAAGAAACGGGAGACTTGGATAAAATGCTTTTGAAAATCGCGGATAATTACGACGAGCAGGTCGATGTCCTTGTCGCATCGATGATGCACTTGCTTGAGCCTATAATGATTCTCGGCCTCGGCGGTATCGTGCTTGTCATCGTGCTGTCGGTGTTCCTGCCCATGATTAAGATTATTTCAACGCTCAATGTCGGCGGATAAACCAAAATTGCAATGATATATAAGGAGAAACCAAAATGAAAAACAAATGGAACCTTCAGGACCGAAAAGGCGGGCCTGCCCTTCGAAGCGTAAGCGAAGAAGGGTTTACTATTATCGAGCTGCTCACGGTAATGAGCATAATTATCATCCTCATCGGCCTGCTTACTCCTGCGCTTAATCGCGTCAGGCGGTATGCCATGGATGTCAAACAGCGCGCCCAATTCCATAGTATCGGTGTGGCACTGGATTTGTTTCACGCCGAATTCGAAGGTTATCCTGAATCCGGCCGTTATGATGGATCCGCGGCTCCCGGATTGGAGTACTGCGGTGCAATGAAACTTGCTGAGGCAATGGTCGGCCAGGACCTAAAGGGCTTCAATCCGAATTCGAAATTTCGCCGCGACGGCACAGATGGAACCACAAATTTATATCCTCCTAAGGATACTCCTACTGCTATAGATTATGCTGCTAACCTAAAATCCAGAAAGATGTATTTAGACTTGGAAAACGCAAACGCATACCAGATAGGTGACATTTATGATGCTACAAAAATAACTACTGACGCCAAATTTATTTCATCATCTTACATATTATGTGATTCTTATAATCGCGCCACTAATAAAAAAACCGGCAAAAAAATGGGTATGCCCATTCTTTATTACAGGGCTGATACAACAAAAATGTTATATCCTGATAGTAATGCAGCTCCTGGAACTATGATAACAGATGCTCGGACTAACAATAAATATATATACAATTTTGATGATAATCAAAACCTCATTGATATGGGAATGCCATGGGATACAGGTCCAGCTCATCGGCTTGCTTCAGGGGGTACTACTTCCGATGGTGAGGCACTTGCAGGAATTTATCCCAAATACTTTTATGATATGATTCGTGATAAAAAGATTGATTCCGGGGACAGGCCTTATCGGGCTGATTCCTATATCCTGATTTCTGCAGGTTTTGATGGTGAATACGGAACAAAAGACGATATTTGTAATTTTAGTAATTAAATAATTATCTCAGGAGAGGCGATGAAAAGAGGTTTTATTATTTGGCTGGCTTGTCTGCTGTTATCAGCTTTAACAGGGCAGGCGGCAGAAGTAAGTTTGATTAGAAATGGAAGTTTTGAAATGGATGGTCCGATTTCGAACATTACGGTTTATTATCCAAGCAATTGGCTGGATGTGAATATTCCTGCTTCGAAGTTCAGCGGCGGCGTAAACAGCCTTTGGACTTCCGACGGAAGTCTCAACGTGACAATATCAACAGATGCTTACGGTGTATGTCAGAAAGATGATACAGCATCT
>CAYSKP010000089.1:0-2711 GCA_964431645.1 uncultured Pirellulales bacterium
CTAAACGGCAAAAAAATAGTCGAATATAAACGCGATGACCCGGCATTTAGAAAACTGGTGGCAGGAAGTAAATACAAGGACATCCCTGATTTTGGCCTGGCCAAAGAGGGACATATTCTCTTACAATATCATGGTGACAAAGTTTATTTTAGAAATATTCAAATTCGTGAATTAGAGTGATATTCTTTTATGGAGGATTTATGAAAAATTTAAATTTACTAAAAATTTTTCTGATATCATTTATATGTTTAGGCATTTCTTTTTGTTTTGCCCAGGAATTTGCACAAAGAACACCAAATGAAAAATGTACCACATGGGTATCCAAGTGCCTGGCGGATTTTGAAAGTATTAAGACTGGGATGACAAGAGGCGAAATTGAGAAAAAATTTTCAATGGATGGCGGCATCAGCACCGTATCTCTTATTCGATTTGTACATCCTGAGTGTATTTATTTTAAGATAGATGTTGAATTCGAATTAAAGAGTAAAGATCCAAACCATATGTCGTCACCGGAGGACAAGGTAATAAAAAAATCAAAGCCATATATCGAAAATCCAGTCTTTGATTAAAGATAAATTTAATATCGTTCAGCAAAACAGAAATTAAAAATTGCTTTTTGGAGTTTTACATGAGGAATAAAGGATTTCCTAAAAATCATCCGGGCAATGCAGGCGTCATTTTGATTGCAATCCTGGTGCTGGTGGGTGTTGTTATCGGCGTTCAAAAGTATATGAAAAGCCATGCACCTAATCCGGACACGGCAATGGATTTGCCAATATGGAAGGAATGGCGGATTCGCGAAAAATCGGAAAAGCCCGCGGTGCCGATTAGCGATAAGCAGGTAAAAATCCCCGGTATGGTCGCATACGATATGACCGCAAGATTGAAGGGAACGGAAGATTCTCGCGGCGAGCTGAGAATATCTGTTTCCCAAGAAAGCGTTTTCGGCATATGGTCTGGAACTTATTCTAATGACAAAAAAGATAACTTTGATGTCCAGGGCGGAGGTTTCGAGGGCAAGGTTTTTCCGGGAAAAATATACAAAGATGAGAAGGGCCAGGACCCGAGCAAGCTCTATTTTCTGGCCAAGGGAAAATTTATGATGCATATGACAAGCGCTAACGCAAAACAGCTTAATATTATCGGCGGGGATATTTACACGCGCGGGTGGCTCAATCCCGATTTAAGCATAGATGGGGAACTCATTTTAACCAGTGACGAGAAATATTCGCAAGTATTCACGTTTAAGGCCACACGGCCGGAAGTGAAAAATTAATGATTATTTTCCTGCTCGAACTGCTCGATAAATTTCGAGCCGTTACGGATATAGACAAGGGTAGCGATTAGAGCGGTTATTGCGGCCGCCCACCACAAGAAACGTACGAAATAAACCCAGCCGTGAACAAGCTGAGAGACCTCGGGTGCAATCAGTATCGCAGCTATCATTGATAATTGAAGCGCTGTAGAAGCCTTGCCGGCAAAAATGGGCACGACGCGAAGTTTACCTGTAAGAAAAAAGACGATTAGAAAGCCGATAAAAAGCAGGACATCTTTACCTATGATAAGAACCACAACAGTTGGAGGCAGGATGAAGCCTTCGACTCCCGCGTGACGCGATGCAAGCAATAGGGACGCGCATGTGATGAGCAGCTTATCGGCGGTTGGGTCGAGAAATGAACCCAGCCTCGTAGTTTGTCTGGTTTTACGCGCGAGATAGCCGTCGAGACAATCGCTTATGGCCATAAGGAAGAAAATCACGACGGCTGAATAGCGGATTATAAGGTGAATATGGTCGCTAAATGCCGGGTCGTTTATCTGGAGCATGCAGCTGACAAAAGGGGCTATCAGCAGTATTCGAAGAATGGTTATTCTATTGGCCCAGCTTAGTGTCATTTATTATTTATAATTTAGTATTTATACTTTTAGTCCCGGCTTTTTTATTATTATACAGGCACATAAAACAACTCACCAGTTTATAATCTTGCTGTCAAAATCGAAAACGCTATAATTGACATACTTTTAAGGTATATTTTTATGGCGGTTCTAAATGTAAATATAGACCATATCGCGACAGTTCGTCAGGCAAGGCGAGCCGATGAGCCGGACCCTGTATGGGCGGCGGCTGAATGCCAACTGGCCGGAGCAAACGGGATAACTACCCATCTGCGGCAGGACAGACGCCATATCAACGACCGTGATGTGCATATTTTAAAAGAGACTGTCACCTGCAAGTTCAATCTTGAGATGTCGATGGAAGAAGAGATTGTGCGAATCGCTGAAGGAATCGAGCCGCAGCAGGTGACATTAGTGCCGGAAAAAAGGGCGGAACTGACGACTGAAGGCGGACTGGATTGCGCATCCAACGGCGCCCGGCTAAAAGAGGTTGTTCAAAGGATGCACGAAAGAAATATTCTTGTTAGCGCGTTTATCACGCCTGAAAAAGAGCAGATAGCGGCAGCGGCCAGATTTGGATGTGACGCAATCGAGCTTCACACGGGTCAATACGCCAATGCCAAGACAGAAAAAGAAACGAATGAGCAGCTTCGGTGGCTTGAGGCAGGCAGAGACCTTGCCTTGAAAAAAGGGATGATTGTGCACGCGGGGCATGGATTGACTTACAGGAATATCGGCCCGATTGCCGCGATGGAAGATATCTGCGAATTAAATATAGGGCACAGTATTGTGGCAAGGAGTATGTTTGTGGGGATTAG
>CAYSKP010000090.1:0-26794 GCA_964431645.1 uncultured Pirellulales bacterium
TTGTTCGTATGAAGATTGAGGAAAGCTGATAACCGAAGCGCGTGCTGACTCGAAAGCCGTTGAGGGGGCGATTCGAAGAGCAACGGCATATCTGGGAGATGGGGGATGCAAACTCCAGACCGAGCGGAAATTCGTTGATAATGCCTTTCTGCTGGAAGAGGTTCTGCGAAGGGTAATGGATAAGACCGACTGCCGGACTATTACGATAAACAGCTGTATGGGGACAATAATGCCGCTGGCGGAGACGTCGGCGTGCCTGGCGCTTAGTTTATTGAACGATGCGGGATACCTTGCGTTCTGCGAGTCGGATTTTGTGGTGATACCTTCGGGAGTGCTGCTTGCGGGAATATCCGGCAAGCCGGTATTTCTTAACGACCCTACTTATCCACATGATGGTTTGATTACGCTTGCTCACTGCACGGCCCCGCGGAGAATGGATGGCTTCCGGCTCGAACCGGCGCGTATAATGACGCACTTTGAATCGGATTATGGGGCGGCGCCGAAAGTTGAAATGCGTAAAGGTCAAATCACAACGAATATCGCTCCTGATTTTAAGTCACAGCGATGGGTGGGGCTTGTTGGCGATATCATAGATGTGCCTTTTATGGATATTTGCCGGTCACAGATTGACATACGCTTTACCTGCGATAGCCAGTTACTTGCCGAGCGGATGCCCGGTTTTCACTGGATGACCTGCTATGGCGACTATATGAAGGAAGTCGGCTATTCGCTGAAAAAAGTCGGAATTGTATGGGATGACCTGACAAATAAAGCTGTATCTAAACGGTTTAGTATATAAAGCCGGCGTATAAATATTTTATTTTAAATAAGGAGAATAAAATGAAATCGTCTCGAGGAATTACAGCAGCAACAATTTTATCGCTCATTTTTATTTTAAATACATTGCCGGTAATGGCAGTGACATACTACATCGGTTCTGCTGGTGATGACAAAAATAGCGGAACCTCGCAGGAATCGGCGTGGGGGACAATGGAGAAGGTAAACGGCACTGCATTTACTCCGGGCGATACAATTCAATTCGAGGGCGGAAAAACATTTAAGGGGCCTTTGAAACTCGATAATGAAAAGGGGACGGCTGAAAAACGTCTGATTATTACCTCATACGGCGAAGGACGCGCGACAATAGACGGGGCGGATTTTCACGCTATTGAATGTAATGGGACGGACTATATAACTATACAGAATATCAACGTAAAGGGACTTGGAATAAAGACCGGACAGAAGTTCGGCGGAATCGGGGTAAAAGTCGATAACGCAAAATTTGTTATTATTGATAACGTTGAAGCGGGCGGCTTTCGGTGGGCGGGTGTGGAGATTGCAAATTGTCCGGATGCACGGATAACAAATGTATATGCCCATGATAACGGATACGCGGGGATACGTGGCAAAAAAAGTATGGAACGGCTGTATATCGGTCACTGCCGGGCCAATCATAATCCGGGGGATAACGACCTTAATGATATAAGCGGAAGCGGGATTGAGGTATATAACGCATCGGATGCGACAATCGAATATTGCGAGGCGGGATACAATGGCGGAGACCAGACACGCAAGCGCGGAAATGGGCCTGTGGGGATATGGATTGCGCATTCGAGCACAACGACGATTCAATATTGTATCGCACATCATAATACGAACCCTACAGGCGACGGAGGCGGCCTGGACCTCGATTCGGAAAGCCATCACAATATCGTGCAATACAATTACTGCTACGATAATAAAAATTACGGGATTCAATTATGGCAATGGGGCAGCAAGGGACAGTGGCTGGAAAAAAATATTATCCGCTATAACATTTTCGATAACGTGAAAAAGGACTCGTCCAAATCCATCTGGGTGGGGCATAATGATGATTCGCCGACGGGGGTGCGGGACAATGATTTTTATAATAATCTTGTCATAAATGAAAATCCGACGATTGGACTGCAGGGCAAAAAGATTTATGACCTGCGATTTAGAAACAATATTTTTATCAATAAATTTTCATCGAGCTTTCTGAGCGGGGCCAAGGAGGATATGAATTTTATTTTTCAGGGAAACTGCTACTGGTCAAGCAACGGTAAATTCATAATATACGGCAAGTACTCGAGCATTGAAGAATGGGCAAACGCAACGGGGCAGGAAAAAATAAATCAAAAAATGGTCGGGATGTTTGCCGACCCTCAAATCACTTACTGGGCGGACGCAAATGAACCGAGGCCAACGGATCCGACGAAATTGCGGGAAATGAAGGCATTTCGGCTTCTTGCGGGTTCACCATGCATAGATAAGGGACTGGATTTAAAGAAGGTGTTTGGAATAGATGCAGGAAAACAGGATTTCTTCGGCAACGCAATTCCATCAGGAGTGACATTTGATATGGGGTCTTGCGAATATCAGAAATGACACTCACCGCAGAGAATTATTAATTAGTTAGCCACAGAGAAAATTTATTAAAACTCTGTCACTTATTTAAGGGAGTAAAAATGAAGTCAATTAAAAAAAATGGGCTGAAAATAATAGTTGGATTATTGTTCGCTGCAACAGCGATGGCGGAGATTAAGACGGGGGTGTTGCTGCCGGATGGGCAGGAATTTGTTTCGTGGGAGGTGCCGTTTCAATTTTCAAAGACTTATTATGTAGATAACGAAAACACTAAAGCTTCGGACGACAATCCGGGGACAAAAGAGGCGCCATTTCTGACAATAAATAAGGCCGCACAAGTGCTTGAAGCCGGCGAGCGCGTTGTAATTATGAAAGGAATATATCGAGAAAGAGTATCGCCGTTACGCGGAGGGACA
Organism: uncultured Pirellulales bacterium; assembly: GCA_964431645.1. Lineage (GTDB taxonomy): Bacteria > Planctomycetota > Phycisphaerae > Sedimentisphaerales > Anaerobacaceae > Fen-1362. Next base: position 2,802 of record CAYSKP010000090.1, read on the forward strand.
GGCCCTGATAAAATAATCAGCTACGAGGCAGAGCCTGGGGCAGAAGTTATTGTTAAAGGTTCTCGCCTGGCTAAAGGATGGGAGCCATCTAAAGGCCATAGAATAGGAAGGGCTGATTCGAACGGTGTTCAGATAAAAATTTATCAGTTCAATTTAGAGCAGTTTGAGTTTCACGGATACAATCCCTTCGGAATGGCTAACGTGATGATGGAGCGTTATTATTTAAAACCCATGCCGGAAGAATTAAGGCCGCATCTGTCGCGGCGAGGGATGATTTTCGTCGATGGTAAAAGATTAGAGCAGGTTGAGCGTTACAGGGACATGGCAGAGAAAGCGGGAACTTTCTGGCCTGAGCATAACGGGATGGTTGTGCATGTGCGGCTGGAAGCAGACGGCGACCCATGCGGGCATGAAGTTGAGCTGGTAATACAGGAGAATGTGTTTGCTCCAAAAAAACGCTATCTCGGGTACATTCGCGTAAAAGGCATCACCTTCGAACATGCCGCCAGCGGTTTTCCTGTGCCGCAGCGGGGACTGGTCTCAACGAATTGCGGGCATCACTGGATTATCGAGGATTGCATTATTCGTCATGCCAATTCCGTCTGTCTCGATATCGGCAATCAGGACTGGACCTATGATAAACCGCCTCAGATTGGGTATATGATTGTCCGCCGAAACAAAATAATCGATGCAGGGATATGCGGACTGGCCGGGCCGCAGATGATTCACTCACTTATCGAATATAATTTGATTGAAAATGTCGGCTGGCAAAATGCGGAACTGGCGTGGGAATCGGGAGGATTAAAATTTCACGGGGCCGAAAGCACATTGATTCGCAATAATGTTATACGGCATACTATTTATGCCCCGGGATTATGGCTCGACTATGCGAATAAAAATACACGGGTAACTGGTAATGTCATCGGCGATTTAATATCGACTGTTCGCGGAGGGATATATCTGGAAGCGTCTCAATATCAGAATATGCTCGATAACAATATAATCTGGAAAACCACGCGGGGAAAAGGCGGCTCGGGATGGAATATCACCGATGACGGCGGCTGGGGTATTATCATCGACGGCAGCGACGAAACGATAGTCGCCCATAACCTCTTGGGCGAGTGCCAGGAGGCCGGCGTCAGGACGCGGACCGTCGAAGGCCGCATTGTCGAAAGCAGGGGGGGGACTTCTTACTGGAACCAGGTGTTAAATAATATTTTCTATCAGAATGGCAAATCCATAGAATTTTCACATAAGGAAAATACCGCGGAAGGCAATCTTTACGAAAAGAACAGGAAAAACAGGGACCTGGGGCTCAACTGGGTGCATACAAACGAGGGAATAAGAGTGGATTTGCCGGCGTGGCAGAAATATTTTGGTTTCGACAAGCAGGGAGCTGTCGCTGATATGAACATCAGCGTGGATTTAGATGCGCTTACGATGAGCTGTTCGATAAAAGGCAATGTCCCTGAATTAGAAACCGGCAGACATTTTCAAAAAGATTTATTAGGCGAGGCGGCGGGCAAAAAACGTTACGCAGGCGCATTAAATAAAATTTCTGAAGAGGCCCAAACAATAAAGATTGATCCACGAAAATAAGACAGAAGAAAAAAAAGGAAAAAATCCCAAATAGCAAATCCGAAATCAGAAACAAATTACAATAAAAAAATTAAATGTCCAAAATAGATTTCTCGACTCGCTACGCTCGCTCGAGATGACATGATTTGTATTTTCATTTGCTGTAATGGCGTTTGAGTTCGGAGGTGTATTTTTTACCTACATTTTGGGCGTTGGCGGAAAGCCAGGCAGATAATTTCGTTGAGCAGGGGTGAGGATTGTTTGACATGAGCAGGTTGGACATTAACCCTTTAATTTCATCTTTGGTTAAGATTACATCGCCGACTAAAAGACCGAGCAGTTTGATGGATAAAAGTGATATGGCGGGGGGCAGGTGGATTATTTTGACGGAGCTGGAGATTTTTTCTTTTATGAGATTAATTAATTCATTGAAGGTGAAGGTTTCGGGGCCTGCAACATCCCAGATGAGATTTTCTGATTTGCGGCCGGCATCTACGGCGGCAGCGGCGACATCATCGACAAAGACAGGCTGGACGAGGTATTGGCCGGAACCGCTTACGGAAAAAACGGGGAATTTTCGGAGAAACCAGGCGATGTTGTTGATAAGAATATCTTCTTTTCCGAAAATCAAGGTCGGTCGCAGAAAGGCAAAAGAAATTCCCGAATCTTTGATTATGTCTTCAACGATTCCCTTGCCTTTGAAATAAGCAAGGGGCGATGAGGATGATGCATTTGTAATGCTGATATGGACGATTCGGCGAATACCGGCTTTTTTGGCAGCGGTGACCAGCACTTTTGTATTTGCAACAGCATCATCATAGGTTTTATTTTTGTACGGGAAACGAATCCAGTAGGTATTGTAAAGAGTCGAGGCGCCTTCCATAGATTTAGCTAACTCTTGCGGGTTGTTAAAATTCAATGGGGCGGCAGTAATTTTATTTTCAAAGGGATTATCAGAAGGTATATGGTTTGTTAAGGTCTTTACATTCTGATTCATAGAGAGGAGACGCTGAGTAATGTATTTACCCGTATAGCCGAAGGCACCTGTGACAATATTGAGAACATTATTTTCCACGAGCGAAAAATCTAACCAATAAACAGTAAATGAAAAATTGCCAAACTAAGTATTATTATGAGGAGATTCGGGGTTCGATTTCAACCAGGCAATTGCTTATTTTTGATAGTAGTTTTTATTTAGCCGCAAAGACACTAAAGCGCATAGAATTCAGTAAAAGATGCACCATAAATTAAAGGTTTTTTACGCAAAACAGGGTTTTTATTTGCGCGGAATACAGGCGAAGTCCAGTGGAAAATAATTTAAAATGAGATTAGAATGATTGCTCTTTAGATGATTTAAAAAATGCGGAAAACAGAATACAAATTTGCTGGACCCCAGATAAAGACATTCTGGGGTCTTCGCTATGCTTCGAAAGGAAAAAGGAATGAAATACGGTTTGAATATTGCGGAAAAAGGCGAGCTGGATTTTGTATCTTTGGGAGCGATGGTGCACAGGCTGGACCCGGGGATAGTGCCGTTTAAAAAAGCGACGCATTTCGATGTGCATGTAAGCGGCGGCGAATTTAATGTCTCAGCGAATTTGTCGGACTGCTTCGGTTTAAAAACCGGCATCGCAAGTGCGATAGTGGATTACCCGATAGGCGACTTAATCAATCAGCGGGTGCGGCAGATGGGGGTGCGGCCTTTTTATAAGCATTTCAAACATGATGGCGTGCACGGGCCGAATATGGCGACCGTTTACAGCGACCGGGGATATGGAGTGAGGGCGCCAGTGGTGTTTTATAATCGATGCAATGAGGCGGGGGCTTTATTGAAGCCGGGAGATTTTGACTGGAAATCGATTTTCGCAGGAGGCGTGCGATGGTTTCACAGCGGCGGGATTTTTGCCGCATTATCGGAGACAACTTCGGAGGTGATAATCGAGGGTATGCAGGCGGCAAAGAAGGCGGGGGCGATTGTATCGTTTGACCTCAATTACAGGGCGAAACTGTGGAATATTGTCGGGGGACACGAACGGGCGGTTGGGGTCCTGGACAGGATTGTTAAAAACGTCGATGTGCTTGTGGGAAATGAAGAGGATTTGCAGATGGGACTGGGGATAGCGGGGCCGGAGGTGGCGGCAAAGTCGAAGCTGGACCCGAGTGTTTTCATCAGCATGATTGATAAAGTTACTAAGAAACACCCGCAGATTAAGATTGTGGCGACGACGCTGCGCGAGGTGCATTCGGTAAACAGGCACAGCTGGAGCGCAGTGGCGTGGATAGACGGGACATCATACCAGGCACCTACGGCTGAGCTTGATGTTATTGACAGAGTTGGCGGCGGAGATGGGTACGCTTCGGGATTTTTCTATGGTCTTTTAACAGGGCAAAAGCCGGAAGATGCGGTGAAACTGGGATGGGCGCATGGCTCGCTTTTGACTACTACGCTTGGAGATACGACTATGGTGACACTGGACCAGGTCAAGGCGTTTGCGGCGGGCGGGTCGGCAAGAATTCAAAGGTAAAAGTAAAAAGGAAAAAGGAAAAATATAAAACACCAAATAGCAAATATCAAATAACAAACAAAATACAAAATTCAATTTGCAAAGATCAAACAAAAAAAAGTAAAAAATAAGCAATTGGTGGTAATAAAGAGATAATGCATGAATAAAAAGAGGCTTCTGTTTTGTGCAATTCTTGTGGGCGGCATCAATGTATGTGTGATTGCTGCAGAGAATTCTAAATCGAAGCAATTTGAAGAATTTGTGCTTGTTAAGGGAGGCAGTTTTTGAAATGGGGGATTGCTGGGGTGATGGAAATTTCGCGATGCCGGAAACCCCTGTTCACGAGGTGCAAGTAGACGATTTTATGCTGGCAAAATATGAAGTGACAGTGGGACAGTTTCGGAAGTTCGTCGAAGATACCGGATACAAAACATTAGTCGAAACCGGCGGCGGTGTGCGGATGAGCGAAGACCTTTTAAAACAGGGTAAGACCTCGCATCCCTGCTGGAAGGCACACTGGTACGAGCAGAATGAAAAGCACCCGGCCGTATGGATAGCGTGGGAAGATGCGATTGTTTACTGCAACTGGCTGAGCCGAAAAAACGGTTTGCCGCCTGCCTATTATGAGAGAAACGGCCGGCTGCTTGACGCAAACGGTTTGCCGACCAATGATGTGCGGCGAACACGAGGATTTCGTCTGCCGACTGAAGCGGAATGGGAGTTTGCAGCCAGGGAGGGCGGCCGAAAAGTCCGTTTTGCAAATGGGCAGGATATCGCTCGGGCAAGCCAGATGAATTTTGATGCCAACGGCACGGGAGAGGCAGTGCCGTCACTTAGACTGCCGAAAGAGAATCCCAATCCTTATAATGAGCAGGGGCCTACTATCGGCAAGACTTGCGAGGTGGGAAGCTATCAGCCGAACGCACTTATGCTTTATGATATGAGCGGTAATGCCTGGGAATGGTGCTGCGATACGGGGGGGACAGATTTTAAAGCGGACAGGCGAGTCAATCCATGCGCACAGGGCGGAAAGGGACATATCGTTCGAGGCGGGACTTACGATACCGATGCAAAGGCCTGCCGGACTTCGGCTCGAATTGACTGGTACGATAAGTCGCAATGCCCGGCTTCGGGTTTTCGAGTCGCGCTGACAAGCGAAAATGGAAAATAATATGGAAAAAGATCAAAAGATTTTAAGTATTCGAGATTTTGGGGCTGTGGGTGATGGCATCGGGGATAATACGAAGGCATTTAGTGATGCCATCGAGAAGGCGGAAAAAAATAACGGAGGCAAGATTGTTGTTGGTGCGGGGACATATTTAACCGGGCCGATTAAGTTAAAGAGCGATATAGAACTGCATCTGGAAAAGGATGCGGTAATAGCATTCAACGATGATTTTAAAAAATGGCCTGCGATAAAGTCGAGGTGGGAAGGGGTAGAGTGCTTCGGCTATTGTCCCTGTATATATGGCGAGAACTTAGAGAATGTTTCAATCACAGGCGAGGGAATAATCGACGGCAGGGGGCAGGCATGGTGGAAAGAATTTAAAAGGCGCAGGACAAGCGGACAGACACAGCCGGAGACCGAGCGGGATATTGAATTCGCGAAACTGAACAAAAATATTGATTTATCCGATTGCGGAGGAGGGGGGATAAAATCCTTTTTCTTCCGGCCGCAATTAATACAGTTTAATAACTGCACAAACGTGCAGCTCGAGGGATTTACGACACGCAATTCACCTTTCTGGAACACGCATATTCTTTACTCCACAAATGTTACAGTAAAAAATGTGACTTTTCAAAATCCTTCCGAAGGAATAAACGGTGACGGCCTTGATATCGATTCGTGCGATAATGTTAAGGTCTTTGACTGCACATTCGATGTGAATGATGATTGTCTTTGTATTAAATCGGGAATAGGCAAAGACGGGATACGGGTGAATAGACCATGTCAGAATGTTATTGTTGAAAACTGCAGAATGCTGCGGGGACATGGCTGCGTTGTGATGGGGTCCGAGACGGCGGGGGGAATAAAAAACATTGAAATCAGCGATTGTTTCTTTAACGGCAATGACAGGGGACTTAGAATAAAATCGAGGCGTGGAAGGGCGGGGACAGTAGAAAATATCATACTGCATAATATCACTATGAAAGGCGTGGGATGCCCAATTGTGATGCATTTATATTATGAATGCGGGGCTAAACAAGAGGAAATTGAGGCGATATCTGACCGCAATGCCAGACCGATTACAGAAACAACACCATGCATTAGAAACATAAAATTATTAAATGTTACAGCTGATAATGTCCAGATGGCGGCTGCATTTATGCTGGGCCTGCCGGAAAGGCCGATAGAAAACGTGCTTTTTGAGAATGTAAAAATAACATTGGATAAAAACGGAAAACCCGGCAGGCCCGCAATGGCGTTCGGAGTTAAGGAGATGCAGGGACAGGGAATCATAACCGAATTTGTAAAGGATTTTATACAAAGGAATGTGAGCGTAAAATGAGAATAAAAAACTTTGCTTTGATAGCAGCAGCGGCAATTCTATTTAGCGGATGCGCAAGTCAGACAAATAAAGGCTGGGGACAGGCAGACAGGATTTTAAAAAGTATCAAGGTGCCTCATTTTGCGGCAAAAGATTTTTCAATAAATGATTATGGTGCGGTTGCGGACGGGAAAACCAATTGCAGGCAGGCCATAAATAAAGCAATATCGGCGGCTAACAAGGCAGGCGGAGGACGGGTGATAATACCAGAAGGGGCATACATTACAGGGGCAATTTATCTGAAAAGCAAGGTGAATCTATATATATCGAAGGGGGCGGTTTTGAAATTTTCAAGTGACCCCAATGACTATCTTCCGGCGGTGTTTACGCGATGGGAAGGTGTGGAGTGCATGAATTACTCGCCTTTAATCTATGCGTATAAGGAAAAAAATATAGCGATAACGGGCGAGGGGACATTGGATGGGCAGGCAAGCGAGGAGAACTGGTGGGGATGGAGAAGAGGCCTGCAGAAAATTGACCGGGAGAAATTGTTCGAACAGGGCAGAAACAATGTGCCGGTCGGGCAGAGGCAGTTTGGCGGATTGTATCTTAGGCCAACAATGGTCGAGCCGGTTGAGTGCAGGAATATTTTAATCGAGGGCGTGACAATTATAAACGGGCCGTTCTGGCATATACATCCGACACTATCGGAAAATATAATAGTCAGGAACGTGAGAGTAGAGGGGATGGGGCCTAATAACGATGGATGTGACCCGGAGTGCAGTAAAAATATTCTTATCGAAGGCTGCTATTTTAATACGGGCGATGACTGCATAGCGATAAAATCGGGCAGAAACAATGATGCGAGGCGGGTAAATATCCCCAGCGAAAACATTATCGTGCGAAACTGCACTATGAAGGAAGGACACGCGGGTGTCGCGATAGGCAGCGAAATAACAGGCGGGGCAAGAAATATATATATTGAAAACTGCGTAATGGATGACCCAGAACTGGACAGGGCGATACGGCTAAAGACAAACGCGGTGCGAGGGGGGTTTATTGAAAATGTTTATGTGCGAGACGTAAACGTGGGGCAGGTCAAAGAGGCGGTATTATTGATTGATTTCTTTTATCAGGATGTTGAAAAGGCAAATTATAAGCCAGTGGTGCGAAATATCAATATGGAAAATGTCACCAGCAAGAAAAGCAAATATGCATTGTTTTTACGGGGCTTCGATGATGCGCCGATAACAGATGTTTATTTAAAGAACTGCACGTTCGATAATGTCAAAGAGACTGATATTATAAGTAACGTGAAACACCTGGTGCTTGAAAATGTGAAGATTAACGGCAAAGTTGCGTCAGCACCGGAAAATGGGGAAGCAGATTAAAATAATATATTCTATTTAACGGTTCGCCAGCCCCAATTACCGAAAATGGGTTTTGCTGCGGGCGGATTGATAATCCATACCGAATCTGTGCCGAAGAAATAGCGGCCGGAGTTGAGTTGGCCGACAACTTCAATTTGTGCCTTGCCGGGCTTGGCTATCGTATCTAAAACCTGTGATTGATTGAAGGCGGCAACATTTCGACTGATTATTCGATATGAAACCAATCGAAATCGGCGTAACCGCCGGGTTGGGAATTTGCGGGGGACACGGCAAAGAGGCTGATTTTGGCGCCAATCCATTTACCGGGTTTGGCCGTGAATTGTTTTCCGAGTGATTCGAATTTATTTCCATCAGTGCTATAGCTGAATTGGCATTTTGCATCAGGGGACGAGACTTTTATACGCAGGTAAATAGAATCGGATTGCAGGGGGCGCTCTTGGATAATTTGCTCTTTGCCGGCTTGCAGGGCATTTGTGTAGATGGATTGAGAAATAAAGAATTCTTTATTTCTTTTAGCTATATAAATGGAAGCGTAATCACTGCCCATAATAATCAGGCCTGCACAGATATTGTCTGTATTTGGTGACAATTTCACCTTGGTTGTCGCGGCAAAATCTGGTGCGGGAAATTTTTGCAGAAGAATATTAGGGACAAGGCTGAGGTTATTGGGTTCTTCAATTTGATTGATGGCATACAATCGTAAGCCGGTATTTTTATTTAGTGCATACCAATTAGATTGGGTGTTAGCCTGCCATTGCCATTGCAAACCTAAAGAGGATGAATTGAATTCATCGGACTCGGCCGGAGTGATAATTGGATAAAATTTCTTTGTTTTTGGTTTGGCAAATTTATTTACAGGCTGGCCTTTGTCTTTATCCTCATCGATACCAATGACGGGCCAATCGTTAATCCATTGCATTGGTTCAAGATGGACGACCCGGCCGTAAGGGCCTTTATCCTGAAAGTGAATAAACCAGAATTGGCCGGATGGTGTTTCGACCCAGCCGCCCTGATGAGGGCCGTTGATATTTGTCGAGCCCTGGTCCATTACGATTTTGTATTCGTAAGGGCCGTAAACATATTTTGAACGCAAAGCGAGCTGCCAGCCATTTTTTACGCCGCCCGCAGGAGCAAAGATATAATAGAAGCCATTTTGCTTATAAAATTTTGGGCCTTCTATTGTAGGATTATTGGTGTCGTTACCATTGAAGACATCTTTGCGTTGGGGGTCTGCTTTTGTACCTTCTGCGTTCATTTTGTGAACAGTTAAAATCCCGTTGAATCCAGCGCGGCTTTTGGCCCAGGCGTGGACGAGATATGCATTTCCATCATCATCCCAGAAGGGACACGGGTCGATGAGGCCTTTTCCAGCCAGCACCAGTATGGGTTTATCCCATGGGCCTGCCGGATTTTTTGATTTGACCATTAAGATGCCGATATCGGGGTCACCCCAGTAGATATAAAAATAATTTTTCTGGTAACGGATGGCAGGCGCCCAGACACCGTTTCCGGGCTGAGGATTATTGAATCTATCGTCATATTTTGGGAGGGCATGGCCGATGATGGACCAATTCACTAAATCTCTCGAATGGAGAACGGGCAGGCAGGGAATACTGGAGAAACTGGAGGCGGTCATGTAATAATCATTGCCCACACGTTCTATATCGGGGTCTGAATAGTCGGCATAAAGGACAGGATTTTTATATGTGCCGTCTCCGTTATCTGCAACCCAGACTTTCGAGACATAGGGAATGGTTGTATGCGGATTTGAGCAACCACTTAGAAAAATAGTTATTCCCATCACAGCAATTAAAAATTTTATCTTATTGTTCATCATTTTCAGAGAATCCCTAAATTTTTTGTCACAAATAAGACAATGTAATTATAAACCTAAATGGGACAGCAATCACTTTTATTGGCACTGGTTTGAAATATAATTTTACGCTTTTCAAGCTCTTCTAATGAGGTAATTGTTTCTTTTGTAAACAAAGATAAAAACGGGCGGGCAGATGATGACATTGGGCAACCCCCACAGGGTTGCTCTCACTTGAGAGCAATATATCGAAGAAGGCAAATATAAAAACGTCAGTGGATGATTGTTCTGATAAGCATCCAGAAGGCGAACAGTATACCGAAGGTAAGGGCCAGGCAGAAGAAGAAGCCTTTGGTATCTTCTTTTGTCCATTTGCAGAATTCCCAGTTTGATTTCGGGAAGAGTTTCAAATGGTCGAAGCGGGTGGGATTGGCATAACTTTTCTCAAGTTCAGCCTTGTCGAGAGCGTGGTCGGCAATGACCTTGGTTTTCATTTTGACGTAGAAGCGGGCGATGTTTTCTTCGAGCCCCTTATTTCGGGTAAGCAAGCTTACCGGGATGAGGATTAAAAACGGCAAAATGGAATCGATAAGATAACGCATGGTCAAAAGCGTGGAGGGCTTGACGTGCTGAAGATCGAGGCCTAACAATCCGGCGATAACTATTTCGGTATTGAGCCGGCCGAGACCGACTTTCGGAGAATTTGGGTCTTCGTGATTGATTCTCGCCACCGAATCGAAGTAAATGGCGGTGGGGGGTATGAGGGTTGCTTTGGTTATTGTCTGGCCGAGTTTTTGTGCGAGACCATTATTAACGTCATCGGGCAGGGCGGAGACGACGTGATTGACGGTGATTTCGGAGGTCTGCTGTGTTAGCCATTGGGAATTGCGGACGAAACCAAATTTCGGCAAGACACCCGGCATAATAGCAAAAACCAATACACAAATTATTACTTGAGCATAAACCGCTTTGAGCGTCAGGCGTCTCCAGAAAAGAAGAAGCATAACCGGCGCGCCAAAAATAATGTTGAGGGACGGCAGCTTTTTAAGGATATCGATGATGCCTGTGCTTGTTACAGCGACATAAACGCTAAGCAGGAGAATGAACGCGATTGAAATGCGGGAGACATTGACATAATGATGTTCGGATTTATTGGGGGCGAAAGGTCTGTATAAATGGCGGACGAACAAGGCCGACAGATATATGGATACGCTTGCGACGGTTGACATATTCGCGGCGAGGATGCCTGAAATCATAATTCCGCGAAGGCCGACACCGAGAAGATTATTACACATAACGCCCCAGGCGGCGTCGGAGTCGGAGATGGAACCCGAGTAAAGGGCATAAGCCAGCAGTCCGCACAATGCCCACATAATTGTCAGTATTCGTTTTGTATAAGCGCCGCCGACATTTCCTGTGCGGGCGGCCAGTTCATCTTTGGCCGAGCCGTTATTTGACATATTGCCCTGATGGCCGGTGATGCCGATAATATAATTGGCGAACATGTAGGCGGCGATTGATAAAATCGCGAATTCATCGAGGCCTGAGCCGAACATATAGAACATGTGCTGCGGGACATTAGCGGAGAATTCGCCCCAGCCGCCGAGGCGATATAGCGCAATGGGTATTATCATTCCTGAAAAGATGAATATCAAAATACCCTGGATAAAATTATTGATAACCGAGGCCTTAAGCCCTCCCATAATCACATAACCGCCTACGAAAGTGATATAGACGGCGAAGAAAGCGAGTGGCGTTGTATATGATATATAGGCGCTAATATCGCCTTTTTTGTACATGCTTTGAAGGGTCTTATACCTTTCGAGTTTTTCAGGTTCGAGCTGCTTTGCCCGGTAGGCCTTGTCAAGCTGGCGGTACTCATCAAATTGCTGCACCCGCATTTTTTCCTGCTCGGTATATTTCGATTCAGGTTTTATGGTCATTGCCTGAAACGTTTTCAAGGAGACCTGGTTTTCGATGCTCAGATTAATGACGCTGAGCCAGATACCCATGCAGGCGTAGATACAGGCCATAAATTTACTTTTGAAACGTTCGTCGAAAAGCTCCGCCATTGTAACGAGGCGCACACGTCTGAACCATGCCGCCATAAACCAGTAATATGGCCCTGTAAGAATAGGGGCCAGCAGAATCCATACGCCTCCAAGTCCTCTGCTGAAAGCGGCCGAGGCGGTATTAACGGCGTTGCCGGCATCGACTATTGTCCCCATATTGAGGAAATACTGGAAAAATTTACCGACGCCTCGGCCGGCTAAAAAGTAATCCTCCTGGTTTTTCACCTTCGATATGCTTCTTTTGCCGATGTAAGTAATAATCGCCAGATATGCGGCAATTATTATGATATCGATGATGTGAAAACCCAAAATGTACATATCATTAGTCCTCAAATTAATGATTAAAGCGCAAAAAGGTTTTTTAGCATAGAAAATATAGCTGTGATTAGATTAGCTGTCTACGTTAAAACGCGCAAAAAATAAGGATTAAATGCGCAAAATGAAAATTTAAAGAGCATTTTCCCAGTTTGACGCAAGCAGAGAAAATTCATAAAAATTGACGATGCCATCTCCATCGCGGTCCGCATCGGCGGAACCGGTCAGCCAGTAACCCGCAAAATTAGAAAAGTCATCCATATTCAAAATGTTATTACGTGTGAAGTCGCCATAAGGATAATCGAGCCAGTGCGGCGGCTCAGGGGTACCAGCTCCGGAATATGCCTGCACAATACCAGATATGTCCGCGGAATTGCCTATAATGTATGAATAAGTTGGGGTAAAGATTGCAGCATAATTATTTACAGCCCAGGTTGGAATTGAAGTGCCGACGAATGTATTGGCGCTCCATCCGATTGTTCCTGCAATACCGCCGGGGCTTTTATAATTTGCCCATGCACCAGCGACATTATAGAAATAATTGTTTTCAACACGAAGCTGAGATTCATCACCAACACCGATGCAATATAAGTTGCCTGAAGAGCTATAGTAATTATTATAAACGTGCACCTGGCCGAAACGGACGCGGGGCATTCTCTGGTGGCAGCGGCTGGACCACCAGTTATGATGCATAGTGACATGAAGCTTACCCCTGTCGCCATAAGCGGTATCACCAGAGCCAATCAGGTTTACATAACGATGGCCTTCAACGGGTGCCGGATCATTATAATAGAATTTGCACCAAGAGACAGTTACGTAATCAGAAGCATTGGATATATCTAAACAGCCGTCGCCGCAATCATAGACAGTGCATTTGTATATAAATAAATTGGTAATTCTATCTTTAACAGATATGCCATCAGCTTCCGAGTAGCTTGGATTGGTTATAGTCAACTTTTCGATAATTATATTATCCGAATCGTCTGTAAAGCCGAGTCTGCCTATGATTTTTGGATTTGCCCCGATGCCACGAATAGTTTTATTCGATACAATGTCGACTCCGCCGTCTACAGGGCCGAGGTCTATAGTTCCTGAAACTTCAACAATATACGGAGAAGCTGTTTGGACATAAGTTTCGAAGTCTTCGGGGGTGGTTACTGTAACATTTGAGCCGCCGGCTCCGCCTGTGACGCCGTTTGCAAAACCTGTAGCGGCGAAAATGTCCTCAGACATGAAAAATAAAGAGGTTACAACGGCCATACACAATATGGTTCTTTTCATACCAACGCTCCTAACGTAACAAGGATAAAATTATTTTATCATAAATCGTGATTAAATTTCGGGCATTTCAAGATTTGCGCAAATTAGTTCTTTTTGATGCGCAAAACGGCCTATGTAAAATACACCGCCGGTGTGAGCGGTGTCATACGCCTTGACGGCGAATGCTGAATAAGGAGGGCATCAACTATAAAACATTGATTGGGGGGAAACTAAATATTTATCGATAATAAAAATAGAAACGGGGCCAATTGAATTCGGTTCAGGGGCCGGTTCACTTCGTAAGCATTCCTTTAATTCGGGTGCGGCCTGAATCAATCCCTCAGCTACAAGCCGGCCAAATATGAGGCTGCCTTTTGAGTTCAGATGGGTATTATCGTATTCGTTATTATCTTTTATGGGGCTAAATTCCCAGCACTTTTCTTTGCCTAACTGCTCACATAATTTTTTACTGCTTGAGTGAAGGTCAATGATGGGGACATTCATTTCTTTGGCAACAGCTTTGACTGTTTCGACATAGGGGACAAGACTTGAGTTAATTTTTGATTTTTCAGATTTATCCCACTGGCGGCGGACTAATGAGGTTACAAAAATCGGTTTTACGCCCATTGCCCGGGCCTGGTCTATATATTGAGACATAAATTCACGATATGTCGTATTGGGTTCGGTGGTACGTTCGCCTTTATTGGGCTCATCATTATGGCCGAACTGAATTAAATAATAATCACCCTTGAGAGCAAGGGCCTGGCTCCATAGTCCTTCCTTGATAAAGCTTTTGGAACTGCGGCCGTTTCTTGCTTTATTTATGCAGACTGCCTTATCTGTAAGAAACCGGCTGAAACCTTCGCCCCAGCCGGATTTATCGGTAACTGTTGAATCGCCGATAAGAATGATTCGAATTTTACCGTTCGATGCTGACGATAAATCAGAATCGTTTGCGGTATCGGCGCCAATCGCGTTGTAAGCGGATAAACCGGCTAAAATCGAAATTGCTAAAAACAACTTTGGAAGATTTCTATAAATAATTTAATGTCCTTTTATTTAGAAGCCGAATTCGCATCTGGCGCCTCTTCAAATTTGAAGCAGGGCTTCAGGTCAGGTTCGACTTTGATAAGTTCCTGGGCAATGACTTTACCGAAAAGGACGCTGCCTTTTTCATTTACATGGGTGTTATCAATCGAGCCGTCATCTTTAAGGGCGGCCAGCTCATTTGCTTTCTCTTTGCCAAGCTGCTGATATATTTCAATGCTTCGGGCGTGAAGGTCAACGAGTGGGACCTTCTTTTCAGCGGCAACGGCTTTTGCGGCTTCGGCATAGGGTACTAAAGACGATTTAATTTTATTCGGGTCATTTGGGTCCCACTGGCGGCGGACAAGGGAGGTAATCAAAATAGGTTTCGCTCCGTTTGCCCTTGCCTCATCAACGTACCTGGAGATAAATTGCTTATACGTAGTATTCGGGTCGGTATGAGTATCGTCTTTGGCGGATTCATCATTGTGGCCGAATTGTATTAAATAGTAATCGGCTTTAATGGCGAGGGCTTTGGCCCAGCGGTTCTCATCGATAAATTTTTTTGAGCTTCGTCCACCGACAGCGAGGTTGATGTATTCAGCTTTATCCGAGAAAAAGCTTTTGAAACCCGGTCCCCAGCCGCCCAATTTATCCCTGGCTGTAGTATCGCCAACGATAACTACGCGGACTACTCCTGCAGCCGGAGGGGGAGCATTTTTTGCAGAGGCAGCGAGAGTTTGTGTTGAGGCAAGTATGCTTAAAATACAAGCTATTAAAGTTAATAGTGAAATATTTGTGCGGCTCATAAAAAAATTCCTAATTTAACAATAATGTTTTTGGCCAAATTATTGCGATGATGCAACATTCATTGTTGGAGTGCAATTTTTTACGGTCAATCCTGAGGTTGAATTATTATCAATTGCCCATGGGGGATTACTGTTTGTAATACTTATTGAATCAAAAGTGCTGTTTGAGCAATTTTTAATATTGACGCCGCCCTGCAAAGCTCCATCTATAGAGATGTTGGACAGAGACAGATTAGTATGAGGCGTATCCGCCAGTCCGCTTACAAAGATGCCGTATCGTGTGATATTGCTGCATTTTATATTTTTTACAATTATATCTTTGAACTGGCCGTGACCGCCGGAGGGATAATCGCAGGAATATGAGCTGTCAAAGAATATCGCGGAATGTTTTGCAATGTTTTTGATTATGATATCCCTGCAAAGGACATTTCTTGCGCCGCCGCCCTGTTTTGTGCCGGTTTTAAAGCGAAGGCCGATATCTGTTCCGTCGAAAAGGCAATCCTCAACGAGGACATTTTGAATCCAGGCGGCAGTGAAGCTGCCGAAGACCACTCCGCCATGGCCGCGTTTGGTTACGCAGTTGAAAACCCTGATATTATTATCAGGGCGGTTTTCTTTTACGCCGTCCGCGCCGACTCCGGCATTAAAATTGATGCAGTCATCGCCGGCATCGATAACTGAATCGAAGATATATGCAGCGTCGCTCGTGGCAAGGTCTATGCCGTCGGCATTATGGATATCGTAAGTATCAACTTTAATGCCGTTTATAGTTATATTTTTGGAAAAGCTGATGAAGATGACATGCATAGCCGGATTAACAAGCGTGAGACCGCCGAGATAAAGGCCATCGACTTCCTTTGCAGTAATCATGTCGGCACGTGCACTGTCTTCATTAGAATCTTTTGCCTGGTTATCACCGAGTATCGTATTTTTATGGCCAGTAATTGAGCCGACAACATCCGAGCCGCCGTTTATGGTTCCAGAGCCGCAAATTCTGACATTAGATATTTTTGCATCTTTTGTGGTATAGGCATTTATAAGACCCATGTAATTGTTGCCTGACGCGTAATAAGGAAACCGCCTGCTTGTTAACGGATAATCTGCTGAGTTGTCTGAGCCGCGGAGAGTGCCGTCGATTTGAAGGGTCATATTGCTTTTAAGAAAAAGTGCACCTGAAACGAATGTCCCAGAAGGGATGAGGACTTTGCCGCCTGAAGAGCATTGGTCGATCGCTTTTTGAATGACGGCGGTATTGAGGGTTTTGCCGTCACCGATCCCTCCGAAATCGGTGACATTGAATACTTTCATTGGCGGGAGTGTCGACTGAATGATTTTGTTGCCGGGCAGCGATTCATTACCTGCCGCATCCACGGATTTAACCATAATCGAATAAGGCGAATCCGGCTCGAGGCCTGTGATATTGAGGAAAAGGTTTTTAGTATTTCCGGCGAGCGAGTTATTTTGATAGACATTATAGCTTACTACATTTGAGTAATCGGCCGGTTTTTCCCAAATAACAGTAATGCTGGTGTCATCAAAGGCAAGGGGAGGGACAATTAATCTTTGCGGCGGGGCAATTTGCGGGTATGAAGCCTGAGAATTGGAATCGGCAGCGGAATTTTGAGCCATACTCTGGAAGACGGCACAAGAAAGACCTACAGAAGCGACAGTTACAATAAAATATTTCCGCATAAGCACACCCTAAGTATTCTATCAAAAACTAAATATTCAGCCACAGTTATATTCTAATCTGAGTTTAGGTCCGGTAAGCAGGTTTTTTGCGCAAAAAAAAGAATGATATTGCGCAGAGTCAAAAATTACCGAAAATTTTGTCTTGATTTATGCTATAATGATAATCGGATTGTTATTTTTAAGGCGGAGCTGGTATGAAAAGGAAAATACGGCACTATGCGGCCGGGGTGGTTTTGTGTTTATTATATGCAGCGCTTCCCGCTTTTTGCACCACTTATTATGTTGATCCGAATGGGAATGATACTACAGGCGATGGTTCCATAAGCAATCCATGGAAAACAATTCCAAAGGCTTACAATGCAGCAGTTCAAGGAGACACTATTTACGTGCGGGGCGGAAGACATATTTATACAACCAGATTTTCATTATCGAAATCAGGCACAAGCAGCGCAATGTACAGACTTTTCGCTTATCCCGGTGACCAACGCCCCATCCTCGATTTTTCGGCATTGGCTTACGACAGCGGTAACCGTGGAATAACTTTGAGCGGCAGTTACTGGTATATAAAAGGTCTTGATATTTACAAGGCCGGCGATAATGGAATGATTATCCAGGGGACATATAATATAGTTGAATTTTGCTCTTTTTATGAGAATTATGATACCGGCCTGCAATTATCTAACGGCGCGGCGTATAACAAGATTATAAATTGCGATTCATATTATAATTATGATCCTCCTGATGGAGGCGATGCAGATGGTTTTGCGCCAAAGCTTACTGTAGGAACGGGCAATTATTTCTATGGCTGCAGGTCATGGCAGAATTCCGATGATGCATATGATTGCTATCCCAGCTCAGATTCTGATGTAACTACCACTTTTGAAAATTGCTGGGCATTCAAGAATGGATGGTATTGGTTAGATGGCTCAACAACTGAACAGATGAACGGTAATGGATTTAAAATGGGCTCCGCCGGGTATAGATATAATGACGTTTTAAAAAATTGCATGGCTTTTTCAAACAAATCCAAAGGATTTGACCAAAATCATAATTTAGGTTCAATGACACTTTATAATTGCACGGCATTTGGAAATGGCGGTGCCAATTATTCGCTTTATGAAGCTCCTGCCGCAGGCAAGTCAGCAACAATTAAAAACTGTGCGGCTTATACAGGCGGCACAAATAATATTGGCGCTTTTGTAGTGCAGGCGACAAATAGCTGGCAAAGCCCGTTTGTTGTTTCGAGTGCTGATTTTGTCAATACAAATCCTGCGGCGGCATACGGGCCGAGAAAGGCCGATGGCAGCCTGCCCGACATTAATTTTATGCATCTTGCGGCCGGAAGCGACCTGATTAACAGCGGAACTAATGTAGGCTTATGGTATCACGGGACAAAGCCAGACCTTGGATACTTCGAGTATGGTGGATGCACTGAACCATACGCCTCGGATGTCAATGGCGATTGCCAGGTGGATTCTTTTGATTATGCCCTGATTGCAAATGCTTGGGGAACCAACCTGCCGCAGATTGATTTGAATGATGACAGCCAGCTGAATTATTTCGATATAGCAGAATTTGCAGCAGAGTGGCTGGATTGCAACAGAGACCCATTGAGTGAATGCTGGAAATAGAACAGCATCTTTTAAAGCATGTCTTTACCGATTAAAAATCTTGAAAGTTCATCTGTAATGCTTATCTTTAAATAAATGGAAACAAGCTCGAATACTAAATCTCTTTTAATCTGCCTTTTATTAGGATTGGTTACATTTGCCGTTTTTTACCAGGTGCACAGTTTCCAATTTGTTAATTATGATGACGGAGAATACGTTCAGGATAACCTGAATATACGGTCAGGCTTAATATTTAAATTTATACAATGGGCGTTTACTTCAGGTTACGCAAGCAACTGGCACCCGCTGACATGGTTTTCCCATATGCTGGACTGGAAGGTTTTTGGCGCAAATGCCGGCGGCCATCATATTATTAATCTGCTTTTTCATATAGCGAATGTCCTGCTGCTTTTTATTATTTTAAAAAGGATGACGGGAGCGATCTGGGCAAGCGCTTTTGTCGCGGGATTATTCGCACTACATCCGCTTCATGTGGAATCTGTCGCATGGGTTTCAGAGCGCAAAGATGTATTGAGTCAATTTTTTGGATTTCTGACAATATGGGCGTATGTGGGGTATGTAAATAAAAACGCAATCAGCAGATATTTATTGGTTTGCCTTTTTCTTGGACTCGGTTTGATGAGTAAACCAACGCTGGTAACGCTGCCTTTTGTTCTTTTACTGCTGGATTTCTGGCCGCTTAACAGAATCAATTCAAAAGGTTCAATACGTCCGCTGATTATTGAAAAGATTCCGTTATTTTTGATGGCGGCAGCTTCATCAGTGGTAACTTACCTTGTCCAGCAGGAAGGCGGGACATTTACACCGATACCGATAAAATTACGAATTTTCAACGCGGCTGTGTCTTATGTTGAATATATAAAGAAGATGCTATGGCCTGATAAGCTTGCATATTTTTATCCGCACGCCGGTTCCGGTATTTCAATTTCATATTTTTTAATTTGTGCCGGTTTATTGCTGGTTATAACAGGGCTTGCATTTGTATTTGCAAAAAATCACAAATACCTTCTAACCGGCTGGTTATGGTTTTTAGGGACGCTTGTTCCGGTCATAGGGCTTGTCCAGGTGGGAACGCAGGCAATGGCAGACCGCTACAGCTATATAAGCTTGACAGGATTATTTATTATTATTGCATTCGGCCTGAAAGAAATTTTCGGAAAACAAAAAATTTTAATCGGACTTGTTTCAATTTCGATTTTATTTGCACTGGGTTCGAAGACGTATTTTCAGATTCCATACTGGAAAGACAGCAAATCACTTTTCGAGCATGCATTGAAAGTAACAGATAATAACTACAAAGCACATCTTGGCATGACTGATGTGCTGTTAAAAGAAGGAAATGTCACTGAGGCAAATTATCACATGCGGGAGGCGGTTCGAATCCGGCCTGATTTTGTTGAGACACTTAATGATGCCGGGTCATTTCATTATAAAACGGGCCGGCTCGATGACGCGATTGACTGCTACAAAATGGCCCTTGCAATCAACGCAGATGACCCAGAGGTCAATGCAAATATCGGGATTGCTCTTGCGACTAAAGGCGATTATGCACAGGCGGCCCAGCATTATAGAATCGCACTTAAAAAAATAAATACTCCGGCGGTGCACAACAATATGGGATATGCACTTGCGAATATGGGCAAGCTTGATGATGCAATTGAAGAATTCAAAACGGCGCTCGAGCTTAATCCGGAATATAAATCCGCAAAAGCAAATCTTGAAATCTTTACGAAGAAAAAGCAGATTCAAAATGGAAAATGATTACTGCGCCTGGTGCTGCTGGCGGTATTTATGAGGAAGCATACCGGTGAGCTTTTCAAAAGCACGTCTCATATTGGAAGTATAATAAAATCCTGAGCGTTCGGCGATTTCATCAATAGGAAGATTTGTCTCAATGAGCAGTGTTTTAGCTATTTCAAAATGCGCCTGGATGATTTCATCGTGTATGGATTTTCCGATTACATCATGGAATTTTAATTGAAGGAGGCGCTTGCTCATACAGACGTGGTTGGCTATCGCATCAACCTGCAGGGGGGAATTACCGTGCTGTCTTATATATCTCATTGCCTCTACAATCGCAGGGTCATCTATTGCATAGACATCAGTTGAGCCTCTGGTTTCAACGTGTGTAGGCTCGATTTCCACCTGCTGTCCCTGCATAGATTCGCTGCCCGATATCATTTTATCGAGCAGTTTGGCGGCATTGTAGCCGGCCTTTTTGAAATTAAAGGCAATGCTCGAAAGCGGTGGGTCACAGATATTGCAGATAGCATTATCATTATTTACGCCGAGAATCGCGATTTCATCGGGGACTTTGAAATCTGCTTCTGTAGCCACATTAATCAAATGGCAGGCAAATATGTCGGTAGAGGCCAGTATGGCTACGGGCTTGGGCAGCTGGCGAAGCCATTCAATCATTTTCTGCTGGCCGGTATTAATAGCTGTTTTAATCCATAAACTTGTAAACGGGAGGGGGTCACTTGTAAAAAGCACTTGTCTTTCTTTGAATACCTGGACTTTGTAACCTTTTTTAGAAAGATAATCAGAAAAATAATCTAATCTTTCAGCAGACCATTTTGCCTGGGTAAGCCCGAAGAAGGCAAAGTTTTTGAATTTTTTATCAATTAAATAATCGCAGGCCATTCGCGCAACATCTTTTGCGCTTGCGCTTATGAAGGGAAGATTAAGCAAATTTTGTATAGTCGCAACGCCTATAACGGGGACACCAATCTGGAGCAGTTCCTTTGCCTTTGAAGTTGTCTGGACACTGACAAAAGCGCCTTTGCATCCCCGTTCTTTTAAAAACATCAAGGACTTTTGTGAACAGTCGGGCCAGATAATTAACTGCCGATCTCCTTTTTCGTGGATGTATTGAGATATCCCTGACATTAATCCTTCAGTGTTATGGCTGATATTATTATGGGCGAAGGCTATTTTAATTTTTTCTTTCATCTATATCGCTTTTTATGCGAGCAAAAAAACGGGATTAACTAAAGTGATGAGTTATTATATCCATTTAATTGAAATTGTCAAATTACAAAAAAGGTTTAATCTCCAGAGTTATAAAAAAATTTGTTAAAGGGAAGTTTCAAGACATTTTTTTTAAAAATAAAAACGATGTAAATTTTATTTGTTCGATTCTGATTTTTTTGTTAAATCAGTTTTAAAATAAGCTTTTTAAAGGTTAAAGTATTAGCAAAAAAAATTAAGAATTAACGAAAATTCCCCCCAAACTGAAAAATACGGAGATTGGCTGTTTTTTTTCGGACCAAAATCAAACATCCGATAAATTAGTTGGTTTTTGGTGCATAAAGAGCATTTAGTTTTTCAACAAAAAGCAATGTATTTTGACAAAATTTCTTACTTAAGTTTTGAATATTAAAGGAGTTAAGTTCTTTGCGCAAAATCGACTTTATTTGTGCGTAAAATGACCTTGTTTGAAATTTTAATATCTGAGAAAATTGGATACTGAAGAAGTGGGCTTTATTTAGACGGTGTTCCGGTGTGTGCCGGTGCATACGTGAGTAAATAGAAGTAGCGCGCGTAACTTTTATTTATTGTTTAAGTTGAAGGAGGAGTTGAGTATGAGAAAAATTGTAGGTGTATTAATGTTCTTTACTGTTTTGTTGGGTTTTGGTCCCATGGCCAATGCGGCCGATGTTTCAGGAACCTGGGTCAGCGGAACCAATGGTGACTGGAGCAATACCGCTAACTGGTCAGCTTATCCTGAAGGAACCGGCACGGCGACTATCGGAAACGGCACAGTGTCGCTCGACACAACCCAGTCATGCGGCATCGTTTTGATGAATAGCGGAACGGCAGGCACTGCTGTTCTGAACATCAACACAGGTGCCAATTTGACTATTAAGAAGAGTTCGACAGAGGTTTTCGGACTCACAAGAGTGGTTGGCGGCTCAGGGACAGTCAATCACAGTGCAGGCACGGTAACAGTTGGTCGTCTTGATACCGCTGGCACCGGTGAGGTGCGACTTGCGAATGTAGATGCTTCAGGAACTTACAATCTCTCCGGCACCGGTATACTGGATACTGAGGTGCTAAACAAAGGCGCCACAAGCCGATCAGGAGCTGTTTGGAATGCCACAGGCGGAACACTTGCTATCCGCAATACGCTTTTTAAATTCGGGCTAATCAGCAACGGCCTGGGATTTAATCAAGGCGATTGCACGCTTGAAGTTGGAGCTATTGGAACCGTTGGTGCAATAAACGTAGGTAATGCAACAAATGCTGATGATTACACTGTTGATGCGGGCGGCACATTGAATTTCGATATTGCTTCTGCGGCCTCGTTTGACAGGGTAACCCAGTTCGGCAATGTTGCAAATATGGCTGGAGCAGCTTTGCAGGTTGACCTGCTCGGCGGTTTCACACCGACAGTCGGCGCAACCTTTGATGTCTGGACATTCAATGACAAGACAAAGGCAGGCAGCGGCGCGTTCGGCAGCCTTACAGCCGGATGGGCAGCTTCATGGGTAGATACAAGTGCAGACGGATCATTGGATACCCTCCGTCTGACATATGTACCGGAACCTGCGACAATGGCATTGTTCGGTCTTGGTTTACTGGCACTTAGACGCAGCAAAAAGTAAAAGAAATTGAAATTGCTCAGGGCCGCATTCGAATAGTGCGGCCCTGAGAAAATTTATAAGCAGTTCTTTCAAAAGTATAACTGATAAATAATCATGGGCAGGATATTCCGGGATTTAGCGGTCTTCGTTCTTATCTTGAGTTCACCTTGAGATAGTTATTATAACTAAATAATGTGTTTTTGAGTCTGGTGCTGTGTGCTCAACTCAAATTCGGAATATATATTGTAAACCTGAATTACTCGGAATATCAGAACTATAATTATTCAGAGGAGGCTATGTTTATGAAGAGTGTAAGATGGATAGCATTGGTGGTCATCGCGCTTGTATCGTCAAGTTCATGGGCGATATGGAATCCTGATACGGATGCGTCGCTATTGTTTAACATGAACTTTGAGGTATACAATAATAGTGCGCGAACCGCCACAGATGCTGAGGCGAGTCTCGTTGGAACGGTATACGATTATAATACTACAAATTACGATTTCTTCGGAGAAGCAAGCAGAACGGCATTAGGTTCAGATGCAAATTTTTCTCAATTGCATGACATGGGCGAAGGTGCTGCTGTATCAGGAACTACCGAAAACGATACTGACAGCCATTTAGATACAGCATCGTGGGATCCTATTTTCCACCTCGGCGCTATGGTTCCGGCAGTTCAGCATACATGGACATTCTGGTTCAATGTGCCGAGTTTAAGCGAGGGCACAATCATAAGACACGCGAGCCTTCACATTGCCGAATCCGGCAACGAAAATTATGTTTGGGAAATACGCATATACGGCGGCAAGATGCATTTTTATCATAAG
>CAYSKP010000091.1:0-3721 GCA_964431645.1 uncultured Pirellulales bacterium
TGTAGCAAATATGTCCTTAGCGGCAGCAGGAAAAAAACGAATTCTGTGGGCGGATAATGATATGCCTGTTCTTGCGTCTATACGCGAAAGATTCGCAAAAGAAAAACCGCTGGCCGGCAAAAACGTGTCGGCTTGCCTTCACGTAACTGCTGAGACAGCAAATCTGGCCCGGACTCTCAAGGCGGCAGGCGCTAACCTTGCGCTTTGCGGATCGAATCCCTTAAGCACCCAGGATGATGTCGCGGCTTCACTGGTAAAGGATTTTGGCATACCTGTTTTCGCCATTTGCGGCGAGGACCGAAAGACATATTACAAGCATATTCACGCGGCCTTGGACCATAAGCCTGTTATAACATTCGACGACGGCGCAGACCTCGTGACTGAACTTCTTACTACCCGGACAAAAGACGCTCCACGAGTCATAGCCAGTATGGAAGAGACAACCACTGGCGTCATCCGTCTTCGCGCACTGGAAAATTCCGGCAGATTAAAATTCCCCGTAATCGCAGTAAACGATGCCGCAAGCAAACATCTGTTCGACAACCGGTACGGCACAGGGCAATCGACCGTCGATGGTGTAATTCGTGCTACGGACCTCTTGATAGCGGGTAAAAAAGTCGTTGTTGTGGGTTATGGCTGGTGCGGCCGGGGCTTCGCGATGCGGTGCAAAGGCATGGGTGCTGTTGTGATTGTAACTGAAGTTGACCCCATTAAGGCGATTGAGGCCTCTATGGACGGCTTCGATGTCATGCCAATGGGACAGGCGGCGAGAATCGGCGAGCTTTTTGTAACGCTTACAGGCAATAAAAATGTTATACGAGCGGAGCATTTCAAAGTTATGAAAGACAGGGCTGTTGTCGCCAATTCAGGGCATTTCAATGTTGAAATAGACATTCCCGCACTTGAGAAGCTCAGCAAAAAAATAAATCGCGGCGTCCGCGAACATGTTGATGAATTCATCCTTGCAAACGGCAGGCGCATTCATCTATTGGGCAAAGGCAGGCTGATTAATCTTGCGGCCGCAAAGGGGCATCCCGCATCGGTGATGGATATGAGCTTTGCCACACAGGCACTTGAGGCAGAACACGTAGTCAAAAACGCGGATAAACTTTCGGCCAAAGTTTACAATGTCCCTGTAGAAATCGAAAATAAGGTCTGCACCCTCAAATTGAAATCAATGGGCATCTCAATCGACAAGCTGACGCCGGAGCAGGTCAAGTACCTTGCCGATTTCGGTGAAGGCACATAACGGCGGATTTAAAACAATGTTCAAGGCCGTTATTTTTGATTTGGATGGCACTCTGCTTTATACGCTAAAAGATGTTGCCGATGCGATGAACCAGGCGCTCGTTCATTTCGGTTATCCGGCTCATCCAATTGATGCATACAAATATTTCATCGGTGAAAGCGTTGAGACTGAGGCATACCGGGCACTTCCTGAATCCGCGCGTGACCCCGAATTTATTAAAAAATTAGCCGTCTATTCGGAAGAAATTTATGATAAATGCTGGGGTGATAATACGCACCCTTATGAAGGCATACCGCAGCTGTTAAATGAACTTCAAAAACGCGGCCTTACGCTTGTAATCCTTTCAAATAAAAATGACCGCTTCACAAAAGTTATTGTTAAAAGATTGTTATCACAATGGGATTTTAAAATCGTCCAGGGTGCGGTGCCATATCTGCCATTAAAGCCGGACCCGGCAATGGCTTTGGAAATTATGGACAAATTAAAAATACCGGGTGAGCAATTCTTATATCTGGGCGATACCAATACCGATATGCAAACGGCCGTATCTGCGGCGATGTTTCCTGTAGGCTGCCTGTGGGGTTATCGAACAGCAGATGAATTGCTTAAATCCGGTGCAAAAGTTTTGGTCAAAACGCCGGGTGAGGTCCTCGGCATCATCGAAAAAACTCAAAATAGTTAAGATAAATTAAACAATTTTTAAAACAATTTTGCCTCGAACGTGTCCGGCTTTGCTCAATTCCTGTGCTTTTTGCGCTTCTGAAAGCGGCAAAACATGCTCTACACGCGGCACAAGCAGGCCGTAATCGAGCATATCCGCTATTTCGGCAAGCTGCTCAGCATTATTCTGAACGAATACATAAGCCTGACGCACGCCATGAGAAACGGCATCCTGCTGTGAGGGCGGGCTCACTATAGAAACAAGGATTCCTCCTTTGGCCAGGACCTTCCACGAACGTTTCTGGGTCTCTCCTCCGATTGTATCAAGCACGACATCGACATTGTGAACAACATCTTCGAAATGTGTAGATTGATAATCAATCGCCTCATCGACTCCGATTTTCAAAAGATAATCCTGGTTAATTTTCGAAGCCGTGCCTATAACGCGGGCGCCTGCCCATTTAGCTAACTGCACAGCCAAATGACCGACGCCGCCTGCTGCCGCGTGAATTAAAACGGTTTGTCCCGATTCAATACTTGCTGCCTCAAATAATGACTGCCATGCAGTCAAAGCTACGAGAGGAATAGCCGCCGAATGAACGTGGTCAATGGATTTAGGTTTAAATTCTATTTCATCCTCGCGCATCACCATATACTGCGCGTATGCGCCATCATGGCGCAGGTCTGCCCTGCCGAAAACCTCGTCTCCTTCCGCAAATTTTTGTGTTCGAGGACCGACACTGGCTACAACACCGGAAAAATCCCAGCCAGGTATTAAAGGAAGGCGGTGATGAACCGTCTCTCTTAAGTAACCTTCACGGACTTTCCAATCTACAGGATTTACACCTGCCGCATGGACCTTTATAAGAATTTCTCCCGCTGCGGGTTTTGGACTAAGCGATTCTTCATATTTGAGGACCTCTGGTCCGCCGTAAGAATGCATGCGGACTGCAAACATAACCGCAGGCGGTGCCTGTCTTGAAGAAAAAGCAATTGATTTATTTTCCATTCTCCGGCTCGCTTAAAAATTTTCTAAAACAACATTTTTTAACTCATTAAATAGTTTACAGCCATAAGGAAAATCCTTAATTTTGATAAAAACTTAATTAAAAAAATAACCTCCGAAAAAATTTCGGAGGTTATAATTTCTGCGCAATAAAAGCAGGAATTTATTTTGGTTTTGAAGTGTCCGGCTTTTTAGGTTCCGGCTTATTAGGCTCGGTCTTTGCAGGTTCCGTTTTTGCGGCCCCAACACGTGTGGCGGTAACCTCGCGGTCACCCCTTTGGGTCTTAAATGCGCCTTTTATCGTATCGCCTTCAACTGTTCCTTCGAATTCCATCTCAGAAATCCGGCCGTTAAAATCAATGGTGCGCATAAAAGTAAGCTTTCCGCCTTCTAATTTCAAATTTGAAATTTTGCTTTCGCCTCTTCGGCCTTCCCATTTACCGGCAAGTGCCCCGTCGTCGCCTTTAGTTATAGTAAGCTTCTCCACATTTTCCCGGGCGGGTACCGTGACATTCATCTGCCACTGGCCAACTATGGCGTCGGCTCCTGTTTTGGCCTCTCCCTGCAAAGTCCCTTCGAAAGTGGATTCACCGAATTGCCCCGTGCCTTTACCCGTAAGTTTCGTGCCTTCGACAGTTGCCTCGTATGTTGTCTTCATCTCCCGGCCGCCGAAATTATTCACCTGGGCAAATTTCAGTTTGCCGTTTTCGAAAGTAATATCCGACAACTGGCTTTCGCCTCGCTGTGTTGACCACGTTCCCGCTAACTTTCCTTCGGCGTTCTTTGTGATAGTCATAGTCGCCGTC
>CAYSKP010000092.1:0-7730 GCA_964431645.1 uncultured Pirellulales bacterium
TGTGCCTCGTAACCGGATAATTGCAGGATTATCTTTGGGGACAATTGTAATTGAGGCAGGCGCAAATTCTGGTGCTCTTCACACTGCCAGATCAGCTTTAGAGAACAATCGAGAAGTAATGGCTGTCCCTGGTAAAATAGATTCTCCTTTAAGCAAAGGCGCAAATCAGCTGATAAAGCAAGGGGCAAAACTGGTAGACAGCGTCGAAGACATAATGGAATCTTTAGGATACATAGGAGCTAAAATCAAAAAGCATGTGACCAATATTAATACAATAATTACACAAAAAATTGAAAAGCCTTTATTTAATATCTCTGAACTTAACCTCAATTCCAGTGAAAAAACATTATATGAATGCCTGAGCAAAGAGCCAATTCATATAGAGCAGCTTATTGCAGATTCTAATATGCCTGCAGGTAACGTAAATGCATCAATTGTATCATTATGCCTTAAAGGTATTGCAAAGCAATTGCCGGGAAATATGTTTATCCGAAAGTAAATAGATGTTCCTATAATAATGGCATAAAAAAAGCATCTTGTAGGGGGGAAGGCTTAATAGTATTTAAACCGCTGATAAACAGCTTTTTATACTGCCTGAATAAAAAAGCTCAACTTGCATATTCGATTTTCCGTTATAATAATATAATAACATGATTTCAAACTGACTAAAGATTTTCTCGAGGCTAAGAATGAACAATTTGAATAAACAAAATACTTTGTTTTTTATTTTCTTAACGTCTTTATGCATATTTACTGCTGCTAATCTTATAGCGGCAGAATCGAAAAAAGTGATACAGGAAGAGATTCCGTATACTGAATACCCTGGTGAAATAGGCGACATAGCAAGGTATACAGAAGGGCAGGTTAAGGAAATTAATGAGGCTTATGAGATAGAAAAAGAAAAATTGCAAACGATAAAAAGAGAGCAATATTTTGAAGATAACAAAGAGGAGACTTCGAAAAATTTACTAACACAAGAAGATATTATTGCTTTAGAAAATAAAAGGGCAGCCAATGAGAAAACAATTAGAACAAAGGCTGAATATGTAATCGAATTTCTTGATCAACGTGAGCCGACTAAGAAAGCAGCACAAGCATCTCAGCGTCCTGCTTTTCGTTCTTCATCTGCTGTTTCAAAAACCGGTATAGTAAAAGGCATTGCCTTTTGTGAGGGTATCGGGGCGGCCATTATTTTAGATGAACTTGTAAAAGAGAATGATAATCTAATGGGAGTAAAGGTCGTCAAAATACATTCAAATTATGTGGAATTTGAAAAACATGGAAATCAATGGAAACAGTACGTTGGTGAGGCGCCTCCTCCTTCTGCATGGCAGCAGGAAAAAGATAACTCCGTAAACAACCCTGCCGGTATCAACAAAAAATGAAAATAATTATTTTCTAATATTAACAGAATCTTACATTTTAACAGGCATATCCTTTCATTTTTTATCTTCAAATCAGTTGACCTTTCTTTGTCATAGATGTATCCTGATTACTAAATGGCGGAATTTATTGACGAGGAAGTTCTTGAAATGGCTGCTGCCCGTGAGCTGGATGCAAATCACTTTTATCTTGCTCTTGCGGTAAGGGTGAAAAATCCGCGCATTAAGAAGATATTTAAAAAACTTGCTGCGGAAGAGTTAGAGCATAAAGCAAAAATTGAACTGGAAATCATGAAAACGGGCAGGGTGGTTAAACAGCAAAATAAGGGGTTTGATTCTCAAAATGAAGAAATTGATCCTAATATGCCTGAAATTAAAATGAGTTACAAGGACATTTTATTGATGGGAATAGAAAAAGAAGAGGCATCAATCCGACTTTATACTGATTTAGCATCAATGGTTTCAGATATCGATTCGAAAGAAATATTGATTGCTTTAGCAAAGGAAGAGACGGGTCACAAGGAAAGATTCCAGAAAATAATGGATTTTTTGGCATATATTTCATAGAAATCCCTCACTTCTGCATTTTAAGTAAAATTCTTATTGACTTGACAGCATTGAAAAAACTATTCTATTTTCTTATTTAGTCACTATATATTTGAAAGAGCTATATGTCATCTGAGATAAACGCGTTAGTTCTTACTGCTGCAGCCTTAGGCTGCTTTCATACCCTTTTAGGGCCCGACCATTATCTGCCTTTTATTATGATTTCATGGGCAAAAAAATGGTCATTTATGAAAACTTTAATAATTACCGGCATTTGCGGTATAGGTCATGTAGGAAGCTCAGTGATTCTTGGTATTGCGGGAGTTGCTGTTGGTATTGCCATTAATAAAATCGAATGGTTTGAATCTATTCGAGGTAATCTTGCGGCATGGCTCATGATAGGTTTTGGTCTGGCATATCTTATCTGGGGATTGCGAATTGCATATAGAAACAAGACTCATAAGCATTTTCATTTTCATACAGAAGGGCTAAAGCATGAGCACGAGCACAATCATCATAGTGAGCATGTCCATATTCATCTCCAATCGGAAAAAGTGAATATTACTCCGTGGGTCCTTTTTATTGTATTTGCATTTGGCCCGTGTGAGCCATTAATTCCTTTAGTGATGTATCCAGCGGCTAAAAATAGTCTTTTTGGAATGTTCCTTGTAACTGCCGTTTTTGCTGTTGTTACAATAGGGATGATGCTTATTACGGTAGCTATGGGGCTCAAGGGGGTTAAATTATTGAATTTTGAGAGTATTCAAAAATATTCTCATGCAATAGCGGGAGCCGCGATTCTGATGTGCGGGCTGGCAATTCAATTTTTGGGATTGTGATTCCAGGCTGCTTTAAATTATAAAAATATTACTCAGAATGTGATTTTAAAGTCCACCAATTCAGGAATAACCTGGGCTTGCTCAACATCAATGTGGCTTATACTTCCTGCGAAAGATTCCTGAAGCTCACTTATACAGATATCAATCATGTCTTGGGGTCCTTGAACACACATTTCAACATCACCATCATGAAGATTTTTCACATATCCCTTGAGCCCGCAGCGATTAGCTATATTCAAGGCAGTGAAGCGAAATCCTACACCCTGAACTCGTCCAGAAAAAATTATATTCTTAGCAATATCAGCCATAATATCTCATCAAAAATCCCGTACATATACTAATCTTAAAAGAAAGTATATGCAAGTGCAGTTGTAGTCTAAATTGATATTCACTAATGTATTTGCATCGGGTATAATCTGTCGTTTATTTTAATTACCAAGAAGAAGATCGGATTTAATCTTATTTGTTGATTATGTTAAGTAAAACCAAAGAACAAATTGAGCGTGATGAGCAGATATATCAGCTAACAACTTTAGTTGCCGGCCGTTTTACGCTTCAGGAAGCTCTCGACAAACTTGCGGAGGCAGCCGTCAAGATAACAGGCTTCAAGGCTTGTTCAATTCGGCTGCTGGATGAGGAGGCAGGCGACCTTAAGATGCGAAGCACCTATGGACTAAGTGAAGAATACCGCAATAAAGGGCCTGTAACAAAAGATGATCCCGTTATAAAATCCGCCTTTGCAGGCAATGCAGTCGTGCTTGATGATATGCGTGATGATAACAGGGTTTCGTATAAAGATTCTACAATAAAAGAAGGACTTGTAGGGCAGCTAACAGTCGCAATGAAATTCAGAGATAAGCCCATCGGCGTCTTGCGTCTATACAGCGGAAAACCTGTTCATTTTGAGGATGGCGATATGGATTTAGCAAGGGCCATTGGTTCGCAATGTGCGGTGGCGATTACCAATGCCAGGCTTTACGCAGAGGCTATCGAAGCTGCGCGTATTACAGAACAGATGCGTCTTGCAGGCCATATTCAAAGGCGAATGATTCCAGAAAAAGCGCCGAAAGTCTTGGGCTATGATATCGCGGCAACATATATTCCATGTTTCGATGTTGGAGGAGATTTTTACGATTTTTTAAAATTAAGTGATAATAAAATTGCAATCGCAATTGCCGATGTTATCGGAAAAGGTATTCCTGCGGCTATCATAACCAGTTCATTTCGCGGGGCGCTGCGAGCATATAGTGAAACCCACTGGTCTGATGAGCTTCTTGAAACCATTCGAAGACTTAATAAAATGGCATGCCAGGAATGTGCTCCTGGAGAGTTTATTTCTCTTTTTTACGGTATTTTAGACACAAAACAAAGGACAGTAACTTATTGTAATTGCGGCCATGAACCGCCTGCATTGTACAGGGACAAACACTTCATTGATTTAAATAAAGGCGGGCTTGTTCTTGGGGTATTAGCTGATGCCGAATATCAGTATGAGACAATCGAACTCAAGGAAAGTGATTATCTTCTTTTTTATACCGATGGCCTTATTGACGCGGTAAATTTTGAAGGTGATATATGGGGCAGAGAACGCCTTCTTCAAACTTTTGACAAATGTAAAAAGGATTCAGCCTCACAGATGATTAATAACATACTTGGTTTTCGCAGGCGATTTGTAGGGCTTGCGCCTCAGGTTGATGATACCAGCATGATAATTGTTAATGTAATAAAACCAGCAAGCATCTAATTGTCAGTTAGTTATGTCAGAGTTTATAATTACAATAGATGGGCCGGCGGGAAGCGGCAAAAGCACTATTGCAAAAATGATTGCTTCTAAATTCGATGCTGCTTTCCTCGATACAGGTGCAATGTACAGGGCGGCCACATTAGCTGCAATGATGGATGGAACTGATCTTTCAGACCAAAACCGCATTATTGAAATTATTGACAACGCAGTATTTGATTTTAAAAGTTCATCAAATGGTATGGCAGTGCAAATTGATGGTGCAGATGTCACTTCAAAAATACGTGACCCGAAAGTTACTGCCAATACCCGCTATGTAGCAGTTATACCTGCCGCCCGTGAGCGCCTGGTTGATATGCAAAGGAAATTCGCAAAAAAATATAAAAAGATTGTCACTGAAGGCCGGGACCAGGGAACAATTGTTTTTCCCAACGCAAATGTAAAGTTTTATCTCACTGCCGATATAAATGAAAGGGCAAGGCGCCGGCACATTGAGTTGAAAGCAAATGGGATAACGCCGTCTGAAGATGAAATTCGTAAATCTATTATTCAAAGAGACCAGAGTGACGAAAGCAGGTTAGTAGGCCCATTGAAGCCTGCTGATGATGCAATTATTATTGATACGACAGCTCTTAGTATTCAAGAAGTTGTAGAAAAGCTTGCAAATTATATAATTCAAAGATGCCCAAACAAAAAATAAAAAACTCATGGCGTTACATTGCAAAATTCTTTTGCTATGTATTTTGCCGCATATTTTTTCGAATGCGATTCATTAGACTCGAGAATATACCTGAAAATGGACCCTTCATTTTAGCTGTTAATCACCAAAGCTTCCTTGACCCGCTGTTTGCCGGAATAGCACTAAAAAGATTATTATGCTTTATGGCACGTGATTCACTTTTTAAAAAAAATATATTTTTTAGTTCACTTCTTAAATCCGTCGATGCTATTCCTGTTAGAAGACAGCAAGCTGATTTGTCTTCCATAAAAGCGATTATTGCAAAGTTAAAGCAGGGCGAAGGCGTGTGTCTGTTCCCCGAAGCGACTCGGACAACAGATGGAAAAATCGCCAATTTTAAAGGAGGTTTCGGCCTTTTATGCCGCCGCGGCAATGCACCGGTTGTCCCTGTATTGATAGAAGGGGCCTTTGAATGCTGGCCAAGGCACAGGAAATTATTTATTCCGGGTTCTAAAATTAGTGTTTCTTATGGCAAACCAATTCCTGTCGAGCAGATAAGGGATATGAAAGATGATGATTTTGCCGTAATGCTGACAAATGCTGTCAGGCAAATGCAATCGAAAATTCGAATTGCGGAAGGCAAGCTGCCGTTTAGCTATTAAAGAATCATCAAACTTCGTTTGAATTTATAAATTAGATTCAAATAAACACAACCGCAGAACATACACACGCATAAATACGTTTTTAATCATACTTCATGTCTCTCATGAACGTTCTAACGGTTTGTGAATTTTATATCAGATTAATTATTTAACCTTGATTGTTACGTATTCTGTATAATCTTTATTCCTGATTAACATCAGGATTGTCCCTTTTTCAGATTCTTTTTTAACTTCATTTAGGAATTCGTCTTCTGTTGTAACCGGTTTTTTTCCGACCTGCTCAATTAACATTCCTGGTTTCAATCCTGCATCATCGGCAGGCGACCCGGGTTCAATACTTAAAATAATTACTCCTTTTCTGCCTTTGTATCCAAGCTGATTGGCAAGTTCATCGGTAAGCTTTTGCACCGTCAGCCCAATATCCAATTCAGGCTTTACAGGCTGACTTTTCTGTTTGCTTTTTGTTGGCAGTCGCCCTATTGCCACAGTTATTATTTCTTCTTTTCCATTCCGGTTTATTACCAATTCAATCTTCGTTCCTGGCGAGGTTACTGATACCTCATTTCTAAATGTTGCTATATCATCTACAGCTTTTCCCTTGATTGCTGTAATGACATCTCCCTGTTTTAAGCCGGCCTTATCGCCGGGCGAGCCGGTCTCAACTTGTGATATGAGTATTCCTTTCTCAGTTTGAAAGTATTTGGCCAAATCAGGCGTCAAAGGTTGAATTATAATTCCGATATAGCCTCTGGTTACCGAACCTTTATCTTTTAGCTGCTGATAAACAACCTTGGCCATATTTGATGGTATCGCAAATCCAATTCCAACGGACCCTCCTGAGCCGCTGACAATGGCAGTATTAATTCCTATTACCTTTCCATTTGAATTGAGCAAAGGACCGCCGGAATTACCCATATTTACCGCTGCATCTGTCTGTATAAAGTCTTCGTAATCACCTATGCCTATTCCTTGACGTCCCTTTGCGCTTACGACGCCTAAGGTAACTGTGCTGGTCAGGCCAAAAGGATTTCCTATTGCAATTACAAATTGTCCTACTTGAAGAGAATCTGAATCTCCCAATTCAAGTGTAGATAATCCCTGGGTATCTATTTTTACTACAGCCAAATCTGTTGGTGAATCGATTCCGATTACTTTTGCGGTATGTTCACTCCCATTGCTAAGTTTTACAAGGACCCGGTCTGTATCTGATACTACGTGGCTGTTGGTTATTATAAAACCTGCTTTGTCTACAATAAAGCCGGAGCCCAGACCACGTATTACATGTTTATGCTGAGGAACAGGCGTTTGAAATCTGTAGAAGCGTTCACCTGGACCTCTTTGATTGAAAAATTTCTGAAAATCTTGTCCGAAAAACTGCTCGAATGGGTCTTGAGATTCATCTTGTTCCAACTGATTCTGCAGATTAACCGTTTTTTCCACCCTGACGGAGACAACTGCTGACGATGCGCTTTGAGCTATTTGTGATATAGCGTCACCAATTTTATTGAGCATATTTATATCGCTTATTTCATCGGCTTTAGCTGTTTGGCTATAAAAAAGGAGCAGCATCATTGAAGCAATACAGCTGGTTTTTATCACTACGCTTTTCATGTGAGTCTCCTATTTCTAACAGACTTCATATTTAGACTGAATCTGTAATGATTTTCCACTCATTAGGAGGCGATAAAAATAGGCTATTTACCTAAATAGAAGTGTAAAATACTTAAGCCATAGGCGGACGGATTATTTCACCACGAAGAACCAAAGGCACGAAGAAACACCAATGATTTAGACGCAATAAAGCCTTTCCCCGATTGTCATCCCAAGCGCAGCGAAGGATCTCATTTTCAAGCCGCGAATGGGGCACAAGAAGCATAAATA
>CAYSKP010000093.1:0-5194 GCA_964431645.1 uncultured Pirellulales bacterium
GTTTGGCGAAAAAACAAAATATCGCCCAGGTTAAGGGTCGAAACAACCCGATTGTCACAATTCCCTGCACACACACCTGTTCGAACTCCTCAACGCCTCCGCATGCCTCATATAAATGAACCATCTTACGGTTCACAATTAAGGCAGTGGATAAATATTTATTTTTTATCCTTTTTTTGTTTGCGTCCGGAAATAACTGTATTATAATTACGAATGTTCTAAGGATTGACGGAGAACATCGCAAGGGAGGCGGGTCAGATAAAAAATAAAATCGAGACCGATATAGGGTCAATGATGAAAAGCTGAGTCCTTGCCTCCCTTTTTCTCAGCGAACGGCTTTCCCATAAAAAAGAATGGGAGAGCGGACGACGCTCTCCCATTATTCAGGTGGCTCTTGCCTTTTTTGCATTTCGCCGTCGCTTGTTGAACCCAGAATCACCATCTGCCTTGTGTGCGTTTTGCGTGTCGGGTCAATAAGGCCTGGCTAATTATGACCATTTTGGTCATTCTTCAGAGCCGCTTTTTCACTTTTCAATAAGTTCTCTTTCGTCTGTTTCTTTAATTTCGCTTCACTTTTTTTAATACTTTTTGAATTAGGCAATAGCCATCTTTATCATTTAATTTAAACGCGAAACACAGGCAATCTGGGCAATCAATTTGCGTCCAATAACTTTTTTATAAGGTCCTATACATTTAATTATTATCACTGGACATCTTCATTTGTTTACCAAAATATGAACAGAAAAAAATAAACAATGGTAAAATACTTATATGAACCCATTGGTTAATAATTTACTTCCGACGAGTGCTGAAGAAATTCATCAGCTCGGCTGGGATAGGCCTGATATTATACTGGTCACGGGCGATGCTTATGTGGACCATCCCTCTTTTGGTGTGGCCCTTATCGGCAGACTTCTGGAAAGCAAAGGATATCGAGTTGGTATATTAGCACAGCCTGACTGGCGAAGCGTCGACGAATTTCGCTCATTAGGTAAACCGAGATTATTTTGGGGAATTACAAGCGGATGTATTGATTCACGTCTTAATAATTATGCCTCTCTTGGCAATAAGCGAAAAGAAGACGTTTACAGCCCCGGAGGAAAACTCGGAATGCGGCCGGACCGCCCCCTTCTTGTCTATTCGGCAAGGGCACGTCAGGCTTATCCAGATGTTCCTGTTATTCTGGGGGGGCTCGAGGCATCGCTTCGAAGGCTGGTGCATTACGATTATATTGAGGATAAATTAAAGCGTTCGGTCCTAATCGATGCAAAGGCAGACCTGCTTGTTTTTGGTATGGCAGAAATACAAATCGTAGAAATTGCAAGGCGACTGGACAATGGTGAAACGATTGACAAATTAACAGATATTGCAGGAACAGCTTTTCCGGTTAGAAATAGTACATCCACGCCGGCCAATTCAATATCTCTGCCGTCTCTTTCGCAGCAGCAAGAGAATAAGTCGCTGGTTATGACGGCCCAGTTTCAATATGAAAAACATTCGAACCCCTGCGGCTCTGCGTTTATTCAGGAACAGGAACCCGGCAAAATTGCGTTATTGCCCCCAGCTGAGCCGATTAATAGTGATTCACTCGATTTACTTTATCAACTTCCTTTTACAAGATGCTGGCATCCTAAATATGATTCCGCAGGCGGAGTTCCCGCGCTAAAACCCGTTCAATTTTCTATAACCACACACCGGGGCTGCTTTGGCGGATGTTCGTTTTGCTCAATATTTTTTCATCAGGGAAAAGATATTTCTTCACGTTCAATTGACTCGGTTATGTGCGAGGCCCAAATTTTCAATTCTCATAAGGATTTTCGCGGCACAATTTGCGATATAGGCGGACCAACGGCAAATATGTTCGGGATGAAATGCGAGAAAGCAAATAATTGCAGCAGAGCAAGCTGCCTGTTTCCTTCTATCTGTAAAAATATGAAAGCTGATTACAGCTTGCAGTTAAAGATGCTTGATGCCTTTATGAAATGGAAAACAACAGGAGGCAAAAAAAGACATGTATATGTCGCCTCCGGCATTCGTCATGATTTAGCCCTGCAAAGCAATGATTATATAAATATTTTAACCAGACATTTCGTAGGAGGGCATCTTAAGGTTGCCCCTGAACATTATTGTCCCAAAGTGCTCGAACTGATGGGCAAACCCGATTTTTGTGTTTTTGAAGAATTTGAGTCGAAATTCGATGAAGCTTGCCGTAAAGCAGGAAAAGAACAATACCTGGTGCCCTACTTTATAAGTGCGCACCCCGGCTGCCATATTGACGACGCAATTAAATTAACTGAATACCTCGTGAAAAGAAAATGGCAGCTCAGACAGGTTCAGGATTTTGTGCCTGTGCCATTAACTCTTTCTACCGCAATGTTTGTAAGCGAAAATGATACAAATGGCAGGAAAATTCATATTCCACGAGGCCGTGCCGAAAAACGGCTGCAAGCCGCTTTGATGCAGTATCATCTCAACCAAAACTCTAAAATTATTTCAGATTGTATGCGAAATAATCATCATAATAATCTCATGCATCAAATCCAGCGTTTAAATAAGCCCCGCGGAATTGTAAAAAAAGAAGACGGCTGGGACCTATAAATTTAAAATAAACCGTTTTTTACCAAAATTTCGCCAAGATTATAGGGCTTTAAAACGTTTTCAAGCAGTTGGCATTGTTTTAGTTATCCTAAAATGCTATAATAGAAAAAACAGCATAAATAACACACCAAAATCGGTTTAAAAATTTGTGAGGTGGATGATGATAACTAACCTTGGGAGACATCGTTTCTCATTTTTCGCCATAATCTTAATATTAGCCGCTTCGGCACCTGCTGGTTGGTGTCCAGCTCCTGACCTTGATGA
This sequence comes from uncultured Pirellulales bacterium, assembly GCA_964431645.1. Lineage (GTDB taxonomy): Bacteria > Planctomycetota > Phycisphaerae > Sedimentisphaerales > Anaerobacaceae > Fen-1362. The sequence continues at coordinate 2,863 of CAYSKP010000093.1, forward strand.
AAACTGCCTTGTAGATATAAACGACCTGGCGATATTGACACATCAATGGCTTAATATTGACATATGTGAAGAAACAGAGACTTGTGCAGACTTTGATAATTCGAACACCATTGATTTTTCTGATTTTTCGTTTTTGTCAAACCAATGGGCGGAAAACGGAAATTTACTTTTCATCAATGAATTCATGGCCTCAAACAACAGCGACAGCGGCATAAGCGACCCCTTCGGGGATTTCGACGATTGGATTGAGATTTACAATTTAGGCGATACGCCGGTTGACCTTGCGGGAATGTTCATCACCGATGACCTTGGCAATCCTACACAATGGCAAATTCCATCCGGCTATCCTTCACAAACAACAATACCAGCCGGCGGATTTCTCATTTTCTGGGCGGATGAAGAAACAACCGAAGGTCCCCTGCATATGAGTTTCAAGCTGTCGGGAAGCGGAGAAGATTTAGGATTGTTTTTTACTGACGGTGTAACACCTATCGATACATTCGGCTATGGTTCACAATCAACCAATATCGCTTACGGCAGATACCCGGACTCCGCAGACACATGGCGATTCTTTCCGATTCCAACACCTGCGGCTGATAACAATGGTGCTTATTTAGGCGAGATTGAAAAAGTTGAGTTCAGCCACACGCGGGGTTTCTATGACTCCAACTATCCATTCAATCTCACGCTTGCCTGCACAACCTCAGGCGCAAATATATACTATACAACCGATGGCAGAAGTCCGGTCATCGGCGAAACAAGCACTCCGACGAGCATTCTTTATACAAGCCAGATACCAATTACCGGCTCATCATATATCCGCGCGGCTGCCCTAAAAACCGGCTGGATGCCTACTAAAGTTGAAACTCACACTTACATCTTTGATGCCACTGCTTTTCAAAAGACCCTCCCTGTATTATCTGTCGTAGGCGACCCAACAGAATCACTTTATGCCCCCAACGGTGTAATGGCAAATCCGCATGGTTATGGTATAACCTGGGAAAAACCAATTTCCCTCGAAGTTCTCGACCGCGACAATTCAGGCAATGATTATCAGGTTAACGCTGGAATACGTGTGCACGGCAATTTCAGGAACTACACCATCGGCGATGACTGGCTGACATGCTGGTATGACTGGTGGGACCATCAAAATCCCAACAAATTCAGTTTCAGATTTTATTTCCGTGACGAATATGGCGAAAAACGCTTTGATTTCCCGTTATTTCCTTATGCTCCTGAAGGGCTAAAGAGCCAGGCTATAGTGTTGCGAGGCGGCAAAAACGATTCATGCACGCCGTTCATCAAGGATGAATTCTGGAGACGCGTTTTCAGGATTATAGGCGATAATGTCCAGCTTACAGGCACTTTTACCAATTTGTTTATTAACGGCGTTTACAAGGCATATCATAATCCGTGCAATCGCGATAACTCGCAATTTTTTGAGGAATGGTACGATACAGATAACGAATTTGATGTTATTACGCAATCAGGACTTAGAGACGGGGACACAATTGTATGGGATGCTTTCCTTAATTATATCGATACCCACGACTTGTCAATTGCGGACAATTACAATTATGTTGCAAGTCAGCTTGATATCGTCCAGTTCATCGACTTTTTGATTGTACAGATTCATTCAGGCAATTTTGACTGGCCCAATAACAACTGGACTGTTCATCGTGAAAAATCTCCCAAAGGAATATTCAGATTCTCAATCTGGGATGCCGAGGGGACTGAACAATGGTATTTTGGCGGCAACTGTGAAAATTGCGCCGATACGGCCTTCGATGCGTTCCCAAGTTATGAAAGCGGGCCAAAAGGTCTCAATAACGGTCCATGGCCCATCTGCAGGATTTATAGAGCACTTAAAGCTAATCCTAATTTCAAACTGCTTTTCTTAGACCGAATTCACAAACATTATAAAAATGGCGGAAAAATGACAACCAGCTATTTAATGTCATTATGGACATCGATGATTAATGAGATTAAGCCGGTATTACCCGCTTACGACGGCGTCCAGCCGCCTTCCTTTATCGGTGTTCAGTTCCTGCCGAAAAGGGAAAACTATGTTTTAGCTGCATTCGAACAGAATGGTTTATATAACCGCTCTTTCGGGGCGCCGGTTTTCAACGTTAATGGTTTATACAAATATGGCGGCTATGTAAACCTAACAGACACGTTTACAATTACAGACCCGTGCAGCTCCGGCGGAACTATTTATTATACTACTGATGGTAATGACCCGAGAATGCCCGGCACACAGATTGGCGGACAATCTACGGTAAATTATGTTTTGGAAAGCGCATCTAAAAAAGTCATCATTCCTGCAAGC
>CAYSKP010000094.1:0-9209 GCA_964431645.1 uncultured Pirellulales bacterium
TTTCAAACGTGAGGAGATTCTTTGGCAAAAAAAGATTACAGCAGAGCAGGAATATCTTGACGCCAAACGTATGTTTGCCGAAGCTAAAATCGAACTTCGCGCAACCGAACAAAAGCTTCACGCCCTGGGCTTTAGCGAAGAATATCTCAAAGAACTGCCTAATCGTCCGGAAGAGTCGTTTATAAAATATGAAATTCTCTCTCCGATAGATGGCACGATAGTTGAAAAGCACATTGTTCTTGGAGAGGTTCTAAAAGAGGACTCTTCTGCATTTTTGGTAGCGGATTTAAACACCGTATGGGTTAATCTCAGTATTCACCAAAAAGACCTTCCCTTTATCAAAACAGGACAACCGGTTATTATCTCCGCTGGCAATCTCCAGGCGCAGGGAAAAATTGATTACATAAGCAGCACCGTTAACGAACAAAGCCGCACGACATCGGCAATAGTTGAACTTCCCAATACCGAAAAGCTTTGGCGTCCCGGTTTATATGCATCATGTAAAATTATCGTCGAGGATACAAATGTTCCAATTGCCATCTCAAAGGAAGCAGTTGTGATGTTTGAAGGCAATGATTGCGTCTTTGTAAAAGACAATCACGGCTTTGAGCTGCGAAAGGTGACGCTTGGGCGGACCAATAACTCTAATATCGAAGTAGTGTCAGGGCTTAACGCGGGAGAGGAATACGTCTTTAAGGGGGCATTTACATTAAAATCCGAACTGAAAAAACCAACCGAAGATGAGCACGGACACTAAACATCTTGAAGGATCTTGAAATGATAGAAAAATTGATGCATTTATCGCTGCATAATCGTTTGCTGATAATGCTGCTTGTCTTATTCATAATCTGTTTTGGCTTTTACGCTTTCAAAACAATACCAATTGACGCCTTTCCGGATGTTACGAATATCCAGGTCGAAATCATAAGTAATGCACCCGGGCTTTCGCCTCTTGAAATCGAGAAATTTGTTACCTACCCGATAGAAATGTCAATGCGGGGACTGCCCGGTCTTGAACTGATGAGGTCAACTACCAAATACGGCATTTCCGTAGTTACGCTTGTCTTCGAAGATGGCGTGGATATTTACTTTGCCCGCCAGCTCGTATTTGAGCGGCTAATGGCAGCAAAAGAAAACCTGCCTGCGGGCGTTGACAGCGAGATGGGGCCTATCGCGACTGCTCTTGGTGAAATATATCAATATACGCTGGAAGGAAAAATTCCAGAGGACGAGGAGGAAAGGATAAGATATTTCACGGAACTGCGGACGCTGCAGAACTGGGTTGTAACGCCGATTCTCAAAGGATTGAAAGGGGTCAACGAGCTGAACTCTTTCGGCGGCTACCTCAAACAATTTCATGTCCTGCTTGACCCTGATAAGCTGCTTACTTACAAACTGAGTGTGAACGATATTTATGAAGCGATTCAAAAAAATAACCAGAACGTCGGCGGCAGCATAATTGAAAGGCAGTCGGAGCAGTTTATCGTCAGGGGCATCGGCTTAATCCGCAGCGAGCAGGATATAGAAAATATTGTGCTGAAATCGCCGGACGGTGTTCCTGTTTTCGTCAAAGACGCAGCGGATATAAAAATTTTGCATGCCGTCAGGCAGGGGTCATCATTCAAAGACGGCCGCAGCGAGGCAGTCGGCGGCATTGTGATGATGCTTAAAGGTCACAACAGTATCGACGTGGTAAAACGAGTTCAGGATAAAGTAAAGGAAATTAATGGGAGCAATATTCTGCCTTCCGGAATAAAAATTCAGCCATATTATGAACGCTCCGAAATCGTTGGAAAAAGTATAAGGACTGTGGTCAGTGCTTTGGCTGAAGGCGCTGTTCTTGTGATTATCGTGCTTTATTTCATATTGCGCAGTTTCAGAGGCGCCCTTGTGGTAATCACCGCGTTGCCGCTTTCGATACTGCTGACGTTTATTGTGATGAAATATCTGGGATTAAATGCGAATCTGATGTCTTTGGGCGGGCTTGCGATTTCAATAGGAATGATAATTGATGCCACTATCATCCAGGTTGAAAACGTTCAAAGACATCTTGCCGAAATGACAGACGCCGGCCGCAGGCTGCCGACAGTGCTCAAAGCGGTTTTGGAGGTAAGAAAACCAAGTATATTCGGCGAATTTATTATTGCCTTGACTTTTGTCCCCATTATCACGCTGCAGGGAATGGAAGGTAAAATGTTTGCCCCGCTTGCGTATACGGTAGCGATTGCCCTGTTCGCCTCGATGTTTTTGTCTATTTTTGTTATTCCTGTGCTGTGTTCGGTTGCTCTGAAACATGGTGACGAAAGAGAAAGCTGGATTATCCGTAATGCTAAAAAAATATATTTTCCGGCCCTTGAATGGACAATGCGGAAAAGGACCGCTGTTGTCGGCGTTTCAGCCCTGCTGGTGTTGACCGCATTAATTACGATAACACAGCTCGGCACAGAGTTCGTTCCTGTGATGGACGAAGGTGCATTTGATATGGATATAGCTCTGATGCCGGGCACCTCTCTGACACAAGCTAATGAAATTGTCCGGCGTTTAGAACAGAAACTCATGCAGTTTCCAGAATTAAAAACCATTGTGTCTAAAACAGGACAGACCGGCATTGCCATTGAGGCAAGAGGCGTTGATAAGACGGGCTTTTTAGGGGCGCTCAAGCCCCGTTCCGAGTGGACTACTGCAAAATCAAAGGAAGAATTGATTAACAAGATGCGGGATTCCATATCAAAAATCCCAGGTATCGTTTTCAGTTTCAGTCAGCCGATTCAGTGCAGGATAGACGAGCTTGTGGCCGGAACACGTGCCCAGATTATTGTAAAATTGTTCGGCGATGATGCGGATGTGCTCAAGGCTAAAACCGATGAAATCGCCTCTGTATTATCCGGCGTTAAAGGTTCAACTGACTTGATAACGGAAGTTGCGGCAGGCCAGCCATATATAAGTATCAAAGTTGACCGGGATAAAATTGCCCGTTATGGCATCAATGTCAGCGATGTCTTAAGCATTATAGAAATAGCTGTAGGAGGTAAACCGGCCTCGCAAATATACGAAGAAAACAGGTCTTTTGACCTGGTTATTAAATTCCCCGAAGACAGGCGAAATTCCGTCGAGGCAATAGAGAATATTCTCGTTAATTCTAACAGAGGCTATCCTGTCCCATTGAATCAATTGGCCGATATCAAAATTGAGGAAGGCCCTGTTCAGATAAGCAGAGAAAACGGGCAGCCCAGAATGGCAATCGAGCTGAATGTAAAAGGCCGTGATATTGGCAGTTTTGTCGAAGAAGCCCAGAGATTAATCAGCGAAAAAGTTTCACTCCCGCATGGCTTCTATATTAAATGGGGTGGTCAATTCGAAAATCAGCAGCAGGCAAATAAACGTCTGATGCTGATTACTCCGATAGTCATCGGCATGATATTTCTTTTACTTTTTATCAGTTTCAATTCGGTCAAATTAGCGATGCTTGTTTTATGCAATCTGCCGTTTGCGCTTATCGGTGGTGTTTTTTCACTGCTTGTCTCGGGGCTGTATCTTTCTGTCCCCGCTTCAGTGGGCTTTATCGTGCTTTTCGGGGTTGCTGTTTTAAACGGCCTGGTGCTGGTTTCATATATATCGCAATTAAGGCAGGAGGGTTTATCAATTGACCTGGCCATTACTAAAGGTTGTGCTTCGAGACTTAGGCCTATTTTAATGACTGCTTCAATTACGGTCTTCAGTCTTATACCAATGATTCTTGCGGCAGGTCCCGGCTCTGAGGTCCAGCGTCCGTTAGCGGTTGTCGTTGTCGGAGGTCTATTTACTTCAACAATAGCTACGCTTCTCATTTTGCCCGCTATGTATCGGTGGTTTGAATGCGGCAGCTTTGAAACAAATAAAAGCAATAATCAAGCTGTTTGATTTAGACAGGATAGAAAATAAAACTTATAAACCTGTAAGTTTGATTTTAGAACGGGTTTATATAGAAAAACGGATTTTTTTCGAAGTGATTGATAAAGCCCGGAAGGTTACTCTTCGCGGTCTCTATCTTTCTCACGGAGCAGCTTCTGAAGATAGTCGTTTTCTCTTCGTGTTGCCTCGATATCCAAAAGCAGGTATTTAATGCAGACACGCAGATAATCAAGAGATTCACGCAGACAATCGACGCTTGCCTGTAATTCTTTCGAGTTTATTTCCGCCTTCTTGGCAAGCAGCTCGAGGCGTTTTGATGTTGGATCTGAAGCGCCTCCGAATTGCTTTACAAGCTCATTAAGTTCATCTGCAAGCTTTGCTTCGTCCATTGTAGTGGCCCTCTTCTAAACAAAAAGTTACTAAGCATTTTACCTATTTTGTACGTGCAAAAAACATACTCGGACTTAAATTTATAAATATTTCTTATATGAGAATTAAATATTGCGATATCGAATTGAAACTGTTGTGAGATGTATTAGCTCTGAGTTTTGTCTCATTGGTCACCAATGTAATTGATTTGCTGTTTAAGGCATCTTGTTGCAAAAAATAAACATCCCTAAAACCTCCTCTTTTCCTGTTCGTGCCATTTATTATCAATTTCGCTGCTATTTAAATTTTAAAACATTGCCAAACCAAAATGTTGCAAAAAAGCAACATAGTGCCTTTTTTAAACCATCAAACCACTGTTTGATAACGGTCTGAAAAAAACTGTAAAATATTCAAACTTTTATATTGACATAGCAGTATAATGCTTAGTAGTATACTGGAAATAAATTTAAGGATTAAACGAATGAATCTTGAAAATTGGCAAATTCAGCTTCGTAAAGGACTCTTGGATATTGTAGTGCTGAACCTTCTTAATCATGGCTCATCTCACGGTTATGAAATGGTTCAAAAGATGAAACGAATCGAAGGCCTCCAGATTCGTGAAGGAAATATTTATCCTGTCCTTGCCCGTCTTGAAACTGACGGCTTAGTTGCAAGTTATTCACAGCCTTCAGTCGATGGTCCTCCAAGAAAATATTTTGAGCTTACTCAAACTGGTAAAAGGGCACTCGAAGATATGAATAAACATTGGGAGCTGATTATCGCAAGCATCGAAGCAATCAGGAAAGGAGCAGGATTATGAACGCTCAATACAGACACAGCCAGCCGGGATATTTATCGATTGTAATAAGTTTAATATTGATTGCATTTAGCGGATTTATTTATCTGCTGGGAGGCCTTGCAGCGGCAATTCCGATGTTTTTGATTTGTTTATTTATTTTAGTATTCAGTTATAAACTGACGGTTGAAATCAAAGAAGGGTTTCTTAAATTCTGGTTTGGACCCGGCCTTTTCTGGAAGACAATTCCGCTTGAGCAGATTGCTTATTGTCAGCCCTTTAAAGGCGTCTTCGGCGGCTGGGGAATTCGCTATGTCTTTGACGGTTGGCTTTATAATGTCTCCGGGTTCAAAGCAGTGACAGTAGTCCTCAAGTCGGGCAAAAAAATCCATATAGGGACAGACCAGCCGGAGTTGCTTATTGAGGCAATTAACTCAGCCGCACACGGTGCCGCCACTGAAGTTTCGTCAATGTGGGCGGAAGTCAAAGCAGATTATTTAAAAAGAGTGGAACAGGCCTTATCAGCCAATCGTCATCCGCGCAGCTTTGAAATACTAGCCGACGTAAGCAGTCATTTAGATAGTCGATTTGCCGAGCTTAAGCCTCAAGAGCAGACTTGGGAAAATTTCCAGAAGATTACAACTGAAATGGGCCCTCCGGCGGAATACGCCGAGCTTGTCGGCGATGCACGTTCTCCTGACCAGAAGGGGGTATCAGCAGGATTTGTTATTGCTCTAATCATGATACTTGCTGCTGTTGCTGCAGGGATGGTTTTTTTACCAAAGCTGTTGAAAAAAGATGATTCTAATCTATCTAAACAGGTCATTGTAAATGACCCTAATCTTATTGGAAAATGGCAAACTGTGGATTTCGTTGATGATATAAACAATTATAAACCGGGTGAGAAACGCTGGACAGGGGACTTCTTTCTCAAGCAATTGATTTTTTATGAAAATGGTCAGACAAGTGGTCCATGGCTATGGACAAAAGAAGAAATTATTCATCCGGGCGACAAAACCGCCGCACATTACTATATCAGGGAAATGAATGGCTCAACATATTTGTTTTTTGAATGGATGAGCGGTGATGTAACAATCCGAGGTATGAAGCCTAAGTTCTATGTTCTTCAAAAAGTTTCGCAAAGCACAAATGAAGGAGAAGACCAAAATGCGAATTACCCGAAATGAGCTGGTCTGTATTGGGATATTGATTGTAATCTCTATTATAAGTGCATATTTTTATCCTCAGATGCCTCAGCGGATGGCGACACATTGGGACTTTTGGGGAAATCCGAATGGCTATATGCAAAGGCTTGGGGCTATTATTTTGATGCCTCTCATTTTATTGGCCTTTAACATCGCAGCAATTGTTGTCCCGCGAGTCGCCTCAGTATGGGCCAACATTGAGGCACTCAGAAAATTTTTCAGCGGTTTAAATATCATCCTCTCTGTATTGTTGCTTCTGGTCCAGTATCATATAATTTTGTGGAATATCGGCATAAAGATAAATCCGGGATTTATAGCAATGCCAATGATAGTCGTTTTACTTAGCTGGATAATTTATTTCTTCTATAAGGCAAATAGAAAAGCTAATTCACTTTAGACGGATTCGATACTCTGCCCAAAAACAATATGCTGCCTGTGTGATTATCCCGAATCAGAAAGATAAACGGATGGTCGGCTCTAAAAACAGGCATTGGGGCGGCAACCGAAGTAACTTTCATTGTAACACCTGTCGCGGCCGCCGCTTCTGTTCCCTCTTCATTGACATCCACATAGGCCTTGTGAACAACGGCCGATATGAAAAGGTCGCGATTGCCTGTCATACCGGAAAAATCGGCCTTTTCTGAAAATGCATCCTTCATTCCCATTTGGCTCAATATATCCGCCAAAGAAAATTCACTTGTCATTTTGAACCTTGGGAAAAAGACCTGAACCTCTTTTTTATGCAGATTAGAAAGCCAGTTTTTTAGATTTTCAACTGTAAGCTGTTTTTCAAGCTCATTAATACCATCTATCTTTTTTGGCAGAAATATGACCATTGATAAGTCGTTATTTTCATATGGCATTTCCAACGCCTGCATGTTGTCATTTTCCATATAATTAAAGTCCCTCTTCTGCGACATCATAGGGACATTAGTTTTATCATTGCTCAATAATGTGAACTGAGAATCTTGTGTCTGCCCGGGTTTGAATTGACTCCCCCATTTACCTTTGAAATAAATCGCATTTGTCAAAACCAGCCGTGTCATCGAATCAATCATTCCCTGCTTGAGCAGTTCCTTTATTTTGTCTTTGGTTTTGTTTTCTACCCATGAATTAATAGTTTTTCTCACCTCTTCGGCTTGTGTTTTGAAATCAACCTGCTCCAAATTGGCATCATAATCCGTTTTGACCGTATTTAAAAATTCAGGCAAAAAATCGAGCCCTCTTTGTCCCCATAATGCATTTGCAACATTCAGCTCGAATACTCCTTTTTCACTTTGGTTATTTAAATTTTTTATGATTTTGCCAAATACATTATGAAATTTATCTTTTTGGATATCTGGAAAACAGAGAGTTTGTGCCATTTGTTTTTCAGTTTCGTCTTTTGCCCCTGCATAGGTCATAGCCAGTGCAGTAGATATACTGTATGGTGAAAAGAAGAGGTTTCCCTCCTGATTTTTGAGCCTGCCGTAAAGCTCAAGAGCGAATTTGTTATTTCCCTCGATTATGGTCAGTTGGTTAGCCTCTACTGCGGCCATCAGGGGGCCTAAAAAGCCCAAAATTAAGGCCAAATAGCTGATTTTAATCATCTTAATATTCCCTCAGTTTACCTAAATACGCATTTTGAGCACTGTTGACAAATACGTTATAAATGGATTATAATAAATATACAGTTTCCTGAAAGTGAAATATTTGAGGAACAGCTATGGAGCAAGGAAAAAACAACCCATTTGCGAATTTTAAGAATCTCACGATTATATACATAGTAATTGCGGGAGTCGTCATAGCGGCCCTTGTAGGAGGTGTTTTTGGTAAAGAATCATCGGCCCTGACGGCCGCAATATCGCTGCTTGTCGCGTTACTATCGCTGATAACCCTTGTCGTAATTTTCATATCAAGTCTTAAGATGCTGGACCTTATCGATGACAATAATGCCCGGCTGGATAATGTTGCCGATGAACTGCAGCAGCTTCGTCTGATCATAAATAAACTGAATGTCAGCACTCATGTCAGTGATGCGGTCAGGGCAATTGCATTTCGCGATACAGATGCACAAACCCTGCGAGACGCCGTCTTTGACAAGCTTCAGCAGAAGGATTTTGAAGCAGCTTATGAAATAATAGATGAAGTTTCACATCGAACAAATTACAAAAAACTTGCCGACCAGCTTCGTCTTCAGGCAGACAAATATCGCGGGGCTACTGATATAGAAAGAATGAACCAGATGATTGGCCATATTGAAAAGCACCTTGAAGACCACCAGTGGTCACAGGCCAGCGAGCAGATTGAGCTATTGATAAAAGAGTACCCCGCAAACGATATGGCATTATCTATGAGGCAGCGGCTGGTAGACAAAAAAGAGGAACGCAAAAAGGTCCTGCTAAGCGCCTGGGATGATGCGGTAAAGCGCCAGGCCACCGACCGCAGTATCGAAATTCTGCGTGAGCTTGACCAGTATTTGACGCCTAATGAAGGCCTTGCATTGCAGGAAGGCGCAAGGGATGTCTTCCGCACGAAATTGCATAATCTCGGTGTGCAGTTCTCATTGGCTGTCTCAGGCAAACAATGGGCCAAGGCAGTCGACGCCGGCGAGGAGATAATTCGTGATTTTCCCAACAGCCGCATGGCCGAGGAAATCCGTGAAAAAATAGAAGTTCTTAAAACCCACGCTGAACAAGTTTTAAAAGCGTAGGGACAATCTGTCTTTCGGTGACATTTGCAATTTTGATGCCTTTTTTATATATGAAGGCCTTATTTTTTGCGGCGCATACGGCTAAATCGGCATCCGCGGCCTCTCCGGGGCCATTTACAATACAGCCCATTACAGCTACTCTTATTACCTTATCAATACCGCTTACAGCCTGTTTAATTTTTCTGGCAAGGGCCGCTATATCAATTTCAGTCCTGGCACATGTGGGACAAACAACAAGCTGCAGTTTTGGCGGGGG
>CAYSKP010000095.1:0-19783 GCA_964431645.1 uncultured Pirellulales bacterium
TCAATTAATTTTTGGTATTCTCGAACGTCCCGAATCCGGAATAACAACTGTTTGCAAAATTAAACCCACTCAAATGGAAGAGGCTAATACTGAAGATTTATATGCCGAGTTTCCTCTACAGGTCAGGGTAAGCGGCTTAGAAAGTGATATAAAGAAACAAACAATTTTCAGTATAAATACAGCACATAACAGAAAGCTTTCTGTAAAAAGACTTGCACGATATGCCGCGATTAGCGGACTTGCTGCGGCCATAACTATAATAGCTGTATTTTTTACAGTAAATACACCAACTGTTAAAGCTACATCATTGAATCAGGTTTATGAATCTGTCAACAAGGTAAAAAATGTTTATATAGAACGGTTTACACCCGGTAAAAATGAGCCATTCCAAAGACAGTGGGTCTCGCGTTCATTGGATGTTTATATTTCGAATGCCCGAGGGGAACAGGTTATATGGGATATAAGAGATGGGACACGTAAAATCATTAATATTCAAAACGGCAAAATTGATGAGGAAGCACTTTCTTCGGAAGATGTTACCAATATGGAAAATTTTATTAATGGTTCTTTGGGTATGATGCCTTTTGACAAAATGTCAATTTCAGTGAAAGATACCAAATGGAATCGTTTAGATGATTTGACCTTGACGGAAGAAAAATCTCTAATGGAAGTTTATGACTTATTATGGCTCGATAAAAAGTCGTCAATAAGCAATAGGTGGCGTGTATTTGTCGAACCAGGGACACAGCTTCCGCGCAGAACTGAATTTTACCAAACTTTACCGGGGGAACAGGAATATACATTCACATCATTTTCTATTATCGAGTACCCAACAGATAATGACATCAAGGCAATCATTTCGAAATAATTTTAAAATTATTTTGGCTGCCAAAGAGGGACAAGATTCTTATAACTATCAGTTGTTTTTTCCACCAGCAAATCATCAGCTTTATTTTTTGCGACATGGCCGTCCATATAGCCAACGTTTACAGTTTTTCGAGGATGGCGTCCATAAACAGCATCATAAATCTGACTGCCGTCTTTCCAGAGCTGCCTATCTTTATTGATTTTAAGGCCGGGAACGTAAGCAGTATCCTCCATAATGGTACTTTCTAATGCTTCTGGAGGGATATCAGCAGCATGATACCATCCAATAATAGTATAGCCGCTATCGAGGATTAATAATGTCTGACTCGAATTTTTAACATCTAAACTGAGGGGCTGACCAACGAATTCCTTTTTGTTTCCAGCCGACATTTTACAAATAGATAGATTTACGCCGTAATTACCATTAAGTATGTTTTTCTGTAAATTTCTATTATTTATTTTTTTTGCGGGGCATTGGAGAATGCTGCGTTTTATGTTTTTTTTGGAACATAACCCATCCAGATAATTAAACCACCACCATCCACCTTTATCGTCTTTAGATCCTGTGCAAAAATCAGAAGGAACGGAGATATTGACGTCGGTATAAAAACCAAAAGGAAGTCTGCCATTTTCATTTGTATAAATGAATAACGCATTATTTATCTGGCTTATATTGGAGGCACATACACCTGATTTTGCCTCTAATCTGGACATCCCAAGGGCAGGTAACAATACGGCCATTAGAATTGCTAAAATACCTATAATGACAAGCAATTCAATCAAAGTAAATGCAAAGTGCCTCATCAGAGACACTTTATATTTTGATTAAAAAAAAATCAATTTATTTATTTACTGGCAAGCTCTTATATAGGAAATAGTCCATTCATATGTCTTATCACAAATAAACGGATCTTCTATAGTTGCCTGACATGGACATTTTTGATATCTTGGCATCACTGAACTTGAACAACTTCCTTCCGCTGCTAATTGACAGGACTTTCTTTCAAAATAATCGTAATAATAACTGTCACAAGTTCCAGGCAAGATAGGATCTGAACAAGTTATATAATGATACTCCTGTAAAAGTCCTGTGCAGGCATATCCAGTCCCAATTGTATTTGCTAATTCATCCTCAGTAAGTTCGATGAGATTGCCTTCCTGCCTAATCGGCTGATTTGAAATTAAAAGCGCCACACCATCTGTCCAATCCATATTGAAGAAATCTTTATCGATATGATAATAGAATTTATTCCTTGATAAATCTATTATCCATGCGTATTTATCATCAATTTTTTCTAAAACAACAAAATGCTTATCGCCGGGGATATACAAAATTTTCTGACAATTATTAATATTTTTTATTGTCTGAATATCTGTCTTAACTGTAAGACAATAAAGCCCCTGATTTTTAATATACTGTTTCATCGAAGCCAGACTTGTTGTTTTATCTGCGGATACTAAGGCTGAGAGAGAATTTAAAGAAACTGATTTATTTAATTTTGAAAGTGAATACTTTAAGGATATGGTAGCACAATTTTGCTGATCTGAATCCTGCAAACAGGCCGAAGCTAAACGTTCGCTAAGCAAAGAATCTGTATCAGTTGTACCTGAATAGCGATAAAGTACAGGTTTTGATGTAACTGGAGAAGTAAATTCAATTTGAGCATCATTTTCATATTTAACTTTAAAGCTTTCTATCGCAGGAACAGCAGTATCAATTGATGTAATTGTCCAAAGTTCACGAGAGAGCAAGCGATTATTACGGGAATCATATTTTTCCTCTAAAATCATCATTGGAATCCTTTTACCGGCTATCAGTTGATGATTAGAGTATTTCCTATATACAAGCGATTTCTCTGAAGACGAAAGATAAGATAACACATTATAGTTTTGAGAAGGATCCAAAGTTAAAGTAATATTTAAACTCCCTTGCAGATTGATAGTTAATTGCAGCAGGATTTCACCATTGATTTCCCTTTCAATTACATTTAAATCTGCTGCGGCAAGGCTATTATAGCTATAATATCCATAGCCCCAGGGAATTAATCCGGCAGTAAGCGGACCATTTACTGCATGGCCTGATGCACTTTTTGATTCTTCAATCGAATAATTACCCGGAAGAAAATATGTAGTATATTTTTCACCATCCCACACAAAGATGCGTTTTTGATTCCATTCCCTGTCAAAACGATCGAGCATAAAATTATCAGCTAATTCTTTCCCGGGATTAACCGAATCATTTCTCGAATCCACGTTTATTTCCCAATAAAATTTTTCGCCATCATACTTGACTACGACAGAGGATTTCATTGTAGACTCATTTGACATTTCGTAACGTGTATTAAAGGGGACCGCATCAAAATCCATCTTGAGCATTTCTTCATTGTGTTTTGGTCTATCAGGATTATTAGAATATCCCTGTATTTTGGCCCGTATGGCACTTTCGACGATATTCGCATCGATTACCTTAGGTGCCTTGTAATCTTCATGAATTGCCTGAATAGTGCCTGCCGTTATCCATGTTTTCTGCGGCTGATTTGTGAGCCGACTTAAAATTTGAAGGATTTCGGCTCTTTCCAATGTTCTGTCGGCAGATGCAATACCGCAAAAAAGGGACAAAAACCACATTTGTAATACAATAATTCGCATTTTCATCTATAACTCTCCTCTGTAAAGTATAGTAAATAAAGGCACATCCGTGTGCAGATACAACATCCGTTGTTTTAAAGGCGTTTCTAAATCAACAAATGTTGATTCAAATTTAGAATTAGTGCTAAAAGATGGCACTCTTAATCAAAAAATATTAGACTGAATCACCTAATATCCCTGTCCGCTCCAACAGGGTGAAATTACCTGGTTTTCCCTAGCCAGAACTCTACAAACATAGCTAAATCATCAATATTAATGGCCTGATCGGCATTAAAATCAGCTTTTCCGCAATTATCAGGATCAGAGCAATTAATTATGCTCCAATAAGCTGCGAAAATAGAAAAATCTTCAAAATTGACTATATAGTCACCGTTATAATCCCTCGTGGGAACCTGATTAAATGTCATTTCATAATACGGAACTCCAAATATCCAATTGTCATCATACAGACCAACATGGCAGAGCCCGATTGCAAGGGCATCGTAATCAATGATAAACCAGTCATCAGATACTGCATCTATATCCGTTAAAAGAATAAATCCGCCAACCTCTATATCATCCGATCTGATGACCAGGGCTCCAGCCCCAGCGGCAGGTAAAATCGAATCTAGACAATCTTCTCCTATGCAATATAAGTCACCAAAACCGGAATCTAATTCCTGCCTCGGTATAAATAAGCCGCCGGCAAAATCTCCGTCCTCATTGGAATTAACGATTATTTTGAGCTGAGTACCTGCCATAATATCCTTATACACCCATGGGACATCTGGATTGGCAAGCTCAAGAGGTGTATTGCTGTCTCTAAGATATACTCGTGTTGAAACTTTTACAGCCAGAACTGCTGTGTCAGTCAACAGAAGAAATATCAATGTAAATAATAATTTTTGTACAAATCTTTTCATCATCCATCCTTATCCCTCCACCCTCTCCATTTCAAAGAACATACTCTATTAAATACTTTTTGACACAAAAAATCAAGGCAAACTGATGTTAATTTGGGAAAGATTTTTAGACGCCAAAGACAGCTAATAAAATAAAATTAATAAAATTGCTGTTTTTTGCTTAGAATCTTCAGTTTAAGACCAACATTAATATTTCGACAAACGCCTATATCCTATAGTGAAGGTCTAACTGGTAAGTGACTTTGATTTTGAGGGATTAAAATGAAGAGCAATAAAACAGGAAGGATTATAGAGTTGCTTACCGCATTGCAGGCAGAACATCAATATACTGCCGCTGATTTAGCCACTGCTCTTGGAACAAGCAGAAGGACAATTTTTAGGGACCTTAAATCCTTACAAGAAGCTGGTGTAAAATATGCTTTCAATCCGAAAGGGAAAAGCTACTTTGCAGATTGCGATTTTACTTTGCCTTCATTAAATCTGACCGCTGAAGAAGCATTTGCCCTCCTTTTGCTTGTTTATAAAGGCAGCAATCAAATCAATTTTCCTCTTCGTAAGGCATTGCTTATAGCGGGACTCAAAATTGAAAACAACCTGCATTCGGATATAAGAAAATACTGTTCAAATGCTATTGAAACAATTTCAATGCAGCCAAATCCAACAGATGCGCAAGAGCTTCCAGATAAAATATTCGGCCAGATACAAAAGGCAATAATGAATAAAAAACAAATAAAAATAAATTTTTATTCAGCAAAGGAAAATACTGAAATTGATAAAATAATCAATCCCTTTCATTTGTTATACAGCATGCATAATTGGCACCTGATTGGGAAATCAGAAAAGGACAAGCAAATCACCACAATTAAATTATGCCATATTAGAAAAGTTATTGTTTTGAGCAGTAATTATACAGAAGAACTTTCATTTGATATTCAAGATTATTTGGGGAGGGCGTGGTCAATTCTTCCTGAAGGACGGCTTTATAATGTTAAACTGCAGTTTGCAACAAAAATTGCTTATGATGTTACTTCAGTTAAATGGCATGAGACCCAAACATCTTATTTCCAGCATGACGGGTCTGCCATAGTCGAGTTCAGGGTTGACGGTCTAAATGAGATTACCTGGTGGATTCTTAGTTATGGTGACCAGGTTGAAGTAATCGCTCCGCGTGCCTTAAGGAAACGCATTATTCAAATAGCTCAAAAAATATCATCATAATAAAAATAGTTAAGAATTATCCTCGTATATAGAGGTTTTTCATTTATATGGCTCCCATTGGACCTTTGCGGCGCCAAGCAGCATGCCCGTAGCGTAAGCCAGATCAATTTGAGCAATTTGGTATTCGGTCAAGGCCGCAATCTCAGTGCTTTGGGCATTCGCAAATTTAGCTTGCGCATCAAGAACATCCGTGGCTGTTCTAAGACCAAGGGTAAATTGCCTTTTCTCGGCTTCATAAAGCCGACCGGCAAGAATTGAATTTTGTCTGCCGGCAAGTATGCGCTGCCAGTTTGCTTCCAATTGCTCTATAGATCCAAGCACCTCCATTTCTATTTGAATACGGCGGTTTTCTTTAGTAAGCAGACGCTGTCTTTTGCGGTATTGAGCCTCTAAAAGCCTGCTTTTTGCTGCCTGGTTACCCAACGGAACTATAAGATTCAAACCAATTATATGATTTTGAAAACTCCTTTCTTTATCAAACATCATATCATAAGCTCCTTCCCTGGTTGCACCCAGACCATTCATATTGTAGGTATAATCAATTGCGGCCAAAGGCAATGTCTGATTTTTGTAATAATCTACTGTGCTTGCATCCTGGGCAATCTGCAGTTCGACTTCGAGCATTTCCATCCGGTTTTCTATGGCTGAAACAGTCAATCTGTCTTTATTTATATCAAACATTATGGGATCGGGCTCTGTTGTTGGAATTATTAGAGTATCTGACTTTATATCGAGTCCAGGTTCGTCGATTATCTGTTTAAGCTCTCTAATTCTATCTTGAAGGGACTTTTTTGATCTAATTATGTCATTGAGGCGCTCCGCCGCACCTGCTTGTGACCTGGTTTCCTCCACAGCGGCCTTCTCACCTAATAATACCATTCGCCGAGTCTGCTCTAATTGAGCTACGGCTGTTTCATATTCCTGCTGTCTGACTTCGAGTTCCTTTCGTGCCGCGTACAAGCGCCAATAACCTCTATCTGCATTAGCTAATACCCTTATCACCTCGAGTTTGGTCATTGCATCGGTTATCTGACGCTGATACTCAAGAATCCTTATTGAGTAAGTATTAATTCGCTTACCCGCACCCCGAAGTAATGGCTGGCTTATCGAAAATGTACTTATTGGCGTGTAGGTTACTATATTACCTTTTATGACATCAAACGTTTCTGGATCTATATCAACAAAAGAAGTATTGGTGCGCTCGTCAGCAAGGTCAAATTTTATTATTCCGCCTGTCTGCAATGGAACCTCGACCCCAAAATCAGCCGTCTGATTTTTATATTTTTGGGCCTGTTCAACAATAACAGACGGCTGTTCTATGTCCCTGTATCTGAAATTCGAGAAAAAAGACGATTCAAATTTGGCCTCTTCAGCGCTTAGCTGTTTTGCTGCTATAGCGGGTTCTATTAACTGAACTTTTAAATCAAGATTATTTTTTAAAGCCATTGCCCGGCATTGTTCAATATTCAGCTTCACAAATCTTCCAGCCGGCTGATTAATATCAATTACTTCATTCGTATCCGGTTTTTTCTCAAGCTCAAGGATTTGAATTTCTCTTGTTTGCCGGGGATTTGCTTTTATTAAAAGAAAATCCTCTTGTTTTTTACACTCATCGCAACCAGTTATTACCAGAAGACAGAAGGCCCAAGAGAGAAGACACAAATTAAAAAATATAGTTTTTTTGTGTCTTTTGTTTTCTGTTTCGAATTTTAAGATCCTATTCATGCCGTAATGCCTCGATAGGATCTAATCGTGCTGCTTTGATGGCCGGGAACATCCCAAAAACGATTCCTACTGTTCCTGCAAAACCAAAAGACAAGACTATTGCCCAAAACGGTATGTATGTTTTTTCCAGTAGAGGAGTTAAATGCGCAATTGCATAGGTCAGCAATTTGCCGATACCGATTCCCACCATACCACCCACAAAGCATAATATGACCGCTTCGATTAGAAATTGAGTCAGAATAGCAGACTTTTTCGCACCGACTGCTTTTCGCAACCCTATTTCCTTGGTTCGTTCCGATATGGAGACGAGCATTATATTCATAATGCCGACACCACCTACTAATAACGAGATGCCAACTATGCCGCCAGCAACCAGGGTCACAATCATTGATATATTATTAAATGTTTGTATTGCTGTTTTAAGGGAGGCAATCATAAAAGTATCCGGCTCATCCGGACTGAGCTGGCGTTCGCGGCGGAAAAAGAATTTCAGCTCTCCAACGCCTTCTTCAACAACCTCTGCGGATTTACCATAAGCCAGTCCCCATACCCAGAAATCCCTCTGAAATTTCGAAGCCGCATCGAAAGGAATTAATATTTCAAATTTTTCCTGACCGCCGCTACCGAACTGGAGGTCATTGCGTTTTTCTATAACACCTACAATTCTGAAGTTTCGTGAGCCGATACGAATTGCCTGACCGATACAATCCCTGTCAAGACCAAGCTTGTCACGAAGCTCCGGCTCGATGAGACATACTGTTTTTCCTTCGTCAATTTCTGAAATTTCTCTTCCTAAGACCAAGGGCCTGTGCTCAATGGAATGCCATGCCGGCTCAATACCATAAAGGTGAACGTTGAGTGCCGACTTTTCACCATATTTAACAGTATATTGGCCGGCCTCACTGACTCGTGTATATCTCTCGATTGAAGGGCAATGCTGCAAGACACCATCAAAATCCCTTGGTTTGAATCTTATGTCCCACCACGTTAAAGTCCTTTTAAGCCCTTTATCAGGCAATTGGGGCTGTATTATTATTGTATTGCTGCCGAATGTCTCTACCTGGCTTAGGATTTTAGCTTTTAATCCCGTTAATGCGGCTATAACAGCTGTTACAGATGCGACACCAATAACTATTCCAATCGTTGTAAGAATTGAACGAGTTTTATTGGCCCATATTTGTCCAAGGGCAAGATAAATGCTCTGGTACACAAGCCGAATGAACATCAGCGGCACAGCAAGCAAACCCTTCATTATGCATCCTCCCCCTTTTCAGCAGGTCTTTGCTCGTGTATATTATCTTCTTCGGTGGTCTTGTCGCTGCATATGAGGCCATCCTGCATCCTGATTATCCTTCTGGTGTGCTGTGCGACGTCATGCTCGTGCGTTACCATTAAAATAGTTTGTCCCTGTTTATGAAGCTCCTCAAAAAGCTCCAGTATGCTGTCACTGGTTTTAGTATCGAGATTTCCTGTCGGCTCGTCGGCTAATAAAATGCTCGGGTTGCAAACTAATGCCCTTGCAATGGCTACCCTCTGCTTTTCGCCTCCGGAAAGCTGATTTGGCTTGTGCTTAATTCTGTCACCCAAACCCACCCTTTCAAGGGCCTTTTTGGCCCGGGCTGCCCTTCCAAACCAGCCATCACGGGCATACAGCAGCGGCATCTCTACATTTTTCATGGCGTTCATCTGAGGTAAAAGTTCGAATGATTGAAAAACAAAACCGATACGTTCATTACGAATCCGGGCAAGCTGGGAATCTCCAAGTTCTGTTACATTTTCACCATCAAGCTCGTATACCCCTTCAGTGGGCCTATCGAGGCATCCAAGAAGATTCATTAATGTGCTTTTACCTGAACCTGAATGTCCCATTACAGCGATATATTCATTTTCACGCACTTCCAGGTTCACCCCATTAAGCGCATGAATCTCCTCTATGCCTACACTGTAGAATCTTTTCAGATTTTTTAAGCGAATAACGACCTTTTCGGATTTATGATTTGCCTGCTGATTCATTGCTGTCAGATTTGCTGTTTTCAACCTTCGATTTAGTTTTTATTGATTTGTCTTTTTCAACCTGCCGCTCATCTTTTAATTTCTGGTCATTTGCGAGTTTGTCTAAAATTTTATACGGACCAACAACAACTTTATCCACTTCTTTAAGACCCGCCAGCACTATAGTGTGCGTTAAATCACTTTGAGCAGTTATGACGGGAGTAACAACCGCTTTGCCATCAATAAATCTATAAACGACAGTCGCAAATCGTTTCCCTTTATTGAGTTCAGGGCTTTTATCTCGAATATTCAGCGGCAAACTATCAACTTCTCTTGCCAGAACCGCCTGACTGGGCACAGCAATGACATCGGTATGTTTTCTTGTTTCGATATCTACATCAGCAGTAAGGCCCGTATAAAGTTTTGTGACATTCGGGTCATCATCCAGCATTATTTCAGTGCGGTAATATCTGGTTCGGTTATCGCTCAATCTAAATTTTAATGCAATTTCATTAACTGTCCCGTTGAACTTTACATTAGGAAAAGCCTGAACGCTGACAACAGCCCTTTGACCGATTTCTAATTCTCCTACATCGGCTTCGTCTACCTGTGCTACAACAAGCATCTTAGAGCGGTCTGAAACCTCCATAATTACAGAGCCTGGATAATTAATCGTTCCTGTAACTACTTCACCTATTTTATTATTAACTCGCGTAATACAGCCATTGATTGGGGATTTAATATTTGTAAAGCTGATAGTTTCTGTCGCTTCTTCTATTCGAGCTTCGGCAGCCTCTAAATTATATTTCAAAACAGTTAAATTCTTTTGGGAAGCCTCAAGATTATACTTAGCCGCTTCATACTGTCCTGCATGCTCATCAACTTTGTACTTTATGAGGTCAAAATCGGCTTTGCTTATATCTCTTGATTCATATAATCCTTTTTTCCTTTCGAGGTCTTTTTGTGCCTGCTCCAGTGTAGCGGCCAATGCTACGAGATTTGACTTTGCACTTTCGATTCTCGCCTTCTCTACTTCTATCTGCGCCTCTTGGGCATTTCGGCTTGCCTCAGCAAGACGCAATTGGGTTTCCAAATCCTTTGCATCAAGTTTCACGAGTAAGGAAGCAGGAATAGGCGGATTCGCATCTGGGTCACCGGCACTTACAGAATTACCTTCATCTAAAGGCATCTCAATTATTCGTGCAGACACCCTGGCACTTATTTGGACCGTTTCTTTAGGTTCAATTTCGCCGGTTGCGCTAACTCTCTCGATTAAATCCCCCCTTTTGACCTGCTCAATCCGAACTATTTCCTCTTTACCATTTACCTTATGGCTTTTAGCTGCTATCCCGCCTATTATCAAGACTAAAAACAGCAAAGCTGCCGTTACAACAATCCATTTTTTTCTTTTCTTCACCACTGTACCTCTTATGTTAAAAATACCCAAGAGCTTCCCCTGCCATACGGCTTTATCCCGTCCATCTTGTCCTATTATTATAACACGCAAATGTTACAATTTTGTTATCGTTTTGCTCTATTTTGATGATTTTATGGGGTAGTATGCCGTAATATTCCATACAATCGTTAATTTTTAATGGTTTTTTTATAACTATTCAGAAATAAATAATCACTATGCTAAATTGACAATCACCTGCCAATAAGGTAGAAGACGGATTATGAATCTGATTGCGGTTGATATTGGCAATACTAATATAGCAATAGGGCTCTTTCTAAATGGACAGGAGCAGTTTGTCAAATCTGTCCCCGGAAACGCAGCAAACGAGCTTGAAGAATTACTGAAATCCACATGGGAAATGATTCCTGTTGCTAAACGCTCAAAAGAAGGCAAACGCGATGGTGTTATTGTGGTCAGCTCTGTTAAACCTGAATGGACAAAAATAGTTAGAGGCATAGCCAAAGGGACCCTTAGTGAGAATATACTTCTTGTTGGAACTGATATTCCCTACCCAATTGAATTATCAATAGAACATGCCGAAACTGTTGGATCAGACCGAGTCCTGGCAGCTTCTGCGGCATATGCTGTAGTTGAGCGGGCGGTCGCAGTTGCAGATTTCGGCACGGCCGTAACAATAGACCTGGTTGATGACAGGGGTGTGTTTTGCGGGGGCGTAATCTTTCACGGTTTTGAAATGAGTGCAAGTGCCCTACATAATGAAACAGCGCAATTACCAAAAGTTACAGTCACAAAGCCGCAATGGCCGTTCGGCAAAAACACACCGGATGCAATCAATGCCGGCCTTTATTATTCTGCAATAAGCTCACTGCAGGAAATCGTCAGGAGATACGCCGAAACACTTGGGACATGGCCGCAGCTTGTAGTTACCGGGTCAGGGGCCAAACTGATTAAAGATGACTGCGAATTCATAGATAACTATGTGCCCGATTTGGTCATAAAAGGCATAGCGCTCGCCTATGAGAAATATATCGAGACGAAGGAGTAGTTACTTTGTCAGTATTTGCATCCCAAATGACTGGCAAAGGCACCGGGGCAATCGCAACGATTCAGATTTTCGGTGATTACGTTTGCGACATCCTGAGTCAAATATTCGTATCGCAAACCCAAAAACCTGCTGAATTTCAGAAAGGTAAAATTCTAGTAGGTCTTATTCAGCAGAAAGATAAAACAATTGACCAGGTAACAATCGGATGCGAAGACAATGGTATTTTTACAATCAATTGTCATGGAAATCCACTCATTATCGAAGAAATAATGCAATTGCTTAAAAAAAGTGGTGTAAAATTAATAACAGCAGAACAATTCATTTTTAAAACCTCCGTAGTGAATAATTCAATAGCTCTCGAAGCCAGATTAAAGCTGCCGAAAGCAAAAAGTATTGAAGGCACGAAACTTATTCTCAATCAAACCGAATCAGGCCTTACAGCATGTGCAAAAAAATGGCTCGAAAATTGGTCACAAGAATACATTCCTGAAATAAAGCAAATCATTGAAGCATCCCATAAAGCTAAGCACATAATCTTTGGATGCAAAATCGTCCTTACAGGTCCACCAAACACAGGTAAAAGCACCCTTTTCAATCGTCTCGCCGGCAAAGAAAAGGCCATCGTAACCAATATCAAAGGCACAACTCGCGACTGGGTATCACTAGAATGCAAAATTGGTTCAATGCCAGTCGAGCTTTTCGACACTGCTGGACTGGATGAAACACTCCTCAATGAAATTGATAAAGCATCGCAGCAGGCGGCCCTCGATATCATAAATCAAGCCGATTTAATATTGTTTGTATTGGATAATAACCAATCGTCGGAACAACTAATAAAAAATATGTCGAGTAAAAAAGTTTTAACTGTTTTGAATAAATCAGACCTCACTGACCGGTTCAAAACAGGCAGGGCCGGGCTTGCCCCGCCGAACGGTGGGGTAAACCCCACTCTACAAAATATAATCAATATTAGCGCAAAACTGGGAACAGGAATTGACCAGCTTTGCGATAAGATTCAACGATTAACAGGAATTGGAAAAAAATTTTATACTAATCAGCCGGTCTGCTTCACAAGTCGCCAAGAGGAGTTACTTACTCGGCTGGTAAAAGCCGATTCGCGGGATAAAGCCCAAACTATTATCACAGAGTTGTTATCTGGTTCTGTAAATGTATAATCATCGAATATGGTTGCATCCAATGACAATTTGACTCCGGCAATGAGGCAGTTTCATCAATTTAAGCAGAAGTATCCGGAATGCATTCTATTTTTCCGAATGGGCGACTTCTATGAAACATTCTACGAAGATGCCAGGATATGCTCGAAAGTCCTTGGGCTGACGCTTACAAGCAGAGATAAAGGCAGCGATAATCCAATTCCATTAGCGGGCGTACCATGGCACGCAGTGGATGGTTATTTGAGAAAAATGCTGCAGGCGGGATACAAGGTTGCTGTTTGCGAACAGATTGAAGACCCCAAAACCGCAAAAGGCGTAGTGAAACGTGATGTAATTCGAGTAGTAACTCCCGGAACGTTGACTGATGATATACTTTTAGAAGCAAAGCAGGATAATTTTCTTGCGGCCGTATGGCAGACAAATTCAGCGTCAGCAATAAGCTGGGTCGATATATCGACCGGTCATTTCTATACACAGCAGCTTGATGAAAATGAGCTGCTTGATGAAATTGTCCGGCTTTCACCTGCTGAATGTCTTTTACCGGACAGGAGAGGAGAATTATTCGAAGCTCAGGCAAAAAAGCTCGCAAAAGGAATCGCAGAACTAACTGGGGCTACGATAACACAGCGGCCGAGCTGGTATTTCGACCCATACCAGGCAAAACAGCGATTGCTTAAGCACTTTCAAACAGCCACATTAGAAGGTTATGGAATTAAGGACTCGGATGCTTCAATTATTCCATCGTGCGGAGCATTAATCGAATACCTTAATGAAACACAAAAAACTGCACTGGCACATATCTCATCAATAAAAAAGGTCATAAAAGATAAATACCTGCATATCGATTATACATCTCTCCACAGCCTTGAGGTCCTCCAAACAATTCGCTCTGATAGTGCGAAAGGGACATTAATCGGTTGCCTTGATTCTACCTTGACTCCGATGGGAGGCAGGATGTTCCGTAATTGGCTTTGCAGGCCTTTATACGATTTATCTGAAATCGAGTATCGTCAGGACGCGATTGCTGAATTGAAGGATAGCGGCAATTTAATAATTGAACTGCGAAAAATGCTGGGCGATATTTCTGATCCTGAACGAATTGCCGGACGCATTGCAACCGCAAGGGCTTTGCCGAGGGACCTTGTGGGACTGGGCCGGACATTAAGGCAGGTGCCAAAAATAAAAGAAAAGTTAAAACAACTCAGTTCAAAATTAGCTGCACAGTTATCAGGCAAATGTGACAGCATGAATGAATTGGCTGATTTGCTCGAATCCGCAATAGAACCGAATTACCCCATGAGAGTTAGCGATGGCGGAGTAATACGCACTGGTTTCGATAAGGAACTCGATG
Organism: uncultured Pirellulales bacterium; assembly: GCA_964431645.1. GTDB lineage: Bacteria > Planctomycetota > Phycisphaerae > Sedimentisphaerales > Anaerobacaceae > Fen-1362. The sequence continues at coordinate 14,342 of CAYSKP010000095.1, forward strand.
AATTGCGGTCAATTTCATCTGATGGTCAAAGCTGGCTCCAACAATATCAAAAACAGCAGATTGAACGCACAGGCATAGACAAGCTGAAAATAGGTTTCAATCAGGTCTTCGGTTATTATATAGAAATCAGCAGGTCAAACGCTGATAAAGTGCCTTGCGATTATGTTCGCAAACAGACTGTCAGCAACGCTGAAAGATACATCACAGATGAATTAAAAAAATATGAAACCCGCGTGCTTGGAGCACAGGAAAAAGCCCTCGTGCTTGAGCAAAAGCTATTTGAAAATATCCGTTTAGAAGCTTCAAAATATATACATCGGCTTGGGCAATTGGCAGAAGTAATCTCTCAATGCGATTGCCTGGCCGGCCTTGCTTATACAGCTAATCGCCGGGGTTATATTAGACCTAAACTATCAATAGATAACGAAATTACCATTCATGAGGGCAGACATCCCGTCCTTAGTGAAATGCTTAATGCCGAATTTGTCTCTAACGATGTTTCACTTGGAAACCAATCAGGTGACGTAATGATTATCACAGGACCAAATATGAGCGGCAAAAGCACATATATCAGGCAAACCGCCCTGCTGGTATTAATGGCGCAAATCGGCTCATTTATACCTGCAAAAGAAGCAAGGATTGGACTTGTTGACCGGATCTTCACACGTGTGGGCGCATCTGATGAATTAACCAAGGGGCAATCAACCTTTATGGTCGAAATGACTGAGACAGCAAATATCATTAATAACGCCACACCAAAGTCACTGGTCATTTTAGATGAGGTTGGCAGAGGCACAAGCACATACGATGGACTTGCACTTGCCTGGGCAATCACTGAGCACATTGCTAATAAAATTAAATGCCGAACTCTTTTTGCAACTCATTATCATGAATTGACCGAGCTTTCGGAACTTTTTGCCAATATCAAGAATTCCAACGTGGCTGTTCGTGAGTGGATGGACGAGGTGGTATTTCTTCATAAGATACTCCCCGGCGGGACAGACAAATCGTACGGCATTCATGTTGCAAAACTTGCAGGAATACCAAAACCTATTCTCGAACGTTCAAAGGAGATTTTAAATGAGCTTGAGAATATCTTCCAAAAAGAGGCGTCCAGCTCGCATTTTGCTAAAAACAAAACTAAAAAAGAAGATTCAGATATGCTTTTCGTTGTGAAACACAAATCAATTTTAGACAAAGCTGCTTCAGTTGATATCGATAATCTAACGCCAATGGAAGCAATAAATTTGCTTAATGAAATAAAAAAACAGCTAAGAGAGCATTAAAAAAAATGATTCTGCCCTTATTGCAGAGCAGAATCATCATAAGCTTTGTTTATTTTTTAAAATTTTACTGTGCAAAATAGCCTGCGGCTTCTATTGCTGCAACTAAATCATCAATCGCATCATATACCGAATCAGAAGCCAAATTAGCTGTTTTTGTTTTAGTGGAATTCAACGATACAGATATGGCCCCGGAACCAGTCAGGAACTCGTCGGTCTTGATAACAACTCCGCCATCAGGGATAATAAAATTACCTGTCATTGAATAAGAAACGAGCTGTTTTCCGGCCGCAATACCGATATCCTTATATGTTCTGCGGCCTACAACAGTAACATACCATCCCTCTCCGGTTTCTGTATAAATGCTTTGGTATAAACCATCAATGGTCAATACTGGATCAAGACCTTCCAGAGTATAAACTTTTATTGCCTCGCTGTCTTTGCCATAAATCATGAAATACGCATCATTGACATCTGAACTGGTATCATTTATATCCAAAATCAGATATCCTCGAACAGCTACCCGGGAAATTGTTTCGGCTACACTATCAACGGCTTTTACCCTGCTGAGTGTATTATAAACAAGGACATAGCCGAATGATGGAGTACACACAGCCAGCAGCACCATAACGACCAACCATGTTTTTAAAGTTCTCATCGTAATCTCTCCTTAAAAATACTGAAATTGTTTAGGTCCTTATTCACCCCTCAGAAGGATATTTATAAGCTATATATTACTTTTCAATACCGACCCTGAATATTCATCGGCTTCTTTAATTAAAGTATAACGAATAAGTTAAAGATGTGATTTATTTCAATGCTAAATGATATACAAAAATAGTTTGGTCCGATAAATCATATAGACTGAACCGTTTTTGGGATAACAAAAATTAGAAATCAGATGATAAAGAAGTTCTTACTGCTGATAATACTTCATCACCTCAGGAATTAATTTTTTTATATTGTTGATCCTTGCTGCATCAGCGGGATGAGTGCTAAGAAACTCGGGCTGTTTTGGGCCTGAACTCGCAGCGGCCATTCTTTGCCAGAAATTTACTGCCTCATTGGGATTGTATCCAGCCATTGCCATAAAGATGAGCCCAAGGTGGTCAGCCTCATTTTCATGCAGCCGGCTGTATGGAAGCAAGAGACCAACCTGAGAGCCTAATCCATAGGAAAGTTTAAAAAGGCTCTTTGTCTGCTCAGGCCTATTTGCCAAAGCTTCATCCAGCGCCATTCCGCCAAGGTCCACGAGAAGCCCCTGAGACATGCGTTCAGAGCCGTGCCTTGCGATTGCGTGCGCTATTTCATGACCCATTACGACCGCAAGGCCTGATTCATCCTTAGCTACAGGCATAAGACCAGTATAAACAACAACTTTTCCGCCCGGCATGCACCACGCGTTCACGTTAGGGTCTTCTATAAGATTAAATTCCCAATTATAATTTTTAATTTGAGATGAAAGATTATTCTCAGCTGAATATTGTTCCACTGCTTTTTGAATCCTGCCTCCGACATTTTTGACCATTTGCGTGTGCACGGCATTATTACTTTTCTTATTAGAACCTAAAAACTCATCGTATGACTGTAATGCCATTGAATTCATCATTGAATCGGGGACAAGATTGAGCTGCTTTCTGCCGGTTATGGCAACGTTTGTGCAGGAAGTCTGGATTAAAAGCAAAAGGCATAAACCTGCTGTTTTCAGAAATAAACTAGGACTCATAATATTTTCCTTCATGTAATAGATTAAATTATAATTTACCTGCTAATGCCCCCGTTGACCAGCATATCTGTAAATTGTAACCGCCGCATGGACCATCGACATCGATAACCTCTCCTGCAAAATACAAGCCGGGACAAATTTTCGATTGCATCGTCAATGGGTCAATAGCGGCCGTGCTTACTCCGCCACTGGTTATTATAGCTTCTTCTATAGGCCTTGTCCCTGTGATTGGCAAAGGAAATTTCTTTAAAAGCTGAATGATTTTTCTTCGCTGCTCTTTTTTCAATTGACTGGCGTTTTCTTCAGTTATTTCTGCCATACCGCATATAAGATTGCCGAGTTTTTTAGGGACAAGCTCAAAAAGAACATTAGTTATGATTTTTCTAGAATATTGAGATAACTGCTTTATAAAATATTCTTCAAGCCGGGCTTCATTCATATCAGGGACAAAGTCAATTAAAATTTCTAAGGGATTTTGAGCAGGCAGATAATCAACAAGCAATCGGCTTAAATTTAAAACAGCAGGCCCGCTAATACCATCATGTGTAAAAATCATCGGACCTGGTTCGCTTACCTTTTTATTATTAATCACAGCCGAGATAATGACTTTATCTCGTGAAATTCCCGCCAGTTCGGCGCAATATTTCTCATTTGATACAAGCGGAACAAGTGCAGGCTTTGGCTCAATAATTGTATGTCCCAATGATTTCGCTAATCTAAAACCATCTCCTGTAGAACCGGTGGATGGATAACTTAAACCGCCTGCGGCAATAATTACTTTTTTTGCATGCAATACTTCTGCATTGGCGAAAGCTACAAAATCGCTGCCATGTTTTTCAATTTTATCTACTTCCCTGCCGTATTTAAATTGAACATTAAGCTGATTACACTGCTCAACAAGAACGTTGAGAACATCATCTGAACGTTCAGTTAACGGAAAAACACATCCTTCTTCATCCGCTTTCGTATTGATACCAATCTCTGCAAAGAAATCGAGAGTATTTTGGGGTGAAAATTCATGCAGACAGTGTCTTAAAAATCTGCCTGATTTACCATAGGCTTTTACAAAATCATCTATAGTTCCTTTATGTGTAAGATTACATCTGCCTCCGCCTGTCAGAAGCAGTTTTTTGCCAGGAGACTGATTTTTTTCAATTATTGTTACGGCCGCACCATTTTGCGACGCGAATATGGCCGATATCAATCCAGCTGGACCTGCACCTATAATACAAACTTTAGTTTCCATTTAAGCAAATGAGTGTAGCCGAGCAGTCCTCTGGTGTCAAATAACGTTAAATTATTCTTCAATGTCTTTTTCGAGTTCGGCTATTCGCGGGTCATTCTGTCTTATTATGATATTTTGTTCACCATGCGAGTCACGCCCGAAAAATTCAAAGGCCGCAATTAATAGATAATCAATAAATTTATTTTTACCACCATATCCTTTAGTTGTCTGGACCTCACCTGTCCAGATAAGATTTCCAGCATGATAAAGCTTGAGGCGAAGCCACTGATTCCAGACAAGATTAATACGCGGGACATAAGCCGGGCCTCTATATCCGTGAGCTCCATATCTTTCCATGTATTCGTAATCAGGTGATTCTTGAGGCTGGAAACTAAGCTGATATGCTAAGGTATAATCTGCGGATTCCTCATTGTTTACAACTTGATAATTATTTTTCAAAAGAAGTTTTTGGATTTTTGTCCTTGCCTCATTACTAATTAAAGGATTGTGTGTATTTGGCTCAGGGATGACAAATATACGGGCATTTTTCGGCACAACATCATTTGATTGTGCGAAACCAGCAGTATGAATATTATAGGTTTGAGTGCAGCCGGTGAGTCCTAAGATGGAAATAAATAAAAAAGAATAGAGCTTTCTCATTTTCGGCCTCTTGAAATTTATGGTATCATACGGCACCAGCATTTGAAAGTTCATTTAGAGACAGATAGAATACTAAAAAGTTCAGATAGATTCATAACAAAGTTTTACAAATTGCGATAAAATAAATTCTAAGGAGACAATAAAATGTCGCTGTCACGTCGAAATTTTCTAAAATACAGCTTAGCAGCGGGTGCGGCTTTAAATGCCCCATATATCCTTGGCGCCGAGAAGGATAAGAAATACCCCACTGCCCTTATTGGAACCGGCTGGTGGGGAATGAATATCGTAAGGGAGGCATTAAAGAGCGGCCAATGTAAAATCACGGCTTTATGCGATGTTGATAAGAATATTCTGGATAAAGCCGCCGATGAGATTGAAAAAATTACCGGCGGCAAACCTGCCAAATACAAGGACTTTCGTGAACTTCTGGAAAAAGAAAAGCCGGAGATTGTGATAAATGCCACACCGGACCACTGGCATGCGCTGATTACAATTGCCGCATGCAAAGCAGGCGCCGATGTTTATGTCGAAAAGCCCATCAGCCATAC
>CAYSKP010000096.1:0-3493 GCA_964431645.1 uncultured Pirellulales bacterium
GTTCTTTCGGCTGGTTCAATCCCTTGTTCAGATATTCTGCTGAAAAGCCGGCTTGCGTCGACACTGCTGGTAATCGGGACAAATTTATCCTCATGCTGAAGATGCGGAAGAAACATTGTGGGTGAATATCTTTTCCAGACTTTAAGAGGGTGGATATAAAAATTTCCTTCAAGATTATAAAGGTCCAGAAGCAATTGCGTGGTTTCACGGATTCTGGCGATTGTCTTAAATGAGTGATTATTGCGCAGCAATGCAAAATATGCGATTGTATCAAGCTCGAAAAGATAGGGGCATGTAATCATGAAGAAATTGCCTATCATCAGGTCAGTTGCCCATGCATTGAGCAAGTCTGAAAGGCAATCAAATACATAGTAAGCCCCGATACCCTCTTTGGAAATGATGCTGTGAACCTGCGATGAAAATGATTCAAATCCGCTGTGGGCATCAAGATTATAAATTTGAATGCCCATCCCGGGTGTTAGAAGGGGTTCATGACTTGCGAACCGCATGTATATTACATTTCGGCCATCTGCTATTGCAGTTTTGACATAAGGATTTACAAATGCGGCAAAATCATCAACGCTGTCTACCTGCCAGACGACATTATCGCCTTTTCGAAGGTGGTTTAGAATTGAATCGAGGCCTGCAAGCCCCGTACTTATCTGTTCAGGCATATACTTTCCTTAGGAATTTCTGATGATTATGTACACTCATTATTAGTTATAGCAACTTGAAAACTCAGGATTGCCATTTTTTTAAGTAATTGTTAAAATAAGTAAAACTTATGGAATTACCATAATATATAATACACTGTTGTTCAGAGCTTTGTTTCTAATTGAATTATCAGAGGAACTTATAAATGCATATAGAAACTTTGAAACTTTTTTGTGATTTGGCAGACCTTCGCAGCTTCTCGAAGACGGCTGAAAAGAATTTAGTCAGCCAATCGGCGGTTTCTCAGCAGGTTGCTCAGCTTGAAATTGAAAATAAGTGTCAATTGTTGAATCGCCAGAAAAGGCCGTTGGAATTGACTGCGGCAGGTGAGATTTTATATAGAGCAGCAAAGGAAATAGTTGACCGTTATGAACAGCTTCGAAGTGAGCTCAGTTCGCTTAAAACATCTGCACAGAGCAGGATTAACGTAGGGGCGATTTTCAGCATCGGGATGTACAATTTGTCTGATTATCTCAAAAAATTCATGGTTAAAAAGCCCAACGTCAATATTCATGTCGAATACTTTGATGCGGATAAAATTTATGAAATGGTATTATCCGGTGAGCTCGATATCGGAATAGTTGCCGTGCCTAAATTAGACAAACGGCTTGATGTTTATGAATTTCAGGATGAGCCGTTAGTCGTCGTCTGCAGTCCCAGACACCCCCTTGCAAAACAATCGCATATCGATATTCACAAGCTGCAATTCGAAAAATTCATAAGTTTTGAGGAAGGTGTGCCCACACGTCTCTGGATAGACGGTATTTTTCAGCGATATAACATAGTCATAAGGCCTGTGATGGAATTCGATAATGTTGAAACTGTAAAAAAGGCTGTTGAAATAAATTCAGGAATAAGCATTCTGCCAAAGGCCGCAATAACACAGGAGCTTGCCGCGGGCACAATAAAAACCCTTGATTTTACAAATGAGCGTTTTGTCCGCCCGACCGGGATTATCCTTCGCAAGGACCGGATTCTCAGCGCCGATGCCAGATATTTAATCGAGCTTCTTCGAGCGAAATAACGAAAACCGTGGCTCGTTACTTCACGAGAGACATGATAAAAGCCGTAATATTTGATTTAGACGGAACAATAACACAGCCATTCTTCGATTTTGACGCGATGCGTCTGGAAATGGGCTTTAAACCGGATGCCGGCCCTATTCTGGAATTGATGGCAAAAATGACACCCGAACAAAAGGAAGCTGCCGAAAGGATTTTGTTTACGCACGAGGAAAAGGCAGTCAATCAGTCAACCCTTAATCCCGGGGCAAAAGATACGCTTGAAGAATTGCGAAGGAGAGGAATTCTCATAGGCATATTGACCCGAAACAAAAAAGAGAATGCATTTGCTGTCGCCAAAAAACATGGATTGCATTTTGACGCTGTGGTCGGCAGGGAAGAGGGCCCTGTTAAACCTGATGCATTCGGTGTGCTGCATCTTTGTAAACAGTTTTCAATTCAGCCGCAGGAATCGCTTGTTGTAGGGGATTTTCTTTTTGATTTGCTCTGTGCCGGGGCGGCTCAGGCAATTCCAGTTCTTTTGAAGAACCACCGCAAGGCTGACGAATTCGCGAAGTATGCAGATTTTGTTATCGAGAATATTACCGGAATACTGAATATTATCGAAAATAGGTAAGTGTGTTCAGAAGACATTGATGTTTCTTACGGACGTATATATAATATGCTGTTTTAGATTGCGCTGAAGGGAATATTGATATGACCAAACTGCTCAAACAGGCCTTTGAAAAGGCCTCCCAACTGCCAGGGAATTTGCAGGATGAGCTTGCACGTGAATTACTACAGGATATTCGGGCAGAACAAAAATGGGACAAGACCCTTTTGGAATCTCAGAATGTGCTCGATTCGCTCGCCAAAGATGCTCTCAAGCAGCACAAAACCGGCCGTACAAAGCGGATGGAGCCAGACGATCTGTGAGGTCATACCTTACCGAAGATTTCATTCGTTGCTTCAGGAAGTTGCCGAAGAGGATTCAACAGACCGCACGCAGGAATTACCAGATCTGGAAAGATAATCCCAGCCACTCAGGTCTTCAGTTCAAAAGAATAACGGGAAAAACCGGCATTTTTTCTATACGGATTGGCATCGGATGGCGGGCTTTGGGGGTACTTGAAGGTCAGGATATTATATGGTTCTGGATCGGCTCGCACGCTGATTACGAAAAACTCATCAAATCAAAACATTAGCCGCATCGCCCTATTTTATGATGGGCTTTGAGATTAAGCGTTTAAGCCCAGCCCCGCCTTTGACAGACTGCATCTAAAGCGTTGCGATTGATTAAAATGCGCCTAATACGCATCAATAAAATATGGATTTTCTTATTTTACTTTATGACCTTAAAGTAAAATAAGTTTTTTTGTATTTTACTTTAGGTTTGCTATATATAAAAGTTCATAATAAGCCGACGAATTCGCGAAATACGCGGAATTTGTTATTGAGGAAATGGGAGAACTGCTGAAAGTTGTTGATAGCGAGTAGAGTTTTACCGCAGAGATCGCGGAGAACGCAGAGACTATCCGTTTGGTGCGACGACAACACATAGGTAACACATAACAGACAAGACATAGGTAACACTTTTAGGTAAAAAGGTCAAGACTTTATAGGAGGTCTTGACTATTACATGGAAAAGAGTGGAACCTATGGAACAACGTTGCAAATTTGTACTTAAAGCAAGAGAGCCGAAGGCAAACATAGCGGATTTATGCCGGGAGTTTGAGGTCAGTCGCAAGACAGGTTATAAGTGGCTGGATCGATATGAC
>CAYSKP010000097.1:0-24073 GCA_964431645.1 uncultured Pirellulales bacterium
CGCCGATACCGGTTAATTTCAATATATTTCTTCTTGTTTGCGTGCTCATTGGATTTTCCTTTCCATATTAAACTTATAATTTTAATGAAGCATAAATCTTAATTTAAAGAAAATCAATGCCGAAGTCAGTGAAGACGCAAAGGAAGTAATCTGTCATTCTGAGGAAAGCGAAGATCTCAAATAAGCCATGAAAATGCAAAATCATTTAGGCATAGTGGGAATAAAGAACAAATTGTTTTTTGAATTTTTATTTTAGTGCTTAAGTTTTTTTCTTATAGCGAGAGCACCGAGCCCTACAAGGAAAATGGAAGCGGGTTCGGGGATGGGCTGCCAAAGGATTGCATGTCGATTTCCATCAGTATCATCGAAGGCATATCCTACTATGTTACCATATTCATCTATTCCGCAGGCATAAGAATTAAGGAATTCTGATGGCAGAAAATTATGAAGGTCAACATAACTATCAGCGGTGCCGCTCCAGACTATGGCATGCTCATCGAGATTGCTGGTAATCGGCCGACCAACTCCGACTTGCTGTGTGGCGTTGTTAGCATAAGCCCAGGTTCTTAAATAGCTGCTGGGATTTAAATCAATATAATTATCTGCAGAGCCGTTCCAGAGTAATGCATGTGCCTCATCATCTGTCGGAATCATACCCCCCCCATAGCCGACCTGCTGTGTTCCGTTGGTTCCGTAGGCGATTGCAAAATCGAATCCATCGGGGTTTAAAGTGGTATAGCTATCAGAGCTGCCATTCCAGAGCAGGGCATAGAAGGATCCGTCTTTAACTCCATAACCAGCCTGCTGTGTTCCACCTATACTATAACCATAAGAATAAGTAAAACCACTTGGATTTAAATCCACGGAGCTTGCGGCAGTGCCGCTCCAGAGCATCGCATGAGGTTGGTAACTGGTGGAAGAACTGGCAATACCTACTTGTTGGGTTCCGTTGGTTCCGTAAGCTAGAGAGGAATAGTATCCAGAAGATGGATTTAAATCGATCCCGCCTGAGGCGCTTCCATTCCAGAGAAAGGCATGGGCGTATTGGCTTGCCGTGGTGCCCCAGGCAACGCCGACTTGTTGTTTGCCGCTGATTCCATACGCTTCAGATTTGACGTTATATCCAGCCGGATTTAAATCGGTATAACCGTTTGCCGAGCCGTTCCATATTACGGCATGGTTTCCATTGACTGTATTAATATATCCGACCTGCCGGCCCCCGCCGGCTCCATTTACGGTAGCACCAGTAAAACCGTTAGGTGTCAAATCGATTGCCCTATATTCTGTTGCTCGGGCCGGATTTGTTAAGATTATTGAAATAATGAGAATAAAAAATGCTATTTTAGAACAATGCCATAATATCATTTCCATACTCTCCTGTCTTTTGTTTTTTTCGCCTCAAAAATCGATGTCTATTATACACTTTTGAGGGTATAAATCAAGCCATTTATGTCATTAAGCATGGGGAAATTAGAAATTAGGGAGACTCATCTATTTGTTTTCAAATCTTTTCGAACTTTGCCGGATAAAGCCATATACTGTTTTCAATTCCTACTTATCTCTATGATTCGACAAAAGCGCGCAAGTCTTTTTTACCATTTCTCAAAAAATCTAAAAATTTTTTTATTCATATGTCGATTGTATCTTACCCCTTATCCCGCAAATACTTAGGTGCTTTTGAGCATCCCTTATCGAGGATCAAGTATCAAGAATTCAGCATCGAAATTCGTCAAAAGCGCGCAAGTTCGCGCCATCTATAGATGAGCATCTTTGTTTTGCTTCGATGGTGCGAACCCTGCCTGCCCTCGAAAGTCGCTGTCGGGGGAGCGAGGCCGCTTCGGCCGAGTCGAATGGGTCTTGGTAAGCTTCTATGCAGTTGCTCTAAACGCGCCAATAGCAGGGGGAGATGTTTTCTCCCGCTCTTTGACATATTGATTTTGAATTTATTTTTTTTGGTAATTAGAAATTGTTTAGGATTTAGACACGGAGCGGAAGCGACGGGCCCCGTTTCGGGAGATTAGGATTTAGGATTTAAAAGTTATCCACTATCCGCTGCCCGCTATAGCTTAAGCACACACAAAAAACGATGGCAAGTATGGCAACTATGGCAACTACGTTTTTTAGCTCAAAAATCGAGAGTCTTCTGTCACAAAAAGGATGATTAACTATGATTAAGTACCGTTTTCAGCGTTAACACGCAGATTTTAAGCCCTTTTGAATGATTAACTATGATTAAGTTCATTATTAGCTTAAAAATGAGGTTTTGTAAGTCACAAAAAGTTTGATTAAGTTAGAATAACTTAGGTTTTTGAGCTAAAAATGCAATTTATGAAAATCATTCAGCTTAAATATGGACAATGTAATTGGACACCGGATGAGACGATGACCTTGCGCACAAATCTCATTTGGAGCAAATGTCGAGTTGAAGCCGCAAAGCTGAATGGTCTCTGAGTGCTCGGTGCACTCTGTGGAAAAAAATGATTTTTGTGCTTTTTGAGCTTTTTTGCGGCTAATTATTCAGTGTAATCGGTGGAATCTGTGGCTAAAAATTGTAAGTTCTTGTTATAAAACAACTTAGTGCCTTTGTGTCTTGGTGGTGAGTCAAAAAAATTCAAAAATTTTCAAAATATTTCCAAAAAATTCAAAATATTTCAAAATATTTCCAAAACTTTCCATCGTTTTTCCAAACTTTTCCAAAAAAAATAAAAATATTTCAAAAGGAATCAAAAAAAATGGTTCGTTTTCTCTTGTGTCTTATGACTTGTGTCTTGTGTTTTATCTCCGAGGTAAAATCTATCTGTGCAATTCTTGGTGCCTTAGTGGCTTCGTGGTAAAAATTATTTATAAAGCGGTCCGTAGGTTTTTGCCAGGACTTTTATGGGATGGATTGCGTGTTTGCCGGCTGCGGCAAGGCTTCGAGAGGAGCATATATGTTCGATTTGCATTTTGCAGGCTGCGCATTCAGTAAGGATGAACTGGGATTGCGTATTTTCAAGGGCCTCTTTGAGGGATTTGGCAATTTTTGCGCTAAGCTGGTAATTTTTTCTCTGCATTCCGAATGTCCCGGCCAGGCCGCAGCAGCCTGCCTTGAGGTCTGTCACTTTAATATTAGATAATTTCTTTAATAGTTCGATGCTTGCGCCGTAGGCGCCTGTGGCGAATAAATGGCAAGGCGCATGATAGACATAATCCTGAAAAATTGTTTTTTTGGGTTTGTTTAATTTTCCCTGGCGTAATAAATCGCGAAGATAATCCATCAGCTCATATGTGTTTTGTGAAACAAGCTGAGCGTCGGGTCCTTCGACATAATGGCGTAAATCCTGCTTCAGGCACATGGCGGCACTCGGCTCGGAGCAGATAATCTTATAGCCATCTTTTACGGCGGCGGCGAGATATTTGACACTGAAAGACAAATCCTTTTTGGCTGTTTTGACATCGCCATAAACAATGGCAGGGATAGGGGCGGGCCTTTGACGAGGGATGATTACCTCAACGGCGTTATGCTGCAGGACATCGAGGACATCAAAACCCAGCTCGTGGTCATTATAGTTGACATAGGTATCGAGAAAATACGCGACCTTATCGATTGGGAATTCGCTTGGCTTGCAGGCGGCCAGGTATGACCGGCCGGCGAAGTAAAACGAGCCGAAGGCGTATTTGGGCATGAGGCGGCCCTTGTCGAGACCTAATGTTTTTTCGATGAAGCGCCTTGTCAGGGGAAGATGCAAGATAAAATTGGATATGGGGGCGAATGTGCTGGCCGCAATATTTAAGAATCGATTGCGGGCAAGGATGCGATGGGAGAAGCTTATGCCTTTGCGGCGGATGAATTCGGCGCGGGCGGCGGCGACAATTTTGGATACGTCAACGCCGGAGGGACACTCCCGCGAGCAGGCCTTGCAATTGATGCATAAATCGAGGAACTTGCGGAATTCGGGGGTGTCGAAATCTTCTTCCTGGAGCTGGCCCGACGCCCAGAAGCGAAGGATATTGATTTTGGCGCGTGAGCTTGCAAGCTCGTCACCTGTGGCGCGGAAGATGGGGCACATACGAAATTGCTGTTCTTTGCTCCTGCAGACGCCGCAGCCGCTGCACTGCTCGAGCTCGAGTGCGATTTCGTCGCCGGCAAAGATTGTACCTGTTTGCTGAAAGGTTTTATCCGGCCGGATGCGATTGGCGGCCTTGAGGTTTTCGACCATTATATCCGGATCGGTGTTGATTATTTTGCCGGGATTGAGAAGTGCGTGGGGGTCGAAAATCCTCTTTATGCCGCAAAGCAGGTTATAAAATTCATCGCCGTATTGTTTTCGCAGGAAGGCGGCGCGGACAAGGCCGACGGCGTGCTCGCCGCTGACGGTGCCGCCCAGAGACCAGGCAAGGGCAAAGACCTCGTTGGCGATTTTAGTCATTTTATCGATATCGCCGGGCTCGCCCAAGTCGAGATAGGGACGGATGTGAAGCTCGCCATCGCCGGCGTGGCCGTAATAGCTGACGGCGACATTATATTTGCGGCTGATTTTTTGAAGACCTGTGATATATTCGGCCAGTTTAGTATTTTCGACAGACACGTCTTCGATGAAGGGAACAGGCCTTTGCCTGCCCTTTCGGCGGTCCAGCAGAGGCACGGCATCTTTGCGGGCCTTCCAGATTCTTTTTTGAGTCTGTTCATCGAAAACAATAGTCCGATTGTTGGCGAGGTTTCCTACGGCAAAATCGGCGGCTTTGATTTTGTCTTTCACCTCGTCGGGCGTTTGCCCTGTATGCTCTACAAGCAGCGTCACAAAGGCATTGGCGGGCAGGATATCTTTATATTCAGGAATATGTTTAATCGCCATAAGAACGAGGTGATTATCCATCAATTCGCAGGCCGAAGCCCCGGTTTGAACGATTATAGGGACGGCCTTTGCCATTTTATCCAGGGAATCAAATTCAAGCTGGAGAAGGGCCTTTGAATTGGGGATGGGGACTGTGCGAAGGGAAATTTTTGTAAATACAGCGAGTGTCCCCTCGGAGGCGGCCATCAGGGCAGCAAGATTTAATTTGCCATTCTTGTAAGCGCCGGCAATATTGTAACCGCTGCGATTGCGTTTTGTGGCGGGAAGCGCATCTTCGATAATGTCTTTTTTACCATCCAATAGCTTTACACAATTTTTAGCAATCTCATCGATGAAAGTATTATCATTTTGGGGTTTGTAATTATTAGACAATTGGGCTATAGAGCCATCAGCGAGGACGGCCTCAATTTTTTCGACGTAATCGCCTGTATAGCCGAATTGTAAAGAATGAGCGCCGGTTGAATTATTGGCGACACAACCCCCAATAACCGCCCTGTTTGCTGTCGAAGGGTCAGGTCCGATTTTCCGGCCGTATTTTGAAAGGAAACTGTTTAGCTCATCGAGGACGACACCGGGCTGGCATATTACAAATTCACCATCCTTTTCAATACCGATGATGTGATTCATATGGCGTGTAATATCGAGGACGATTCCGCTGGTAAGGGATTCGCCGGCAACGCCGCTGCCCGCACCACGCGGGGCGATGGGAATCTGGTTTTCTTTGGCGTATTTGACAACCGCGGCAATATCATCCGCGTCAAGCGGGCAGACAGCGCAGGCAGGCACAATCTGATAAATGCTGGCATCACTGCTGTAGGCGGCTCGATGCAGAATATCGGTGAAAACCTCACCTTTGACGAGGCCGGTTAACTGCAATGCAATTTTTTCTATCGAAATAGAAGCCACAATACCAAAATACCAAACCAGACCTAAATCTCAAAATTAAAATCAAAATAACAAGTTAAAAGTCAAATGAAAATAAATGATTGTATTGTTTGAAAAAGGATATTCTCAATCTTCGATATCACCAGGCAGCCGGATGTTGGTGCCGACGCTTGCCTTTTGAAGCTGCTCGAGCTCTTTCTTGCTGATTTCACCTTTTATAAATTGCTGAACAATCGGATCAGGATGATTGTGTATGTAGTCAGCGTCTCCATCGGCGATAATTTTTCCGTGATGGAGCATTACAATACGGTCGGCAATTTTATAGGCGCTTTTCATATCGTGTGTAACAGCTATGCTGGTAATGCCGAGCTCTTTCTGCAATTTCCGGACAAGCTCATTAATAACATCGGAGCGAATCGGGTCAAGACCGGTTGTCGGCTCATCATATAAAATAACTTCAGGGTCAAGGGCAATGGCCCTGGCCAGGGCGACCCGTTTTCTCTGACCGCCCGAGAGATTGGCTGGGAAAAAATGCTGAAGCCCATCGAGGCCTACCATTTTGAGCTTGTTTCTGACAAGCTCTTCGACGGCGCTGAAGCGGCTAATCTGGCAATGCTGCCTGACAGGAAACATTATGTTTTCAGCAACACTTAGACTGTCAAATAGAGCCCCGCCCTGAAAGAGGTATCCAAAATGCGCCCGAACGCCTGTAAGTTCTGAATCATTGAGGTTGTCAATTTTCTGCTGTTTGAAATAAACTTCTCCAGAGGTCGGCCGCAATAGGACAATCATATGCTTGAGCAGGACGCTTTTGCCGCAGCCCGAGGGGCCTATTACAACCGTGGTTTTGCCTTTTTCTATCGCAATAGAAATATCATCGAGAACGACATTATTACCGAATCTTTTTGTCAAATTCTTGAGAACTATAAGGCCGTCCTGCGGCTGGACGCTTTTTTGTTCACTATTTGCTGCTTGCTGTTGGTTATCCATTTTTGATTCCGGTTATCCTACAAGGCTTTTCATCGGCCAAAAAGAACCGTAAATCGCCTTTGAGACTACGACCATGACAAAATCGAGAGCAAGTATCGAGATAAAGCTCATAACAAAAGCATCTGTGCAAGCCTGACCTACCCCGCGGGCCCCCTCTTTGCAATTAAATCCTTTATAGCAGCTTATCACTGCCAATGCCCCGCCGAAGAAGAATCCCTTTACGACTCCAACGGCAACATCCCACATTTCGACACCATAGGCACTAAAGCTCCAGTACGCCCGGGCATTGATTTGCAAATGAACGACGCTTACAAACCAGCCGCCGATAATACCCAGCAGGTCCGCATATATAATCAAGGCAGGAGTGAGCAGAAGGCAAGCAAGCATACGAGGCGCGACAAGATATTTTATAGGGTCCGTCCCCATACTTTGAATGGCATCTATCTGCTCGGTAACTTTCATTGTGCCTAATTCAGCGGTGAGCGCCCCTCCGATTCTGCCGGCAAGCATTACCGCGGCAAGCACCGGGCCGAGTTCTTTGACTACAGAAATATTTATCAGGACCCCAAGATGCTCTTCAAGACCCATACCGGCGAGCTGGTCATAAGCCTGGATGGCCAGTGTCATACCTACGAAGGCACCTGTTATCATAATGACTGGAACACTGCGAACGCCGATAATAAGCATTTGAGCCCATATCAGGTGGTATGTATTGTTTCTAAGAATACTTTCAAAGCTCGTTATAGAGGAACGCCAGAAAAATCTTGCGAATTGCCCGACATTTCCGACTTCTTCTCCGATTCTGTAAATTGCTGTTCCAATCATATCTTCAATATACGTTGAATGGCAAAAAAGGTAAAAGATTAATGAAAACCTTTATAATAATCGCCAAATCAGGTTATCTGTCTGAATATAAAATACCCCTTATTTGCGTAAGGTCAATTAATATTATGTTTATGGGACGTTCCGAAATGAAAAAGCCCGGCGGTTTGAATTCACCGGCCGGGCTTTTTAGTTTACTCCATTAACGAAAATTCTATTTTTTTTCTATTCCAATCGAAATAAACGGCACTGGAGGGTTGTCATTGGAATCAATCTCATAATCCAGCAGGAACAAGGCGTTTTCAAGGCGGCCTATAGTCGTTTCAATTTGCTTCAATGCAATCTCTTCCTGTGTGAGAGCGACATTAATCTGAGCTTTTGCTTTAATGGCATCTAATTTATTTTTTAGATTCATATCCTTTTGAAGTTCAGTAATGAGCTGAATCGAGGCACGCTCTTTAGCCTTGGCATCGTTAATAAGCTGATTCGCTATTCTTTTATTATCAACTGCACCGAGCATATCCCGCAGCATAACCTGTTCAGTCGTGCATGGGATTGGTTCGGTTGCTTCTATCCAGCATGGGTCAGCACTATCAATTCCAGCACTATTGCCCAAGCTTCCATTATTTCCGTTGCCGGAAATATCAGCAGCTGTTTGACCTGTGCCCTCGTCAAAATTCCAGCAGCCAATAAGATTTGGTTCATTGCCGGTAAGCTTGATGAACATTAGCCCATGTATTTCATCACTCGAGAGAGCACGACCGAAAACCGCTAATTCGTCGATCATGCCGTCGAAGTAGAAAGTGGATTCAGGATTGGTTTTGCCCATAATAATTGGCGCAGCAATCTGAGTTGGTATAGCATAAGCACCACTGAGATTTTTATCCTGTTTGCCGTCTATGTAAATACTTATTTCTCCATTATTATCAGTTAAGGCAACATGGTACCATCTATTTATATTTAAGTGTGTCTCGCTTGTACAAAGAGTGGTGCCATTTGGATTGTGAATATGGAAAGATATCTGATTGCCAGTTGCAAAATAACCATTTCCTAATATTTCAAGTCCCCAAGCTCGGGTAGTAGATTGCTGTTTACAGATAATTCTTCTTTGTGTACCTCCAACATCTTTATTGAGTTTTATCCAGGCGGTTATTGATATTTGGTTGCTGGTTATCTGATTATTTGTGCCATCTGGGACTTGGACGAAATCATTGGACCCATCAAACAATAAAGCATTACCCTGCGGGCAAACGGCAATAACTAAAACTTCTTTTTGTGCATTGACATTTATTTCGTTTGTATCATACTGTGCATAGATATTTATTTTCTGCTGCGGATAGAGCGCCTCACCTGTTGTGAGCTTGCCGGCATCAATAAGAGCAATATTGTTTGGCTCGGCTTGCCAATTTGCAAGTGCTGTAACATCTTTGGTAGTTCCGTTATCAAATTGGGCGATTGCCTTATACTCAGCAGATGATAGTTCCGGGACTTCGGTTGGACCGACAATTTCAAGACCGATTAGATTTGGTTCTGCACCTTCATAGAGCCGTTTAATCTCATCGGCAGACAAAGCCCTGTTGTAAATCTGAATATCATCAATCATTCCCGCAATGTAATAATTGGGGCTGCCGCATCCATCGCTTGTTCTGCCTATATTTATTTTGTAGTCATTACAGGATGATGTAAAATTTATGGGTGCTGATGAGCAGGTCCGTGAACCTTCTAAATTACCATCCACATATATTTCCTGCGTTGTTCCTCTGCGAACACCGACTATGTGAAACCATTTATTTTTAGACAATATTACATTAGAATATAATTTCTCGAGTGTTCCCACAGGGGATGTTTGCATCTGGAAGACGGCTTTGCCATCGCACCAATTTCTGTGAAGGCAATAACCCATGCTCAAATATTGAGCGCCCCAATATGTGAAATCACACCCCATTACAAATTCAACCTTACTGCAGGTAGGTTCGTTGTCGAAATAAGCCCAGCTCGATACAGTAAAATCATTTTGAGGAAGCCAAATTGGGTTATTAATCGGCAGACCGGCGTAGTCATTTACTCCGTCAAAACGAAGTGCGCCTCCGGAATGTCCTGTGTCCCATGTCGCTCCATAAAGGACGCCGGTGCGGGAACCAACTGAATCATAAGCAACTGTTCCAATTCCTTCATCGAACTGCCACCAGCCAACCAGGCCAGGATCACTTGATGCTGCGGCAATGCAGGATAATAACAGTATTTGCAGAATAATTAGATTTTTCATAACGCCTCCTTTTAAATAAAATTCAATTTTTTAATAATATTTAAAAATAGCTGAACAACAAAAATAATATTAATGTCTCTATTTGTTGTCTCCTCATTTTTTGCATTATCACTAGATTATAATCAGATAAGAAGCGAAATTCAAGATTAATATAGCTTGTATTTTTGCCTTTTCTTATGCTTATAATGGCATATAATAATAAAAAATAAGGAATTAAAGCATAAAAAGAAGACCTGAAAAATGACAAAATTCATAGGGATAAAATATAAAACATTATTAATTGGTTGTTTATTAATAAGCGGGTGCGTAGAACGTAAAATTACTGTTAACACAAACCCGTCGGGTGCCCAGGTTTTTCTAAATGATGAGGAGATAGGCGTGTCACCGGTGACCACCTCGTTTAAGTGGTATGGGAATTATAATGTCACAATACGTAAGCAGGGATTTGAGACGCTGCAAACAACACGGCAGCTAAAGGCTCCGCTGCACGATTATTTTCCATTCGATTTTTTAGCTCAGGTTGTTTATCCCGGTACAATTACAGATTCATACGAATGGTCATTCGATTTGATACAGCAATACGAAATTAACAGGCAGGAATTAATAAAAGCAGCACAGCGGATTAAAAATCAGGCGGAACGATAAGCTATAAGAGATTGTCTTTATACCATTCGATCGCTTTTTTTAGGCCTTCTTTAAATGAAACAACAGGTTTATAGCCGATAGTTTTTTGAGCCAAAGTTATATCGGCAAGAGAGTGTTTAACATCGCCTATGCGTGCGGGCTGATAAAGGGGCTTTACGTTTTTTCCAACAATCTCGTTAATCATTTTGATTATTTCATTAACAGTAATTGCCTGGCCGCAGGCAACGTTGATTACATCGCCTTTTGTCTGGTTTGCAAGGGCAGCCAGGATATTTGCCTCAACGACGTTATCGACATATGTAAAATCCCGGCTTTGTTCGCCATCACCATAAATAACAGGCGATATATCTTTGAGTATCGATGTTACAAACGCAGGTATAGCCGCGGCATACTGACTCGCGGGGTCCTGGCGCGGTCCAAAGACGTTGAAGTATCTAAGTGAAATGGTTTCAAGCCCAAATACCTTGTAAAATACAGAACAATAATATTCACACATCAATTTAGCAGCCGCATAAGGAGAAAGCGGAATTGGCAGCATGCTCTCAATTTTCGGTAACGTGGGAGTGTCACCATACGCCGAAGAGCTGGCCGCGTAAACAAAACGTTTTATCTTTGCATCTCTGGCAGCCATTAAAAGGGTGAAGGTGGCATCAACGCAATGTTTGTGTGTAGCTGCCGGATCATCAATGCTGCGCGGAACAGAAGGTAATGCGCCTTGATGTATAACTATATCAATGCCTTTCATGGCGCTTTGGGCAGCATCAGGATTACCCATATCTGCTTCAATAAATTCTATTTTATTAAGCAAAGGGGCAAGATTGGCCTTTTTGCCTGTAAGCAGGTTATCAATTACCCTGACGAAATAACCTTGTGAAACAAGCCTGGTGCATATATTTGAACCAATGAAGCCGGCGCCGCCAGTGACTAAAAATTTTTTCATTCGAAGTTCCTCGACAGTTTTCAATGATTAGCAAATTACGATTATGCCTTTGCTGTTTCGAGCAATTGGTATTCCTGATAAGAGCGGAACATTTCACGGAAATATCCGCCTTTGAGTATTCTAACTCCAACAAGCACACAGCCGAATATTTCGGCGTTTACCTGTTTAAGCTCGTTAATTGTTCGAATGCCCACACCTCGCTTTGTTGTTGAGGCATTAAATACCAGCAGGGTGCCATCGACATACTTTGCGAGGACCTTTGTTTCACTTGCTAATAATACAGGTGGGCCGTCAATTATAACATAATCATAATTTTCGGACTGCTGCTTTATTAATTTTTCCATTGCTGTGCTGGTTAACAATTCCGCGGGATTTGCGGGTGTCCGGCCGGATTCAATTATTTCAAGCCACTCTGTGCCGCTGGACCTTATTGCATCCTTGAGAGTGCATTGGCCTGCAATTAAAGAGCTGAGACCCGGGATCACAGAATTGGTTTCGGAATGATTTCCAAAGATCGAATGAAAGCTTGGGCGTCTTAAATTTGCATCTATAAGCAGGACCTTCTTGCCATCTGCAACGAGAGTTGTCGCAAGATTAATTGCTACAGTAGTTTTGCCGTCCTGTGCGCCAGCGCTTGTTATTAGTATTGTTTTGGCGCTGATGCCTGATTCTGATAATTTCAGATTTGTTTTCATTCGCCTGTAAGATTCGCCTATGATGCTGTTGGGAGCCTGGCGCACGACGAAAGCCGGTTCGATGTTATCAACCTGCTCATCCTCCTGGGAATCAGGTATAATTCCAAGCAGGGCAATACGTAAATGTGTTATTATATCTTTAGGTGTCCGCACGAGGTCATTAAGTAATTCTATAAGAAAAGCAAGCCCAATGCCTAATAATGTCCCCAAAAAAGCCCCTGCCGGGAAAAATACCTGCCATCTCGGAAAACTTGCTTCAAGGGGTTCCGGCGCCAGGCCCGTGAGCATAACTTTTGGTGTTTCCGGGTCATCGTGAATTATCTTGAGTTTTTCCATCTGCTCTTTAATGGAATCGAGCATTGTTCTTCTTTCATCCCTGATTTTCACCGCCTTTGCAAATTGGGTTTTGGCCAGGTCCATTTCTTCCTTTTGCTTTGCGGTCGTTTCGCGGAGAGCCTCAAGCTGTTCGAGTTTTCGCTGCATTGTGAGAAGTACGTCCTGGGCATTTCTCAGATTTGCCTGCCTTGTTTGTTCTGCTATAACTGCCTTTCGTCTGAGCCGTTCCTGCTCTACTGAGTCAATATATTCTCTTATTTGCCTTACGATTCTGTGGTCTTCACCAAACCTTGCAAGTGCTCCTGCAAGCGATGATTCTTGAAGAGCGATTTGTTGCGATAGAGTCAGCATTACGGGGTCTGTTTCTACCTGTCTTTCAACCTGAATCTGGACTGGTCCCTGTGCCTGTGCCGCAAGAGATTCGATGTTTGCCCGTATTTCGCTGATATCCATAGATAGCTTATCACCATCGGTGTTAAGCTGATTAAGTTTTTGGTCAAGTATCGGCATGAATGAATGCTCTTCGAGGTCGGTAAACCCGTATCTTCTCCTGATATCATCAAGGGTACGCTCTGCGCCATCTAATTCCTTTTGAACCCGGCCCTGCTGGTCATCGAGCCTGGCTAATTTTTCGGCAACTTCCTTTCTTTTTTCACCCCCTTGATTATTGACGAACAAAGAAGCCATTTCATTTACTATTAATGCAGATTCTTCCTTATCAGAACAAGTCATTGAAACGATAATTGAGTCGCCTTCTCTTTGAGGGCCGGCTCCAAAATGCTTCTTTAAATCTTTAATTGCCTTTCTTATACGAATATCCTTTATATTACCAAATCCTTTAAACCATTTGGTCTGCTGAATTTTATCTCTGTCAATTAACTCTTGAAGCATACCCTGGCTTGTCAATTGCATGGCCATTGATAATCTAAAGCCATATTGGATATCTTGTGCTACAGTAATAGCTTGAATAGAAGTAGGATCTTTTTCAATAGGCGGAAGCACTCTTATAAAGGTTTGTGCGGTATATTTAGGGGCATATCTTAAAAGTAAAAACCAGCTCGCAAACCCGCAACCGAGGCCAAAAATTCCCAATAGAATAATCATAAGCCAGTGCCGGCGTATTATTGCAAGAATCTCGCGCGGCGTCATACCTCCGGCTTGCTGCATAGGTGCAGCCGGGCGTGGCGGCATAGGCCTGGGACTAACAATTATTTTTTGCCCTAAATCCGTCATTGTAAACCTATCAGATTAGTAAATACTTTTCATGAATTTTAAAATTATTTTTTTCCAAGCTTTTCAATCGCTGCCGTTAATCGTTCTTTATCCGCTGGTTTTATGCTCTTTCCGCCCGCGTCCAGAGCCTGTTCATATGCGGCACGAGCCTTTGTTGAATCACCAACGCACGTATGAATTTTAGCGATATTTTCATATGCTTCTAAAGGCACAGAATTCCGCTGCATTTCATATTGGTGTACAGCACTTTCCTGAAAGCCTAATGCCTCGGAACAACTGCCTTTTTTATAAAGGACAAAGGCATAAGTATCAAGATAACCCGGGTCGTTCGGCAGCAATTCATTTGCCCGCTTCGAATACTCCAGCGCCTTGTCGAGCTGCTCGTTATTATCGGCAAGGATATAGGCGACATTGTTAAGAATCCCGGTATTATTCGGCATTTTTGCCAGGAGGCTTTCGTAAAGAGTCATAGCTTCTTTGAGGTATTTTTTATCAGACGTTTTGGTAAAGGCCAATATCAGCAATTCTGCTTTTTGTGTCATATAATCTAACCATTGCGGCTGATCCTGATTGAATTTAGTGAGGCATTTTTCGAGATGCTCCAGAGATTTGTCATAGTCGCCTTTAAGCCGGAGCAGATTATACATAGTCCAGTTAGATGTAAGCGATTGGGGTTCCAAATCGAGTTTTTGTTTGCATATTTGTTCGGCCTCCTGAGAGCCCAGGAGTTCATAAATTTTTTGGAGCATTTGCACGGTAATCAGTTCGTTATTAGAAGCTTTATCAACAGCGGTCTTAGAATATTGAACAGCAGTAGCACGGTCGCCCAATTTCAATTTACCTTCAGCCATTCTTATATATGCGATAGGAGCAAGATTGCCATCAATATACTTTGCCGCCTCTACAAATAACTTATCCATTTTGCCCGAGGCTATAAGAGCCCTGAGGTAGCCCCCAAGCGAATCTATGTCGGGCTGCCCCTGTTCAATACTTTTCTGCAGGGCATTATGGTATAATTGTTCTGCCTGGTTGAAATCTCCCGTTCCCCCGGCAAAACCTCCAGCCCTTTTATACCAGTAAACACTTTCGGGAAGCTGCTTAATAATTTTGGCATAGAATTCATCAAGTGCTTCCGTTCTTTCCTGTCGGGAGTAAATTTCCTCAAGCATTATTCTTGCTTCATCCGGCGCCTGCGGATCTTCTACTATGCTTTTCAATTCAATCGCCGCTTCCTCTGTGCGTCCGGTTTTTAAATAAGCCCTTGCAAGCCCGATACGAGTTGGTGGTATATCAGACAAGCTTTTACTTCTTTTTAGGTCAGATATCGCCTGATCAGAATTCCCCGTTAAGCTGTTGATCTGGCCACGAATCCGCCAGGCAATAGAATCAGTTTGATCGGCTTCAAGACGTTTATTTATCAGATCAAGGGCCTCTTTAAAATTTCCCTGTTTCATCGCAAGCCATGAGGCGAAAAGCAGCCCATTTCCGTCATTTGGGTACTTCTCCATAAATGAGCCCAGCTTTTTTTCGGCTTCCTTAATTAGTCCAATGTTTAAATAAGACTGGATTACTTGAAGATAGCTTGAAGGCGTTTCCCAGGCGGCCAGAAGTTCATCGGAGTACTTTATTAAGGCATTTTTGTCCTGAGTTTTTTCTGCAATGAAAGACAATCCTTGGAGAGTTTTTTCATCTTTTGGATTGTTTTTGTAATCCGCTTCAAGTGATTTTCGGGCATCATCATATCTTCCCGCTTTTATATAAAATTGCCATAAAAGCTGAGATTGCTGTGCGGTTTTGAGCAATGATTCTGCCTTTTCTTCTTGTCCGGTTTGCTTATAATATATCGATCGCATTTCGAGCACGGCCGGATTTTGCGGTTCGTAATTTTCAGCCTGTTTAAGTGCAGAATCGGCCATTGCCAGCAGAGCCTGGCTGCGTTGTTCATTAGAGCTGTCAGATGCAAGCCGCATTGCAAGCCTGGCAAGCAACAGAGCATTCTGCAAACTTGGCTTGTTTTCCTGCAAACTCTGCCGCAGAGCAAGAGCAGCCTGGGGGTCAGTGTCACTTATGTATTCTGCGTAAAAACTCATAAGCTGCCCGTCGCCTGGATTAAGTGTCAATGCCCAATCCAGAGCATTCTTTGCTTCTGCCAATTGCGCAGATGAAACATTTTGTCCCAGATTTTGATTCCGGGTATACAAACGGCTTGCCAATTCCCTGGCGATACTTTTATCGAAAGGATTCATTTTCGATGCATTGAATATATCATTCAAGGCGGCCTCATCTTTACCCAAACCTGCGTTAATCCGGGAACGAAGAAGATAACCGAACCCGAAAACAGGTCTTTGAGCCAGTGCGCTGTCTATGTTCGCCAGCCCAGTTTCGTATTGTTGTTTAGCCAGGGCTACTCTTGCCGCGAAAAAATCTCCTGAGCAGTCATCATAGTTTTCCTGTTTGGCGATTTGGACGATTTTATCTACCATGTCCCAATCTTTCTTTTCAATGGCAATATCGAACAAGTAACCTGTTGCCTGGCGTCTTATAGAATCAGGTGCCTGCATCTCACCGGTGCCGATAGGCGGAGCAATCAGTTTTTTAAATTGCAACGCAGAATTTTGGTCATTATTAGTCTGATAGAACATCCCGAGCAATATTGCCCGCTTAACTGGATCCTGTATTCCGGAGTAGATATCTTCTCTAATCTGTTTCATTCTTTCAGGCGTAACCTTTGAAGGTTCTTGTTCCATGAGAAGCCGCTTATAAAAGATATAAGTGCTGTTATCCGGAACGTTTTCCGAAAATTTGTCTGTAATTTGTTTAGCCATTTCGATCTGGCCGGACGATATCGCGGCATCACATATTGAGGCTGTATAAGCATTCTCAATTGAGTTTAGGTCTTCTTTCGAAAGCTTGTTTATAAATTCAATAAAAGCAGATAAATTGGTTTTCATTTCGGTGATGAGCTGTTCAGTTGAGCGCTGGTCCGCCGGCAGCGTCTGTTTTTGAGTCATCGCATTCATGAGGGCTACATTTGTTTTAAGTTTTTCATCACGCCTGCTGATAATTCCGCGAAGCTGCGAACACCTGCCCTCAAAAAGAGCTAACTTTAATTCAACGAGAGAAGGATTATTTTGCGGTAATTGTGCCAGATATTTTTCGGCATCTGCAAATTCCCTTGCGCCTATATATGCTCGAATGCGCAATGCCCCGCTTTTGTCAGTGACCCCGCATCTTTGTTCGAAAAGGTCGATGTGCGAAAGGGCCATTTTCCACATGCCTGCTTTTAAAACAAGGTCGGCATAATTCAGCCGTGATTCCGGATGTGATAGTTCTATTCCATTTAATAATGCATCCGAGAGGAATTGTCCTACGGCCCCATTTTCAACACCAAAGGAAAAAGTTTTAGCAAGACGATAGGAAAGGTACGCATCGGAACGCGATGAAGCTTTGAGATGGGTATACGTTTTATAAAGTTTCCGGACAGCCGGCCCAACATCGCCTTTTGAGAGCTTGGCTGAGGCAAGCTCAACCATTGCCTGCCATTTGATTACCTGTGGATCATCTCCGCTGCCGTAAAGCTGTTCAATTTGCCTGATTTCCTGTTGAGCGATGCTGAGGATTTGCTGTGCATCTTCATCGGATAATGCTGTTGAATCCAATAACTGATCTATATAGTTAGCAGCAAGAATGCTATGAAGCCGCAGTTGATTAAAGCGGACGGCGGCTGAACGGGGGCCTGTTGTCTCCTGAGAATCGGGAAGCAAAAGTGCATTTTTAGCAATTTCAATTGTTTTATCAAAATCGTGTTTTTCATTATTTATGTTGTACCGTCTCGAATATAAATTTGCCGCCATTGATGCATAATCGACACTGTTCGGATCCAGGGACATCGCCTTTTCTGCTGATTCAATAGCTTTGCCAAGATGAGTCACGCCAAGTCGGAAATCCGCATAGAAGCCGGCAAGCGAAGCAAAGGCTTCGGCGCTTGAAGGGAATTTGGATACAAGTGACAGATAATCGGGTTCCATTGCCAAAAGCCGCTTTTGCAGGTCCGATTCTGAGGAAGCTGACTGAGCAAAACTGAATTCGTGCTTCATATTCAGAAGAGTTATATTAATTGAGATATCATTATTAGTAGCTTTATTTGCCTCATTAAGCAATTCAATAGCGTCCTGCTGTGCTTTAGTTTTAGCATCTAAATTACCTTTAGATGCCTCTATATCCCCCGCGAAAGCGGTTGCCTGTGCCAAAAACGTATAGGAATCGGGATTTTGGGGCTCAAGCTGTTTAACTTTTTCAAAATCAGCAATAGCAGATTTAAGAGATTCTTCCTTATTGGTAACCATACCAAGCTTGGCGATAGAGAAATTTGCCTTTCCTCGTATCAAATGGAGATAAGGTCCTAATTTATGAGATGAATCACCAGGTTGTTTGAGTTGGTCAATTTCCCATTTTGAAATATCTGCGGCCGCAATTTCGGATGAAGCACCAGGTTTTTCTATAATATCTATCAATTCAGAGGATTGTGCAGCGATTTCCTGCCATACAGGGCCTGGTATAATTTGCGCGATAATATAAAAATATTTTAATCGATTATATCTTGCCTTTATATCTTTAGAATCGAGGCGGATAATGGAATTCCAGCAGCTCATTACATCGCGCCATTCCTCTGTATCGAGATAAAGATCCATAAGCCGGTAAAGCATTTCTATCTTAAATTCATCTGTTTTAGAATGGCCAAAAGCTTTTCGATAATTACGTTCGGCTTGTTTATATAATTCTTTTCTTTGGTCTTTGTCAGTTGTTTGATGGGCGGATAATATGGCGGCGTCACCATCTTTCATAAATTTTTCGGGATTTCCGCTTAGATAGATGAATCCACCTATTATTGCTATAACTATGAACACAAAGAATATGAAGCCAATCAGCGCCACTTTTCTATTGAGCCTTTTTTTCGCCATTAAATTTGCTCCTTTAAATCAACTGACAGAATTCAACAAAATAATCTATTTAATTACCATAGGCCGCTCGGCCAATGGTCTTTTTCGAGAGCAGGTAAAATAATCGCTAACAATTTTTCACTTGCCGTTATAACCTCCTGTTTATTGGGATAAAGGAGGCGTCCATTTGTGTTGTTGTAGAATTTCCATTCAACTTTTGAAAAATACGAAAATTTTCCGAAGAGGTTTTTGTTTAAAGTATTTCGTGTGTCGTCTCTGTCCCCGTATTTGCCGTTAGCATTAAAAGTATATAAAACAGGAAAAGGCCCGCCACCGAGCAGAGAATCCGATTTGGTATCGGCGAACACGAGATAACGTGTTTTTATTTCCTTTTCAATATTGAGATCTTTTACTTTGAGGACAACATTTTCAAATTTGATACCCTGGAGGCCGCCGCCAATGTAACATTCTTCCGGCCTGTGCGGGACGATATCAGGCAGCGAGTAATACGTTATAAAAAGCATGCAGAAACGAGCGCTGCTTTCGGCAGAAACAGACGTATCTTCTAATGTCCATTGAATATAATCTTCGGTGCCGAGTGTTTCGAGAATTTCCTGATTTTCAATTTCAGCTTTAGAAACGACTTTATATGGACGCAGCTGTGACACATTGAGATCGCTGAGCGATTTTTTCAAAGGCAGCGGCTCATATTTTCTTGAAAACTTTGACATACTTAAAGCGGTGATTGCCAGCAAAATGACGCATATAAGAAATGCCGGCTGAAAATAATATGCTCTAATTGTCCCTATCAGGCTCTTTGTCATTTTATTTTAAAAAGTTAGCGTTTCCTGACGACGATATCAGGAGTTTTATCATCATCGTTTTCAACAAAAAGATTTTCCATAAACCATGCCAGGACTCCATACAGGCCAAACGCCAGCGGCAGCATGGCCATTCCCAGGAGGTCATGATAAATTCCCTGTGCATACTGAGGATCGCCCAGAACGTAAATGAAACCAGTTATAGTTACTCTGACTATGTTGCAAAGGATTGCTATCGGGACAGTACTGGCCAGCAAAATCAGGCGCTGCCATGGCGGCCTGTAATGGATGTATGCCATTGCGACCCCAAGTGCGAAAAATGTCATAAGAAGTCGCATTCCGCTGCATGCTTCAGCTACATCGAGAGGCGGTTCGAGGTGAACACCCTTGTATATAACATCTATTATAACACCATTGGCTGTGGCATCCATATTTGGAAAAAGGTTCAATATCGCAGTTGAAGCAGCTGCGGCCCAGAGGCGCATCGGTATAGTTGCGGTTCTTAAAATTTCATCCGGCAGCGGCACAGCAAAAAACAGGTATACGACAGGAAGCCAGAGGTATTTCGTTAATTGCCAGCCGGTAAGATACAGGACTGCACCGCCAAGGGCACCAACTGTGGAGATTTGTCTGAAATACCCATATCCGGCGGGGCTGATTGTATTGAAAATATAAAAAAGAATGGCTCCAATGAACAGAAGAAAACCTATATAGCTGGTCCTGGGGCGGGTGTTAAGAATTTCCTGTTTTGACTGGTTTAGAAAATACAAGCTGAAAAGAGGTATAATAAAGCCATGAGACCAGCTGCTGTCGGTGAGCCATCGCCCGACAATATTATTTAGTTCATTATGAAAGAGCCAGTAGAGCAACCCGCCGAGTATGACGATTCGAAGATATGTATGTATTCCGATCTGGCGCCAATATTGTTTTGGCGACTGCGCATTTTGAACGTCAGTTGCAGATGTGGTAATGTTGTCTTCCATACTCATCTATTTTGTATCTGGTCTGCAAAAAAGCAGCTTTGCTGAAAAGTAACCGTCGAAGGCAATTAACATGTAATCAGCTGATACAATACAAATCCTTTAAAATATCCAATCGAATGGTCCGTATGTTCCATAATCAAGATCTGCGAAATTACGGTCGTAAACAAAACCAAAGCCGTAAGTTGCCCTGAATGCATTTCGCAGCACTGCTCGATATCTGGACGACGGATGCGTTCCGACATTGATTAAATCATTCGGTTTTATAAAGAAATCAGGCTGTTCACCGGATGCGATTTTATCCAAATCCACCAGGACAATTTCTTCACGTTTTTTGCCAATTCTTCTAACGACTTCGCATTTTTTGGGCCAAGCCAAAGGTCCCAGGCCGCCTGCGGCTGCTATAGCCATTTTCAGAGTCATAGGCCTGCCGGTTATATTAATAAACCCCTGGTTGTTGACGTTACCCATAATACAAAATTCACCAATAATATCAACCGGGACGTGAATGTTATCGCCAGGTTTAATTACAATATTGTATCTGGGATCGCCTCCAAGGAGTTTATCAGCAGGAATTCTTATAGCGCGTCTTTGTACCCCGCTTCCGCCGATTTGGTTCCAGCCTGTAGCGGTTTTGCCTGTATGTTGAGGTTGGGCCTGTTCAACATCTTCTTTTACCGGGCCCTCAATCGTTTTTAGGATACCTACCTGGACAGGTATCCAGCGGCCCTCCTGAAAAATCCACTCAATCCGCCCTTCAGTGCCGGGCAAAGAGCGAGCTGCCGCTAAACGATCGCCGGTCTTTTCATCAGAAACCTCGGAGATTGTTTGAAGCCCGTCTTCCTGGTCGTTGAGAGTTTCTGGTCGAGCGACATCTGAAAACTCGCGTGATGTCCCCATTTCTGTTGAACTGATAACTATATCGCTGCGCTGTTTGCGTTTTGCCATTGGCGCAATTACATCCATCATATCTTCGGGAGATTCAGTTTGGATGCTTGCTTTTTCGATGGTTGGCTTGAACGGTGATTCTTTTGGAGTAGCCGGCGGTTCGGCGGGTGTCTCTTCGCCTGTAACCTGCCTTGAGACATAAATGTAGCTGATATTGAATTGGTTTATACCGCCTGCGTTGGCTAAGCCGTCGGCAATGCGATAGTCATAACGGGGTATTTCATATCGACCGGGTCTTGGAACACCATTGCCGAGAACAGAATATGTTCTGCCCTCGGATTTTTCCAATGTTACTGTTACCGACGGCTCCTTAAGGATATTGGGAGAGAGGATTTGTTTTATTTCTTCTTCGAGCTGTGACTCGGTAAGACCGGCGGCATTCACGACTCCGACATCAGGGATAGACAATTTGCCTGTTTCGGTGATAACAAGGCGATTTGCATACATCTGACCTTCCTGTAAGAGCTCATAGATACTGATAATGACATTATCGCCCGGCCCGAACACATAATCTGTATCGTAAGCGATAGCATCCGCGGGTCTTGGTTCTTCTCCTGTTTCCCAGGCGGCCGGTGTTTCGTCTGCAACACCCAATGAATCAAGTATTACATTTACGGCAGGAACTGGTTTAAATCGACCCACTTGAGAGGGATTCCAGAACTTGTCTTCACAGCCGGCCGGACAAATGCATAGCACAATCAGGGAAACAACCGAGAATCCTATCTTTATATTCTTCATACACTTAAATTTATCGGCTTAGGGCATAGACGGCTTTACCGCCTTCTGGCTTTCTAAAGGGGGAATGCAGCAATTTAAAAAACACTCCTTGTTCTAAAAAGCCGTAAAAAGCTGTGTACAGACATAAACCCTTATTCAAAAAAGAATTACGTCACATTTGCCTGATGCTTCAAAAAAAAAGCAAAGCGCTGTGTGCTCACCTCACCTTGAGATGACCTCCGTGACACTATAAATCGTGCTATAATATAACAATCCCTTGTTTTTGGACTTAAACAACGTTTTTAAATACTTAATAATTAAGGTATTTGTTCGTAACTTCATTTAAATGTTTCGCTCACCTACGTGAGTCCTATAAGAAATAGGTTGGCAATATAGATAAGATGGGCAAAATAATCAAGAATAAAACTAAAGATAAAATTCTTTAAAAGATTACCAATTAAAGGTTTTTTGCCAGGCTTCTTTTAGCAGATTTATTTGAGCGTTGATGATTTTTTGGCCTTTGGGCTCTTTTATTATGAGCATCGGATTATCTATTATTTTTCCGATTTGGCCGAATGGAAGATTCAGCATAATTTTGGCAAATGAAGAGTAATTGGCTGGTTCGATTTCGATTATGTAACGAGAATTTGATTCACTGAACAACTGGGCATCAATTCGTGTGCAGTCTTTTTGTTTTGGAAGCCCGCGTAAATCCGCTTCAATGCCAAAACCCCCTGCAAAGGCCATTTCGGCAAGGGCCACCGCCAGGCCTCCCTCGGAACAATCATGGCAGCTGACAACAAGGCCATTTTCTATTGCCTGGGCTACTTTGGCGGCTATCTTCGGCGACGTTTTTAAATCAACTTTCGGAACTTCGCCGTAATTATTTTTATCGAGCAGCGAGTAATGTGAGCCGCCGAGCTCGTTTTTAGTCTCGCCGACAATGAAAAGCAGATTGCCAGGGTTTTTTACGTCCATTGTTACGCATTTATTTACATCTTCGATTAATGAAATTGCGCTAATCAGCAGTGTCGCGGGAATAGAAATTCGTGAGCCGTCATCTCGCCTAAACTCATTATTGAGAGAGTCTTTGCCGGATATAAAAGGAGAATCGAATGCGATAGCCGCATCGTAACAGGCCTGGGCAGCACGGACTAATGAGCCGAGCGTTTCGGGCCTGGTGCAATCGCCCCAGCAGAAATTATCCAATAGAGCAATGCGGTCGGGCTTTGCACCAACACATATAAGATTTCTGATTGCCTCATCGATTCCGGAAAGCGCCATCCAATACGGGTCTATGTCCCCATAGAACGGATTCATTCCGCAGCTTATCGCAACACCTTTATCTGAATTATATTTTGGCCTTACGACAGCGGCGTCACTGGGACCATCATTAGTTTTACCTGTTAATGGCTTGATAACGGATGCCCCCTGCACTTCGTGGTCGTACTGTCGGATTACCCATTCTTTGCTTGCAACGTTATAAGAGCCGAGAATTGCCAGAAGTTCATCGTTATAATTATCTTTTTCTTTAGTTTTTATCTGTTCTGTTTTCTTCGAT
Organism: uncultured Pirellulales bacterium; assembly: GCA_964431645.1. Taxonomy (GTDB): domain Bacteria; phylum Planctomycetota; class Phycisphaerae; order Sedimentisphaerales; family Anaerobacaceae; genus Fen-1362. The sequence continues at coordinate 23,615 of CAYSKP010000097.1, forward strand.
GACCAGACTGCCTTACGCGAATACTTGGGTACACCATCATGGAGGAATTCCATATTAAGCTCGCCGACGAGAGTGCCCTTGTATCGCAATTTTAATATTTTATCATCTGTGAATGTGCCGATTACTGTGGCTTCAACATTTTCGCCGGCGAATATTTTCATAATCTCGTCAAGTTTTTCGGGCTTTACCGCAATGACCATTCGCTCCTGTGCTTCGCTAATCCATATTTCTGTATAATTTAGGCCGGCGTATTTTAGAGGCACTTTATCGAGGTCAACTTCAGCACCTAATTCAGCACCCATTTCGCCGACCGCGCTGGATAACCCCCCTGCTCCGCAATCGGTGATTGCCTCGTATAAGCCTTTTTCATTGGCCTGCACAAGGACATCGAGCATTTTCTTTTCTGTGATGGCATTACCGATTTGAACCGCGTGCGAGAAAACAGTTTCGTGTTCATGG
>CAYSKP010000098.1:0-8952 GCA_964431645.1 uncultured Pirellulales bacterium
GCCGATCAGTACTACAAGGCCGTCGACTCGGTCAAGGCCGATCCGACCAAGGATACGGCCAACGTCTGGTACCTCCGCGACGCCGAACTCCGCTACGTCCGCGTCCCCACGGCCATCTTCGATGACATCATGGCCATGCGGGCCTCGTTACTATGGGCACAGTAAGTCACGTAATATGTGTCCCCTACTTTTGTGATTCTCGGGTCGTACTGGACGCGGGCGTATTTCTTGTATTCTTCATCCTCGGGCAGCGGGATAATCTCGCCGATTTTCCAGCCGTCAATGCCGTTTGCGCTTTCGGCGAGGACGAAGAAATTGAAGAAGTTGTAGCCCTCGCAGCGAAGGACCATTATATAGCGGCCATCGTGCTTGACGACGGAGCTGTTATATACGCCGCGGCAGTTGAACGGCAGCATATCGGCAGTGATGACGGGGTTACCGGGGAAACGGCGGACGATTTGCTTTTTTGAAAATACTCGCTTCATATTTTTTCCTTTCAGTGCATTTGAATCCTGCGTCAACATATTTTTATCATTATTTCCAAAAGTTTAGAGAATGTTATTTGTGAAATATAACATGAAAAGACAAAGCACTATAAACATAATGATTTGTTCAATTATTCGTATTGTTAAATGTTTCGATCTAAAGGTTCTAAAGAAAGATATCCAGGCACAGCCGATGCCTATAAAACTTGCAAATGCAAATACATACCAATATTCAAGACGCGGCAAAAATAATTTCCAGAATAACCAAGCGGGCCAGGCTGCAAGAGCAAGTAACAGCAGAATTAATAAAAAGATAAAAGCTGCCAAAAGACTATTCTTCATAATATAAATTATCATTTCAGTTTTAGCTGTTTGTATTTACTGCGGCGATGAGCAACACGGTCGGGATTTTCTTTTTGAATTTTTTCTTCGTAGGCGGCGAAGTTGCCCTGGAACCACTGCGTTTTGCCGCCGCCTTCGAATATCAAAAGATGCGTGCAGATGCGGTCGAGGAAGAAACGGTCGTGACTGATTACCATTGCGCAGCCTTCGAAATCGATAATCGCCTGCTCGAGGACACGCATGGTATCGACATCTAGGTCATTGGTTGGCTCATCCAGGAGAATGAGATTACCGCCGGAGCGAAGCATCTTCGCAAGATGAATCCTGTTCAATTCACCGCCTGAACATTCCGCTACTTTTTTTTGCTGGAGTGAGCCCCTGAAATTAAAACGGGCGATATAGGCACGGGAGGCGATACTTAAATTGCCGACATCGATTTTATCCATTCCATCGGAGATTTCCTGAAATATGGTTTTATTAAGGTCGAGACTGTCACGCTCCTGGTCGACGTAGCCGATGGAGACACTCTCGCCGATTTCTATTGAGCCGGAGTCGGGGTTTTCCTGTTTTGTAATCATCTTAAAAAGCGTGGTTTTGCCGATACCGTTTGGGCCGATTACGCCGACTACGGCATTTCGGGGCAATTCAAAAGAACAATCATCAATCAGCGGCATTTGGCCGTAGCTTTTGCAAACATTTTTAAAGACAAGGACTTTATTGCCCAGGGGCTGGCCGGAGGGAATCTGTATCACGACATCGCCGCGGCGGTCTTCATCGGAGTCGGCAACGAGTTTATGATAAGCGGTAATACGCGCCTGGTTTTTTACGTTTCTGGCACTTGCGGAGGTATTAATCCACTCAAGTTCGCGTACGAGGGTCTTTTGACGCGCCGACTGGGTTTTCTCCATAACACGCAGCAGTTCCGATTTCTGCCTCAGCCATGATGAATAATTTCCTTCGAATGGAAGTCCCCTGCCTTTATCGAGCTCGAGAATCCACTTGGTGATATTATCGAGAAAATAGCGGTCATGTGTCACTATGATTACCGTGCCTTGATAATCGCGAAGGGCGGCTTCGAGCCACTGGATTGTTTCGGCATCGAGATGATTTGTCGGCTCATCCAAAAGCAGCAGGTCAGGCTTTTCAAGAAGGGCCATACACAAGGCGACGCGGCGCCGTTCGCCGCCGGAAAGACGGCTGACGGGGACATCGTCAGGCGGCAGGACCAGGGCATCGGCGCAGATATCGATGAAGCGGTCGGTCTCCCAGCCCTGACATGCATCGAGTTTATCCTGCAGAATACTCATCTCTTCCATCAGCTTATTCAGCGCATCATCTGGCATTGGTTCAGCAAGCTGCTCGGATATTTTATTAAAGCGATCGACCATATCGAGGGTGGGCCGGATGGCAATGAGAAGATTTTCTCGGACGGTCTTATTTAAATCAATTTGAGGTTCCTGGGCGACGTAGCGGACCTTCATTTTGGAAGAGAGCTTAGTTTCGCCCTGAAAGTCTTTATCAATGCCTGCCATAATTTTTAAAAGGGTGCTTTTGCCGGAGCCGTTTTCACCTACTACGCCTATTTTTGCGCCGTAATAAAATGAAAGGGATATATTGCGAAGAACCGGCTTGTCTGTATAGGACTTAAAGACATCGTGCATTTCAAAAACAAATTGCGGAGGCATATTATCCTTCGAGTTTAAAAAGAATCTTATTATCATAAAAAGCATGGAAAGTAAAAAGGGAAAAGGAAAAAAGCAAGAAATTGGACAAATGAAATTTGGAGTGGAGGAAGAACCAGGTTTTTAGCGATTGTCTTTAAGAAATTGAAAAATGACTTTGTTTTATTATGTAAAGAGATTTTCCTTCAGTTTTACTGCACCAGACCGATAATAATTCGTATAGTTTGGCAGCGAGATAATGATTAGAGATTTGGAAGGTTGACTTCTATAAACATTATGACTATAATGAGAAAAGCTACAGTTAAGCAGGGACGTCCATTAGAGAAGAAATTTAAAAGTATGCAAGGGAAGAAATTTAGAATGCCGATTCAATTTCAATTCAGAGTTGTTATCTATCCATCTAATGAGAAGAAAAATTCTTTTATCGCACATTGCCTTGAACTTGATGTAATGGGACAAGGCAAATCGATTGAAGGAGCAGTTTCAGAACTCTTAGAAATTATAGAAGTCCAAATAGAGAATTCAAAAGCCAACAAAATAGAACCATTTTTCCCTGCCCCAAAAGAAATTTGGCAAATATACCAAAAAGCAAGAGAATCGAAGAGGCAATTACCATCTGAATTGATGGAACGAATTATAACGAATGCTAACAAAAGATTAGGCAAGCACCTGCCAGCGATTGATATAGTAGTACCTTCAGAGCAAATTCCGGATGAGATGCTTACTGTTTCTGGTTAAGTCCTTTTTAGGTGCAATGGAATGCACTCATTTAATTCAATAAAACGAAGATTGAAAAATTTGGGTATTTATTGGGATTCATCTCGCGGCAAAGGCAGTCATGGTGTATTCATAGGTCCTGATAGACAGGGAATTAGAAGATTGTTTCCTATTCCCTCAACTCAGCAGAAAGAAATAGATAGAAACTATCTAAAAGGCATATGTCGCCGTTTCGGAATTGAAGAAAAAGAACTGCTGAGCGACAAATAAATTTAGCATTTTTCACTCGCAACCCACTTTAACCATCATTCAATGTAAAATAAATTCGTAATATAAGTGCTGTTTTTCGTGAGAAAACGGCTAATTAGATAGAAAGTAGAAAGGGAAACTGGCCGATATTGAGGCAGGGTTTTTAAGCACAAAAAAGTATCGAAAAATTTTATTAATATAAGTTCTGATAATATAAGGAATAAACGATATAAACGGCGGAAAACGAACAATCAAAGTGAAAATTCGATAGAATACTAATGGAAGTCCTACCAGCTATCGTCAATCGTTGACAGGACCAGCTAATAGCGTAGAATATAGAATGCGGAGAATAAATACTCCGTTTTAAAATTACATACATAGAATGCAGCAAACGAGGGAAAAAAATGTTTGAGCGATTTACAGACAGGGCACGAAAAGTGATGGCGCTTGCCAATCAGGAAGCGCAGCGCTTCAATCATGAATATATCGGGACCGAGCACATCCTCCTTGGTTTAGTCAAGGAAGGAAGCGGCGTCGGTGCGACGGTATTGAAAAATCTAGACGTGGATATAAAGAAGCTGCGCTTAGAGGTAGAGAAGCTTGTCAAGAGCGGCCCGGATATGGTCACCATGGGCAAGCTGCCTCACACGCCCCGTGCCAAGAAGGTAATCGAATACGCGATAGAAGAGGCACGTTCTCTTAATCATAATTATGTGGGAACAGAGCACCTGTTGTTGGGCCTGCTGCGCGAGACCGAAGGAATCGCGGCACAGGTAATGATGAACCTTGGACTTCGGCTTGAAGACGTCCGCCAGGAGGTATTGAATCTTCTTGGGGCAGGGGTTGATACAAATGAGCCGACAGGCCTGGATATGAAGCTTGGCGGGCCGGGGGCTGCACCGGGAATGGGCGGAAAGCCAAAGAGTAAGACCCCCGCACTGGACAGCTTCGGCAGAGACCTGACACAACTTGCGGCAGACGGCGAGCTTGACCCCGTCATTGGCAGAAAACGGGAAATTGAGCGTTTGATACAGATATTGTGCAGACGCACGAAAAATAACCCGGTGCTATTGGGCGAGGCAGGCGTAGGCAAGACCGCGATAGTCGAGGGCTTAAGCCAGCAGATAATCAATAAACAGGTGCCTGAGATTCTTAAAGACAAACGGCTGGTTGTTTTGGACCTTGCGATGATGGTCGCGGGAACAAAATACAGAGGCCAGTTCGAAGAGAGAATCAAGGCCGTAATAAATGAAGTCAGACGTGCCAAGAGCGTCATACTATTCATTGATGAATTGCATACACTGGTAGGCGCAGGCGGCGCTGAAGGAGCAATCGACGCATCGAACGTCTTGAAGCCGGCACTGGCAAGAGGCGAGGTGCAGTGCATAGGCGCGACCACCCTCGATGAATACAGAAAGCATATCGAAAAGGATGGAGCTCTTGAACGGAGATTCCAGACGATTATAGTTGAGCCGCCTTCGAAAGATGAGACAGTTGAGATACTGCATGGGCTTCAGGATAGATATGAGGCCCACCACAGGGTCCGTTTCACCGACGAGGCGCTATACCAGGCAGTCGAAATGTCGACACGCTATATTACGGGCAGATGCCTGCCTGATAAGGCGATAGATGTTGTCGATGAGGCAGGCGCAAGGGTCAGATTGAAAAATATGACACCGCCGCCGAACCTTGCCGAGCTGGAAGAAAAAATCACAAAGCTGCAGCGCGAAAAAGACGAGGCGGTCCGCAATGCCGATTACGAACGGGCGGCTTCGCTTCGGGATGAGGCACAGCAGCTTCTAAATGACAAGACATTGATGCAGAAGAACTGGTATGAGGAAAATAAAGAGGCAACAGGGCTTGTTGATGCCGAAGTTATAGCGGAAGTCGTAAGCAACATGACAGGCGTGCCTTTGACCAGACTTGAAAAGAAAGAGACACAAAGACTGCTTGAGCTCGAACAGGAGATTCATAAGCAGGTCGTTTCGCAGGATGACGCGGTGGCCGCGGTCTCGAAGGCAGTTCGCCGCAGCAGAAGCGGAATGAAAGACCCGAACAGGCCCATGGGCTGCTTTATATTCCTTGGGCCAAGCGGCGTCGGTAAGACACTGCTTGCACAGGCGCTTGCTGAATTTATGTTCAGCGACAGGAACGCACTTGTTCGGCTCGATATGAGCGAGTTCATGGAGAAGCACAACGTCAGCAGGCTTGTAGGCGCCCCTCCGGGATATGTCGGCTACGAAGAAGGCGGACAGCTTACCGAGAGAATCAGACGCAGACCATACGCGGTGCTGCTGCTCGATGAAATTGAAAAGGCGCATCCTGATGTATTTAACATACTGCTGCAGATAATGGATGAAGGACGTCTGACCGACAGTTTCGGCAGGATGATTGACTTCAAGAACGTCGTAGTGATTATGACAAGCAATATCGGCGCTGAATTGATTAAGAACAATACCGGCTTTGGTTTCGGCAAGAAGACGCCGGAAGCCAATTATGAGAAGATGAAGGACATGCTGCACAAAGAAGTCGAGCGGTATTTTAGGCCGGAGTTCTTGAACCGCGTCGATGATATTATCGTCTTTAAGCCGCTGTCGAGAGAGAATCTGCAGACGATTGTTGATTACGAGCTTGCAAAGGTATTCAAACGGCTTACCGAGCACGGGCTTAAGCTCGAATTAACAGACCGCGCAAAGGAATTCATTATCGAGAAGGGTTATAATCCTGAATTCGGCGCAAGACCTCTTAGAAGGGCAATCGAGCATTATATCGAAGACCCGCTTTCTGAGGCGGTGCTGCGAGGCGAGTTCAAGGGCAAGAATCTAATCAAGATCGATGTGCAGGATGAGGAGCACCTCAAGCTGGAAGGCTTTGAGGCTCCTGTGCCGGAAAAGACAGAAAAAGCGGCAGTTTAAAACAAATAGAGTTTAAATAATAAGAGGCGCTAAGTTAACAAACATTAGCGCCTCTTTTGTTTATTGAGGGAACGTTTCTATTTTGGAATTTATTTTGGACTCAGTTCAAGTTCAAGGGGGGTTTGCTGAGGTTTAATGAGCTTATCGAAATCAGCTTTATTCATCCATTTGACCTGCCCGTCAAATGTAAGAACAATAACGCCGGAGGGAATAAAGAAGGAATGATAATTTCTTTTAACATAAGCAACCACTGTATCGGGCTTAGCATCAAAACCAATCCATCTTGCCCTGTAGTAAAGATGACCAAGCCGCAATTGCCCTTCAAAGTTCTGTTTGATGCCCTCAATGTAGGATTCAGGCGGCAGGAAGCCATTTTTCTGTTTGTATTGAGCAACAGCCTCTTGAAGCTGCTGCATCGCACGCATTGCCTCCGAACGATTGACAAAATTTTTCAATTCAACCATTCCGGCAACAGCTATGGCAGTAATTAAAACTACAACTATGAAATTCGTAAGTATCCACTTTTCTTGTCTGGTCATTAATGTAATTCAATATAAAATCTTGACGCGGCCGTTTTCAATCTTCAATTTTCCTTCGGCGAATAGACGTATCGCCTCAGGATATGCGACGCACTCCTGCTCGAATACCCTTGACGCAAGCGTATCGGGCGTATCATCATCTTTTACAGGGCAGCATAGCTGAATGATAATCGGGCCGCTGTCATATTCGTTTGTGCAGAAATGCACGGTGCAACCTGAGACCTTGCATCCTTTTTTCAAGACGGCCTGGTGAACGTGATGACCCCACATGCCCTGTCCGCCGAAGCTGGGTAAAAGGGCAGGGTGGATATTCATAACCTTATTTTCCAGTGACGCAGGGATTTTCCACAGACAAAGCCAGCCGCCCTGAATAACGAGGTCTACCTTGGCTGCAAGCAATTCTTTTTCAATGCACCTGCTGAAATCATCTATATCAGGATAATCTTTTGTGCGAATGATTTTAACATCCAGACCGGCGGCCTTTGCACGTTCGACGCCGGCGACGGTTGAACGTGAGCTTATAACTACGGCGACTTCGGCATTAAGAGAGCCTTTCTTTATACAATCGACAATATTTAAGAGGGTCGTGCCGCCGCCGCTAATCAAAACACCAAGGCGGATGGGCTTTGTTTTTTTTAAGCTTGTGCTTTTCATTTCAATATCTTTTTTACTGTCAAGAGCACGATTTACAAGCTCATCTGCTTTTTTGTTATCCTGACGGAAGATATGACGAAGCTGCCAGTTCTCAAAGCAGGCGAGCAATTCGAAAGCCTTGACATAGAGCGGCCTAATCTGTTCGCTTTTTACTTTGTATTCACCATTTAGCTGACGGACAAGCAATTCACTGTCGCTATAAACCGTAATATGGGAGGCGCCCAGCGATTTAGCGGCCTCGAGGGCCTTGTGAATTGAGGTGTATTCGGCAAAATTATTGGTTGCCTTGCCGAGGTAAAAGGCCTTTGCCTGTATTTGTTTTCCATTGGAATCTGTTAAAACAAATGCGGACGCTGCAGGGCCCGGATTACCCCTGCTTCCGCCATCGATATGTGCTATTAAATTTTCTGCCAAGATATTCCCCGATAAGGACTAATTGATAATTGATGATTGATTATTGATTATAAAAACGCAGCACTTATCAATTATCAATCAACGATAATCAATTTTTTTATTCCTGAGCCGGAACCACAAGGATTCTGGAGCAGTTAGCGCAGCGAACAATATCATCTTTTGTCATAAGCTGATTAACAGTTTCATCAGTGACACCCATAAAGCAACCGCCGCAGGTAAATGCGCCTGTCCTGCCCTGGTTTTGCTCGATAACAGCAACGGCCTCGCCGTCGTAAGTCTCAGCAACCCGCCTGAAAACCTCGAGCTGGTCGGGCGGGACGTGCGTGGCGGCCTCGTCCCATTCCGACTGAATCTGGTCTGCCTCAGCTTCATATTTTGTCGCGAGCTGCTCGGAGTCTTTGCGGACCTGTTCGAGTTTTGCCTTCTGCTCATCAATTTGCTGCTGAAGTTTTTGAATCTCGGTATTATCAGCTTCGATATCCTTCATAAGCTCAAGAATCTGAGACTCTATTTTGGAATTATCGGCGCGCGTGGTATTCAATTGCGTGAGAACTGCTGCGTATTCTTTATTGGTGCGCGCGGTATTTAGTGATGCCCGAAGCTTTGCGATATCGGCATCGCGTGTTTTAAGTTCGAGCTCGAGACGGTCCGATTGAATGGTTGTTAACAGAATTTCCTCTTTCTTTGCTTCGAGTGCGTTTTGAAGTGTTCGTATTTGATTTTCCTGTATAATGACGTTTCTTCTGCATCTGGCAAGCTTTGCTTTTGCCGCACGCAGGCGATTTTCAACGCTCTGAAGCTTAATAAGCGATTGCAATACTGAGCCCATCTATTACCTTTCCAAAATTGCCAACTAAAAATATAGACATACTAATATACGTAAATTGTACGTCTGCCGCAAACTGTTTTGTTAATTTTTTTGTGACACGGCCATACCTTCGGCTTCGCTCAGGGC
>CAYSKP010000099.1:0-6419 GCA_964431645.1 uncultured Pirellulales bacterium
TATGATGCCTCGCGCATAGATAACTTGGGCTTTGGTATTTATTCCAACATTATCACCAACATGATGATGGAGCGAATGGCGGCACCCAACGGCCCGACAAAAGGGAGTATCCAGCGGCCATCGGACGGCAAGGCACCCGAAAGCGTTGCCTCCAGCCCTGTCTTTCTGTTGCCCTTCGCCTTAAATGTCCCCACAGAACCGTTAATTGTTCCTGTTGAGGTCCACGTTGATGCCCCAATTTGTATGCTTCCGCAGTTGCCGTCGATTGTCCAGCCGGAATCTACAATTCCTCGAACATTCATCTTCTTCAAAGTTATGCCTTTTGGATTGCCGCCATCCAAATTTATATCTGCACCGAAATTGCCATTTACATATAAAGATGAAATCCACGGCGCATTCAATGAGCCGTTTATCCACCTTACCGCCCTTAAGCTTCGTATTGGTATCTGGCTATCTAAAATAAGATTATCTGCCTGGCCGAATTCCAGTGCGCATGTTGTAATTTTTTCCGAAATTGGTTCGTTAATGTTAATATTGCAATCGCCGATCAAACGATTCAAAGCAATCGAGCTCACTGCGCCTTCAATTGTTATATCTCCCGACAGATTTACGTTTCGCCCTATTATCGCTTTAATATCGCCGTCTGCAGCAATATCACCATCAATATTAGTTTTGATGCTTTTTTTAGTTGAAATTTTCAACACCGATTTCTCTGTAGTCCCGGTAAGCTCTATGCCTTCACACTCGCAGTCATCGCCCAATACTTCACCCGAGCCGCCGCCCGTAAGTTTAAATGTCACCTCTGTGCCTTCGCAGTCAATCAGCTTCAGCGTATGATTTTTATAGCCGTCTTCTTCATTCGTCCCGAACCACTTCATTACATTGAAGCTGCTGTAGCTCCTTAAACATCTGCCGACCTCGTACTCGATTCCATCTTCATTTTTTCCCTGGTACCATTTCCCGAAACTAAGCTGTGTAATCCATGTCCCCGGCGTAAGTTTAACTGCCGATGACCTTACTGTCCCTTTGCTGTATTCGAGATATATCGAATTGGCCTCAAAGTCATCTTCCTTTTGAATGCCAATCCTGATTAAATTAACACTTGCGTCCGTGCATTTTTCCCATTCCAGTCTCACCGGGCTTACAACGCCTTCATCATATTCCGGCTGCGTTAATACCGGCTCCTGTGTCGGCCAGGCAATCGTTCCCGGCTTATTGGGAATCCCGAAGTTAATCAAAGTCTCTGCTGTGTCATTATCATCATAAGTTACTTCGATTTTGTATTCACCGTCCCCAAAATCAGCAAAGTCGTTTGGATCGTCCAGAAAATACCAATATTGGATGCCGGTCTCTTCGTCTTCCTCAACCTCATCTATTAAATGTATTTCGCCCTCAGGGGTTGTAAAATTAATATCTGTAACTGTTGCGTCTGTCTCGATATACATGCTGAAGTTGGGCTCCCCGTCCTCCAAGGCCTCCTCAATCGAGACATAAAAAACTCGAGTAGCTATCGTTTCAGTCGCCGTCAAATCGATATAAGCCGTATCATCATTATCATCTGTTATTTCTATCTGGGCATGTAAAGTTGTATTGTGCAGGTCTTCGTAATCGACGAAAACCGTGTGAGTTTTTATATCATACGTTCCTGCTGAATTGCCGTCCTCGCTGTCCAGCCAGAAATAATCTGAGTCTTCTCCCACAATTGCAAGCGTATAATTGAGCTCTTCTGTCCCCTTGTTCCATATCCTGAACCTTTTGGAAACAACATTTCCTGACATTGTAATATGGCTTGTGCTCAGGCCTATAACCGTGCTTGTAGTAGGATTGTTAGGTTCTTCATTCGGCTCTTCAATAGGTGCGCTTAAGTCGATATAAGAATAATTATTTAAATCATTTACCTCATTGGGATCATTACTGTCGAATACCTGCTTAATAATAATATCCGCGATTAACGATTTTGAATGCGATTGAACGCTTATCGTATGCTCCTGTTTATCGCCGACACCGTATGATTCGCCGTTTACCTCATTTACTCCCTTTATCCCGAAATAAAAGTAATTGGCATCGGCCCCGTTAATATCGAGTGTATAACGAAGAACGCTGTTGGCATCGTTGCTGTCGTTCCAGATATTAAATCTTTTCGTTACATCCGTTTCGCCAAATGTAAGAAGTTTTGTGTCCTGTCCTATTAATGCGTTTGGATCGCTAAAACAAGGATCGGCAGCAAACGCCTGCGATATCCCCATTAATAGGAAAGATAATAGGAATAAAGCCTTATATCCGGCTTTATAGTTTTTATGTAAGTAAATCACCTTAATCCTCTTTTAAGCGTTAAAAAGCAAAAGAATACTAAAACTCATTATATACTTTCGTCATTAATTATCAAAATGCTTTTGCAAATTGACATTGCGGCTCATAATCCGTATTGTAAAGCCGTTTTATGCTTTTTTGGAGTTTTAAATAATGGTTGTAACCCGATTTGCCCCGTCTCCGACGGGTTATCTGCATATAGGCGGCGCCCGAACTGCGCTTTTTAACTGGCTTTTGGCCCGCAAAACAGGAGGCAAGTTCATCCTGCGCATCGAGGATACCGACCTCAAGCGCAACACCCCGACCGCCGCACAGCAGGTCATAAACGATTTGAAATGGCTGGGAATTGCCTGGGATGAAGGCCCGCAAGTCGACGGCCCTTCATCGCCATATTTTCAGTCCCAGAGAAGAGATTTATATGATAAATATATAAAGCAGCTCCTCGAAGAGCAGAGGGCCTATCATTGCTTTGAAACATCCGAAGAGCTTGAAAAACTCCGCAAAAAAGCCGAAAAAGAGAAAAAAGGTTTTGTATATCAAAGGCCCGCCGTATTTCCAACTGATGCCGATGTCGAAAAGGCAAAGGCCGAAGGCAGGCCCGTCACAATCCGTTTTGCCATGCCCGAAGGCACAATCGTTGTCGATGATATAATTCGCGGCCAGGTCTCGTTCAACTCCGCCGAGCTCGGCGACTTTATAATCTTGAAAAGCGACGGCTTCCCCACGTATAACTTCGCATGCGTAATCGATGACTATTTGATGGGTATCACCCACGTATTAAGGGGTCAGGAACATTTAATGAATACCCCCGGCCAAAAGGCCTTGTGGGAGGCCCTCGGTTTCGATAATTTGCCCCAGTATGCCCATATGTCTGTCACCATCAGCGAGTCCGGCGGCAAACTTTCCAAGCGCGAGCGGCCTCAGACACTCCGCAGGGCAATCAAGGCCCAGCCCGATACCGATCTTAATACCCTTGCGATTATCGGCAATATTACATTCGAGGAGCTCGGTAAATTTCTCGCAGGCGACAACGTCCCCGATGAACCCGCGATTGAAGCGATGGCAAAATACATAGGCATAACCTTGCCGGAAATAAACGTTGTCGATTTCTTTAAAAGCGGCTATATCCCCGAGGCACTTGTTAATTTCCTTGCGCTTCTCGGCTGGAATCCCGGCGGTGAAAAAGAAATTATGCCTCTTGAAGAATTAATCGAAAGTTTCGATGTCACGCGCCTTACCAAATCAAACAGCCTCTTCGATAGAGGCAAGCTGGTTGCATTCAATACTGAGCATATGAAAATGCTTGGCCCTGAAAAACTCCTCGAACATTTGAAGGCATATTTAAAGGCAGCAGATTCGCCAATCGCAAAGGCCGATGACCAGATGCTTTTACGCCTTATCAAAATCTGCGAAGGCGCAAGGACCCTTGCCGATATCGAGCACAAGTGCAGGTTCCTCTTCACCGCCGATGACCGGATTGAATACGATGAAAAGTCTGTCCAGAAGGTTTTATTAAAGGATAACGGCCTCGAAATGCTCAAACTCGTCCGCGAAAAATTAAATGCAATGCCTGAGCTTACTGAGCAGGGTATCGAGGATATGCTTCGTTCCTTGGCCGAAACCAATAAAGTCGGCCTCGGCAAAGTCGCCCAGCCCCTGCGTGTCGCCATCACCGGCTCTAACATAAGCCCGCCCATCTTCGACTCCGTCCAATTATTGGGCAAAGAAAAAACCCTAAAGCGGATTGATAATACACTACAAAAATTTGCAGAAAAATAGTAAAAGCAAATAGTAAAAGGCAAAATACAAAGCATAATGCAAAAAGATAAAAGCAATTTTAAAAACGAATTTAAAAGAAGATTATATAGGAAATGATATGTCACTGCTTGTAACAGGCTCTATCGGCATTGATACCGTTAAAACACCCTTCGGCGTAAGCAAGGATTGTCTCGGCGGCTCGGCCGTATATTTCAGCATGGCTGCCAGCTTCTTTTCGCCCGTCCGTTTCCTGGGCGCAATCGGCGCCGATTGCCCGTTTATTTTAAAAAAGGTTTTCAAAGGCCGCCATATCGACCTCGCCGGTCTCGAGATGCGTCAAACAAGCAAGACCTTCCGCTGGGCCGGTTCTTACGCAGGGGCTATGAATGAGGCCGTAACCGATGCCGTTGAGTTGAATGTCCTTGCTGAAAATCCGCCGATAATGCCCGATATCTATAAAGACAGTAAATTCGTCTTCCTGGCAAATACCGCTCCCATTTTGCAAATAAAGCTCCTTGACCAGCTCAATAATCCAAAATTCGTTGCGGCCGACACGATGAATCTCTGGATTAATAATGCATTGCCGGAATTGAAACGCCTCCTTAAAAAAATCGACTGCCTCGTCCTCAATGAGACCGAGGCAAGGATGCTGTCAGGTGACCATAATCTCATCACTGCGGCCGCAAAAATCGAAAAACTTGGTCCTTCAGTCGTAGTTATTAAAAAGGGCGAGTCCGGCTCAATAATCCGCACCAAAAAAGGCGAGCTTTTTGTTTTACCTGCCTATCCTGCGACAATCGTCAAAGACCCCACAGGCGCTGGCGACAGCTTCGCAGGCGGCTTTATGGGCTATCTGGCAAGCCAAAACAAAACCGATTTTGCGACCCTCAAAAAAGCCGTCGCCTGCGGCACCGTCATCGCCTCATTTACCATCTCCGATTTCTCCCTCAAACCCCTCACAAAAATTAAAAGAAAAAACATCGATATGCGATTAAATGAGCTTCGTAAATTTGTGAAATTTTAAAAAATACTGGGGAGCAGAAAATGAGAAAGAACTTTAAGACGGACCGGGATTTAAATCGAGAGCTTAAGGTTTCAGTTGATAAGACCTCCTTACGAACTTTTTATCTGTGCTTGATTGGCGTTATACTATCAGTCTCCGGCTGTGCTTTTCAGGTTCCGAAATATCCATCAAAGTTGCCGCCTCTTGTTCCCCTCGATGCAAATCAAAGCGTTTATCCCCTATTGGGTTACATGGGCTATTCACCATTATATTATGCGGGGTATTGCCGGAATGGAATGTGTCCCTCTATCGCGGGGCATTATTCTGACAAGGGTTTTATCAATGGTAATCCTAAAACCAAAGCATCACTAACACAGCTTTTATATGGCGGTGACCCTTGTTACGCACAGGCCGACAGCGTTGTCGTTATAGAAGACGTAACACAAGTTCAAACGGTAGAAGAAAAAACGTCTAAGGAATTACAGCAAATAGTAAGCCAATCAATAAGAGACGGCACCGGACAAATGAAGATGCAGCATTATCAGCAGGAATGCAGTTTCATCTCTGAAATCCAATCGCTCAAAAACGGTCAACGCTTCGCCAACTGGAGATATAACCAGGGTGGCAAATTTCGTCCGGGAATGGGTTCAGTGGTTCAAGAGGGAGCTCCGCCGCCAGACCCGCTTTTATTTAATACTGTCAATAAAGACCAGGCACGCCAGCTTTCAGGACTCTTGATAATTAAGAGAAATGAGAAAAGTGACGTTTCTCCTATTCCAATATTATTTTTTATGTTCGTAAACTGGGATGCTCTGTGCATGGGCAAAGCGGTCGATGGGTCTCTGATAGTATTTCATTCAAAAGGCACAGGGGGTTTTATAGGATTGATTCCGTTCAGGTTTAGTGATGATACTTGGTATCGTTTTCCTCCTGTCGAGAAGGGAAAATAAGGCGAGACGTATGCGTGTATTCATAGCAATTGATATCGACGAAAAAATACGTAAAGCAATCGCTGATTTGCAAAAGCAGATTGCCTCAAAGGTCACTGTCAAAAAAGGTGACATCAAATGGGTCGAGCCAAATAGTATTCATCTGACCCTGAAATTTTTAGGCGAAATAAGCGAAGAGCAGTTAGCCCAGGTAAAAGAAATTACGAGTCAGCTCGTACAATCTTATCAGAAATTTGATCTCGATATCGAATCCGTCGGCTCATTTGGCGGCAGGTCCGCAAGAGTTATCTGGGTCGGCGTCAAAAAAGGCGCAGAGCAACTGCTCACATTGCAAAAAGACCTCGATGCTCGCCTCGAGCAGGCAGGTTTTCCAAAAGAGCAAAGAGATTTTTCCGCGC
>CAYSKP010000100.1:0-16455 GCA_964431645.1 uncultured Pirellulales bacterium
AGGCCTTAATTCGTAAATTGCTACTCCTTTGCCTGTGGGATCGAAACCAGCAAAGCTCACGGCTACCGAGCGCGCCGCGCCTGTCTTATTGATTAACATCACCTGCACGCTGCCGGTCTTTGTGCTGGCATAGGCGCTAAGTGTCAGTGCAGGGTCGGTCAGGCCGCTTATCCCAACAACGGTGCTGCCGGCTTTCATCCAGAGGGGCAGGACATAATATCCGGGTGTCGGCGAATCCTCAGCGCCGGCTGGCCCCCTTTCACCTGAACCATAAAGCAGGCCCCAGTTTCGCGATACATTATGAATGCAGCCGAAAAGAGTTATCCCCTTTACGCCGCTGTTACGTAACGCACCAATCCAGTCCGCATCGCCTAATGCTCGTGCCATCTGGGCTGCCAGGCTGCCGGGATTGCCTGGCCCAAGGGCGCCGCTGGTCTCAGTAATATATACCGGCAGTTCTCGTGTATCATTTTCAAGGATGGCCGACCTGATAAAGTCCATACGCCCCTGCCAATTCTGTGCATTCGGGGCTATATCGGCCCATGTTGCCCTGGCTGGAGCATCATAGCAATGCAATGAAACTGCATCCGCAAGACCGGTGCCATACCTGTTGCCATGCGTATTTAGAAACATATTTAAGCTGTGCAAGCCCCACCAGTACCAGGTGTTAGTCCCGACGTTGCCCATTATCGTAATAGTAGAATCGCGGGCTTTCATCGCGGCGGCCTGCTCTCCGAATTTATCAAGATACCACTGGTAGGCAGCCCAATCATAATCATTAACAAGCTCGATGTCCTGTTCATTGCCGATTTCCCAGAATTTGGCGCCTATGTTGTTATCCTTGCAGTAACTGACCCAGTCGGCGGCATGTTCCCCAGAAGAGTCATTGGGCACAGTTTCGCCCACATTAATGTTTGATGTCGGATTTGTCTGGAGTACCAGCCTGACATTGGGCCCGACCCCCTGGGCATAGTTCCATAAATCCATAGTGCTGGTGGAAGAAGCCCCGCCTCCGTAGGGATTGCTCCAGTTAAGCCAGTCGCCGGGCGCTCCACCCGGGAAACGGATTAGCTCTATCCCGGCATTTCGCAATGCCTCTCTGCTCTTGACGCTTCCCTGGATGCTGTCCCAGAAGGCGACATAATTTACCCCCAGCCAAGGTGATGGGACGTTATTCAACACAGTTCCTGTATTGATTGTAATATTATCATTTGCTGCGAACACTAAAGAAGCTGACACAAACATAAGTATCAAAATTATCAAAAATGCCCTGTTCATTTCTGCCTCCTTATCTCTATTTAAAGTAAAAAGCCCCGCCCGTTTCCAGGCGGGGCAATTTTTTAAAAACTATGTGTCGCTGCCAATTACCAATTTGCGCAGGTTACGACATTTTGTCCTGGTTCATACGTAAGTGTCGCATGAGTAACATTATCAACGCACACTGAGCCGGTATCCACTACTGAAACAACACGTGCCTTGCCGGCTGTGTCAGTGACACCGGTTTTAGTTTCAATAACATTTTGCCCGGTTTGATTATCAAAACCTTCGAATGTGGCGGTAACAGTTGCACCTGTAACAGGCGAGCCGGTGTTGTTAACTATGTAGACATCGACCCATCTGCCTGGACTTTTACCTTTTTGCCCGCCATGAGCAATATTACTTACATGCATAGTATTTGCGCTGCTCAGCGTAGTCGCACTTGCCTGAGTTGAATATGCTGACTCGTTGCCGGATGTATCTGTTGCCGTCACCACATAATAATAAGTGGTAGAGGCATCCAAACCTATATCGGAATATGCGCTTACAGTTACATTTGAGGCTGCCACTGAATATGGACCTCCCGAAGTCTGGCTGCGATAAACAGTGTAATTGAGCAGGTCACTTTCATTGTTGTTGGCCCAGTCAAGATTTATCTGGCTGGAGTTGATGGCCGTTGCTGTAAGACCGCTCGGCGCTGCCGGCGGTGTCGTATCCGGAGGAGGCGCTGACCCTTCCGTCATAAAGCTCGAAACCAATGCTACATAAGGCGCCTGGTAGCTGATTGAATTTTCAGTAATCTCCCAGACCTTTGTCCTGTAAAAACCATTTGGAGCATCACTGGCCCAGTCACGGTAGAATTTTTCGTAATAGGTTGATCGGGCCGGTGGGTTCGCACCGCCGGCGTAATCTTTATTAGGTCCGCCTACCACAAAGCCCGGGCATGGCCCGTATGTAGATGGGTTATTATCGCTTACGCCATAATTATCCACACCCTTGAAATACGGGAAATCTGGTTCGAGAATGCTTTCGGGTTTGCCGATATACCATGCCTCTGATTGAGGATCTTTTGCCGCTCCAAACCAGCTATGATAGAACATAAACGAAGAATGTTCGCCGCCGTATGCCGCCATATTGGTCAGATAAACCATACCCATGGCGTTTTGCCCATGCATGGCGTGCAGATATTCCTGGGCAAGCTCCAGGGTTTGGGCTGTAGTATAAGAGCCCGTTGCTCCTAACTTTGCGCACATAACCATCAAAAAGCCCAGGGATCCGCGCATTTTGTTTGAGCCCCAGAAATAGTAGCCGGGATTCATAGAGTTACGGTACGGGCCCATATTGTCGAAGCAGTTGCCTACTGTCCAACTAAGGCCTTCCTTCATCCTGCTGACTATACATGGATCTGCGCCGGGTGTCTGGATATAGGTAAACGCTGCGTGTGTTTCTGGGTAAAGAGCATCACACCAGACTGCCCAATCGGGATGGTAATTTTCCACGTAGTTCTTGGCGCTGGTAACGCTCGGGTCTAACCGCCAAAGTTCCGCCGCGGCCCAGCATTTCATCGGTGCATCGCCCTGAGCCAGGATGTAGTTATTCCATGTATTTAAAGCTGCTGCCTTTAACGCCGCAACATTGCCATAGGGGTTTCCTAGTCCCTGGCAGATGTATGCAAACTTCGCTACGCTTCCCGTAAAGATACAGGCTGAATCCAGGTCGGGTGCATAATAGCGGTGCTGATGAACCGCATTAGACGGCGGGCAGGTATCAGGTGCGCCGCCGTAATCATCCCACACCCTGCTTAACACTGAACCATTGGGCATCTGCATCTTCAGCAGCCAGTCAATCTCGAACTTTACTTCATCGAGGATATCAGGGACGCCGTTGGAACCGCCGGGGACTGTAAGCTGGCCATCATAGAAAGCAGTCGGATTATTCTCATAGGCCATCATTAGCATCACCATTGCCAATTCCAGGTCACCCCAGATATATTTATTGTAATCACCGGCATCGTGCCAGCCACCGGACAGGTCAAGCGGGCCATAGTTGGGAGCGCCGGTGGCCGGGAGACAGGCAGTTAAATAGCCATGGCAGACTTGTGCATCTGACCAGGCCGAGGCAGCAAACGGCTGAGGATGTGCCACGCCGCATCGCTGATAATAATAGGTCTTAAGCGCCACCTTGCCGACTTCATTATAAACATCATCAGAGAGGACGAAATCATAGGATTGCTGGTTCATAGAAGGTACATAGAGCCGATATGTACCCGGCGTGTTGAAGCCACTAAAGTTCACCTGCCATACCGTGTCACCTGTTGGCTGGTCATCTGCGCCCATGCTCGTAATGGAGCCGCCATTGGTGGGAATTGTGTAGACGACTGCATCACTGGTGTTTCGGATTTGAACTGTTGTGCCGGGATTGGCGGTGAAGACGGCTATCTTTACATCATTTGGACGATAGCCGAAATGGTCAAATTTGATAGTTTGTGTCACTGGAGCAGCAATCACAGTTGAGGAAAATACAAATATTAAAGCAATAATCAAAGATGCAATAAAATTTGTCCTACTCATTTTATTCCTCCTTATTCAAAAATTTTTGTAAGATTAATTTATGATTAAAATGAAGATTTTAATTCATTGACACCTCCCTTCTCGCAGTAATTTAGACGTGCTGACAAATTTCGTCAAAAATAAGATATGCGTGAACATCAACATAACCATCTTTTGTTCCTATGACCACGTTTTGCCATTAACTTTTATAACTAATGCATTCTTTGGCCGGTTTGTCAAGCAAAAATATGGGAACTGCTGACATTTATAGGACGTAGAACTAATTAAAAGGGCAATATCAGTAGTATGGTTTAAAGTGATTTTTCTAAATCTAAACGGCACATATTGTATAGCCGATAAAGAAATCGCAAATGTAATTATATTTTAATAAGGGTAAAATAAATGGCTAAAGGCAAAAATGTATTAACAACAGGCGATGTAGCGAAAATCTGCAATGTTGCCCCTCGAACCGTATCGAAATGGTTTGACAGCGGCCAATTAAAAGGTTACCGAATACCGGGCAGTAAAGACCGCAGGATTCCAATAAACGAGCTTATCCGTTTTATGAAATCGAATAACATGCCGGTGCCGACACTGCCTGTTGGCAAAATGCGGGTTGTAATTGTAGACAGCAATATGAATTCAGCAAATGTTCTGGCAAATAGCTTAAAATCCACTTCTGATTATGAAGTAAAGATTGCAACGAATAATTTTGAAACAGGGACGGCGGTTCAGCGTTTTGAACCTCATGTCCTGCTTGTTAATTTATTATCAAAAGATATTGATGCGGCAGAAATCTGTAACAATATCCGTTCGGATGACCAGCTCCAGACAATAAAAATAATAGCACTTGTCAACCACCTCACAACACCTGAAACGACAGCGCTTTTGAACAAAGGTTTTGATAGTTTCGTCTCCATGCCTGCCGATACCTCTGAGGTTATCCGCAAAATTGAGGAAACAACCGCTATAATATATTAGCGCACTAACGGTGTCAGACTGTATTGTTTAACTAAGCAAAAGGTCTTTGAATCAATTCTATTTATTTTTTATTATCCTTACTCAGGATGTTTCTCAGCTTTCTGATTAAGGCCGGAAGAATTGCAAAGCCTGCCAAAAGCAGAAAGGCCAAAAGAATACGTGTTGTAAAGATATCTTTAACGTTGTGAATATTGCCAAGCTGCTGACCTGCGTAAGAGTACACGAGTGAACCGGGCAGGATTCCCAAAGATGTAGTCCAAACAAAAGTTTTAAGCGATATTCGGGTAAGTCCCGCCAAAATATTGATAAGAAAAAAAGGAAATATCGGTATCAGCCGCATTGTGAGCAGATAGCTGGGACCATTTTTTTCCAATTCCATATTGAAACCCGACAATTTGTCCGCATATTTAACCTGAATCCAGGTACCGGCTATGTAACGGGCGAAAACAAAAGCTAATGTTGCGCCAATTGTGGCACCAATGTTGACAAAAACCACCGCCAAAAGTGTTTTGTATAGAAAGCCGCCTGCAAGTGTGAGAATCAGTGCGCCTGGAAGCGAAAATCCGGTAACTATTATGTAAATCAGAATAAACGCGATAACTGAGACGAGAAAATGACCATCGGAAAAATCGCGAAGCCGGGCAGCATTTGCTTGAAGGTTTTCCAGTGTAAGCTGACTGCCAATGCTCGTGAAACGCAAGCCAATAATAAACCCCGCGAAAATTATTAACAATATAAGGCGTTTGATTGAACTTGGCTTCATATCTTCGTTCACTTCCTTCTTTTCGAACGAAATTTGCCCAGAAGCTTGATAAAGAAATTATTTTGAATCAAATCTATGTAACATTTTTTCGCAGGCTGGCGAATCGCGTCAGAGAACGACGGGTAAGCATGAATCATTGAGGCTATTTTACTGAATGGCTTGCCAAATAATTTTGCAAGCTGGACCTCGTGCATCAGCTCTTCCGCGTGAGAGCCAAGAATATGGATTCCGAGAATTCGACCCTGTTTGCCGCAAATAATTTTAACAAATCCTTCGGTATCCAGCTCAGTTTTGGCACGGTCAACATCGCTGAATTTCCATTTATACACGCGAACATTATCACCATATTGCTCAATTGCCTTTGATTCGGTCAGTCCCGCATGCGCAAGGGGCGGATCGGTGAATGTGCACCAAAGGACATTCTCATAATCAGGTTTGCTTTTTATCGGCAGACAAGCATTTCGTGTTGCGATGACTGCCTCATGCTCCGCGACATGAGTAAATAAATAAGGCGGCACAACATCACCTGCACCATATATATTGGCAGCTGTGGTACGCAGATATTTATCAACTTTCAACCCTCGGTTATCAAATTCAACTCCGGCATTGTGAAGGTCGAGGCTGCCAATATTAGGAGCACGCCCGGCTGCAACAAGCAATGCCTCGGCGGAAATTTTTGCCATCTGGTTTTTGTCATCCGTAATTTCAGCCGTAATAAGCCCATTTTCTTTATAAAACCGGTGCGGCGAATTTTTCACCAGAATATTCACACCTACCAGGCGAAGGTAATCCATAAGCGCTGATGTAAGTTCATGGTCATCATTGGCCAGAAGGGTTGGTGCCCTCTGAATAATTGTGATTTTAACTCCCAGTCTGTTAAGGGCCGACGCCATTTCCGTCCCTATCGGCCCCCCTCCGAGTATGAGCATCGAACCGGGCAATGTTTCAATTTCAAAAATAGATTCGTTTGTCAAATACGGCACTTGGGCGAGTCCCTCGATTTGCGGAATCGCCGGATGAGAGCCGGTGCAGATTATAAATTTATTTGAAGACAATTGTTTGTCCCCTGCCATAATATGATGTTCGTCTATAAATTTTGCGGCACCGAAGATAAGGTCAATACCCTCCTTTTTAAAAGAATCGAGCGAGTGCGCTTCATAATCTGCCTGCCGCACCGCCCGGACATGGGCCATCACATTTTCAGGATTTAATTGCAGCGGTGACCGCAATTTGATGCCGAACCGTTCCATTTTTCTGCTCTGATGCACAACCTGTGCCGATTTTATAAGTGCCTTGCTCGGTATGCAGCCAAACCATGTGCAATCGCCCCCGATTTTATTCTTCTCGATAAGAGCGGTTTTCTTGCCGAGGCCTGCCGCGAGCTTTGATGCAACAAGCCCGCCCGAACCGGCGCCGATAACGATAATATCATAATCATACTTTGACATAATTTTGGGTATCGTTTAGCCGGGGGATTTCATTCAATATAAAAGAAACCGTTCGTAGAGCTGTCCCCCCTGCCCGCGAAACAAATCGCCGCAAATCGTCAATTGTATCAATATCATTCCAAACTGGCAAAACTGCTACAGTTTTATCTTGGTTTTTCAGTGCGCAAAGTGTCTGGTCAAATACCTTTGCCATGCCCCATGAGATATTTTCAAAAATTCTCTGCGTGAATGAGCTTTTTGAAAAACCAATTAAATAATAGCCGCCATCGGCAGCCGGACCAATAACCGCATCAACAGATTTGAGCCGTTCGAATGCGTCTGTAATAATTCCAGCCGGCAAGTCCGGGATATCTGTGCCAATAATAACAACTTGATTATAGCCATTCACAAAAGCCGTTAAAAAAGCATTTTTCATTCTCTGGCCAAGGTCTTCGCCCTTCTGAGGAGTATAACTATATGAGTTCCCAAGAAACTTTTTCAATCGTGCTTTGCTTTGAGGAGGATAAAACACTATTTCAAATGGTATTGCGATGTTTTCAAGCATGCCGAGCATGTCAAATAGAAAACACTTGTAAAGCTTAGCCGTTGTTTCGCATCCCAGCTTAGCGGCAATACGGGTTTTAATATTGCCTGTCGGGTCCTTTGCAAAAAGCAGGATACACCTTTTGTTTAAGTTTCGCATATTCTTTCCAATTCTATTTCACCGTTTCACCTGTGCAGCTTGAACCGGCGCCGGCCGTGCAGCAGTAGCAGTGCGGACCTGTGATTATCTGGGTGCCGCCTGTTAAAATATCATCTATATCGCTTATCGATACAGGTCTTCCCCATTTATCCCTCACCGGCATCTCGAGCGCCTGATTAAAATCGCAATTGTATAAAATGCCTCGATAATCTACGCTGATGAGTGTTCGGCACATAATCCTCTCGACGGCTTCGGGATTGAAATTGCTGTAAAGCAGCTCCATATATTTTTCAAGTGTGCCATTTGCTTCGAGATATTTTCTGAACCTGCCTATAGGCGCATTGACAATTGTGAAAAGATGGTTGAACCTGATGCCAAAATTATCAAAAAGATTTCGTTTGTAATCGGTTTCAAGCTGCTGCTGTGAGCCGGGGAGAAAATCTCCGCCCGGATTATACACAAGATTAAGCTCAAGATTAGAGTCACTCCCGTAACCGACACTATTAAGCATTTGAATGGCCCTTATGCTCTTTTTAAAAACATTAGAGCCTCGCTGTTTATCGACATTTTCCTGGGTATAACACGGCAAAGATCCAACAAGCACAACTTTGTTATCTCTATACCAGGCGGGCAGCCATTCAAGTCCTTTTTCGAAAAGAACAGTCAAATTTGTCCGGACCATAACGCGGGCACACAATGGACGTATCTTTTCAATTAAGAACTTAAAATTAGGGTTAAGCTCAGGACATCCTCCGGTCAGGTCAATTGTTTCTATGGGATACTGATTCACGAACACGATTATGTCATGCATCACTTTTTGAGACATAATCTTATTTCCATCAAGGCCTGCTTCAAAGTGACAATGGAGGCAGCGTTGGTTGCAGAGATTTCCAAGATTTATCTGCAGAGTTTTGAGCTTATCGAGGCTTAAGACGTTTGATGTCGTTTGCTTAACAGCATCCGTAAAATCAGCAAACATATTCTCCCCTTTGCTTATAAACTATCAGCTTGGCTTTTTGTAGAATCTCGCCAATTTGTTCGGATTCACCCCAAAATGAAAAAGTGTAACCATTAACTGATTTCTAATCATACAATAAAAAATGCCTTCTTTTTCCCATCTCCTTGAAGAAATCTTCAGACGGTTTTTGAGGATATGAATCTTTTTACCATCTCGTTTGATGCGGCTCATTAGATCAACATCCTCCAGAAAATCGTATTGGCTGTACCCCCCTATTTGCTCGAAATATTCCCTCCGGATAAAAATGCCCTGGTCTCCGTATGGTATCCGAGTAACACGGCATCGCATATTGTTACGCCAGGCGATAAATCCTAAGATCGGGCGATTGGAATCATATTCAATCTCAAATGCACCTCCGACATAGCCGCTGCATTTCATCGCCTGAGCTATCTTTACAAGGGCACCATCCGGCAAAAGAGTATCGGCGTGGAGAAATAACAGTATCCGGCCTTTGGCGAGAGCAGCCCCCGTGTTCATTTGTCTTGCCCTTCCTTTTGGGCCGGATAACCGGATTATCTGTGAATCATTGATGACGGATATTGTCCCGCAATCTTGTGCGCCATCTATGACGATTATCTCTGCTTTGTGTTCTAACGTCTGCCTCTTCAGATGATGTAAAAACGTGTTAATACGCTGTGACTCATTCAAAACAGGGACAACTATCGAAATCTCGATATTCGCTTTCTCCATTGTGTCCATGTTAACGCATATTATACATGGGCAAACTCGAAGAATCTACTTTTTTTGTGTTTTAAGCTTTGGACTTCTAAGCTTAATGGAAATGAGCAATAGAAGATTCGAGCCCGTATTATTATTAGAAGGTATTATGCAAATAATGCTAAAACAAATGAGGATATTAAAATGAATACAACAACAATAATAGCATCGAGCCTGTTAAAAATTTCTATGCTGGTCATTTTCCTTTGCGCTGCCGTTATTGCACAGTCACAAGAACAAAAATATGAAAAGGCAACCTTTGCCGGCGGATGCTTCTGGTGCATGGAGCCGCCGTTTGAAAATTTAAATGGCATCAAAGAAGTCTTTGCAGGCTACGCAAATGGAAACACCAATAGCGCAACATACGAGGATTACGCTCAAAAGGGGTTTGTCGAGGCAGTGCAAATCACTTATGATCCCTCCGTAATCAGTTATTCGAAACTATTAGACGTGTTCTGGAGACAAATCAATCCAACGGATGCTGACGGACAATTCGTCGATAGAGGCCCCCAATACCGCTCTGCAATTTTTTATGAAAATGACGAGCAAAAGGCCGTCGCTGAAAAATCAAAGGATGCGCTGGCAAAATCCGGCAGATATGATAAACCGGTAGTAACACAAATTACTAAATTGACCAACTTCTATAAAGCCGAAGATTATCACCAGGATTATTACAAAAAGAATCCGTTAAGGTATAAATATTACCGTTACAACTCGGGACGGGATGAGTATCTCAACAAGATTTGGGGTAAAGATATGGAACACAAAGAACAGGCAACAATCAGTTCGCAATACAAGAAACCATCTGAACAAGAGCTGAAAAAGACACTGAATCCGCTGCAATATAAAGTAACACAGCAGTCGGCAACCGAACCTGCTTTCCATAATGAATATTGGAATAATGAGAAAGAAGGAATCTACGTTGATATTGTATCAGACGAGCCGCTATTCAGCTCGAAAGATAAATTTGAATCGGGTACCGGCTGGCCGAGTTTTACAAAGCCGCTCGAACCCGATAATATTGTGGAAAAAGTTGACAAGGGCTTTTTTACCACAAGGACCGAAGTGAGAAGCAAACACGGCGATTCTCATCTTGGTCACGTTTTCAAGGATGGCCCGCCGCCTACCGGCTTACGCTACTGTATGAACTCAGCGGCATTAAAATTTATTCCAAAAGATGACCTCGAAAAAGACGGCTACGAAAAATACGCAGAAGCCTTCAATGAAAAGTAATAACAGAGACAAAAAGCCTCCAAAAAAAAGCCGGCAAAAACCGGCTTCTTTCATTTTTAATCAACTAGTACAAAATTTTTCTTTTGAAAAATCTTTATTATTCTATAATTGTTTTCGGCAGCGCTCGTAGCTCAGTAGGATAGAGCGTCGGTTTCCTAAACCGAAGGTCGTCAGTTCGAATCTGGCCGGGCGCAATTTTCAATTTCAAACAAACTACTCGACTTTTATTACAGAATTCATTTCGCCGTAGGGATTAGGCTTTGTCATACTGTTATGAGGGTCCTGCTGCCATTTCCCGTCAACTACGAACCTGTAATTATAAACACCTTTTTTCAATGGTATTCTGGCTTCCCACGTATCATTGTCGGTTTTTTTCATCGGATTCTTTTCCGGCTGCCAGTTATTGAAATCCCCTGCTATCTGAATAATTTTTGCATTGGGGTATGATGCCGCGAATATTACGGTGTCACCTACCTGGCGCGGGCCAAGCGGTTTTGCTGAAGCCATACCCGTTGCTCGCGGCTCAATCATTGTTGCCGACACCCCCCCTTCGGAGGTCTTGCTTTTTGTTCCTCTTGCCATAATTAATTCCTTTCAGAAATAAATTCACGCTCAATACTTCGCTTTTCACTGCCAAAACGATTGATATCGAAAATCTCGTGCTCTTTGGGCACAGGCGCCGCACTGCATCTGCGGTCCAGGTCATCTAAACAATTCATAAAATTTATATAAGCATCATATGGTGTATTATAAGGATTAAAATATTTATGCACATCACCGTCAGAGAACCATTTGGTGCACATATAATAAAAATGGTCCGAAGTCTGAAGTTTTCTCCAGTCATTTATAATCGAGGGGTCACCGGTTCTTTTTACCCTGTTTTCGAAATTATAAAGTTCGATAAGGGCATTTTCCTGCATGGGATTGCCTCGCCATGCCGATAAATCCCTTTCTATATCCGCCCAGCTTATAGTCCGCCGCACATCAATCGTATCAGTGGGCTCATAATTTTCAATTGCCTCAGAAGGTGTTTTAAAATCATTGTCAGGATGCTTTAAAATCTCTCCCGGCAAATAACGCATAAATTCAAAAATACCGGTATCTTTCCACTGGTGCTCGCCGAAAGTTTCATAATCCATAAAAAGATTGACTACATAGCCGCATCCGTTTACGGCATTGACCCAGCTCGAGAATTTTTCGGCAGAAAGCGGCCAGTCGCTCCATGCCCGGTTTGAAAATCTAAACGCGATATCGTCGCTGAGGCGGTAATTTTTCAACAGCAGCTTCACCTTCGATGAACTCGATGGCTGATAGACAAAATTCGGGCTTCTGTACCCTAATATCTGGTCGACCCCTTCTGTGATGATACCATCAAAACCGCCTATTCTTTCAATAATACCAGGCAAATCATTGTTGTATATGAGTTCAGTATTCCTGAAAACCCGGGGCATCTGGCCAAAAAGCTGTTTTGTTAATCTGCTGTGCGCTTTTACCTGTTCTATAAATTCATTTTGAGAATATAAGAAACAGAGGCTGTGATAATATGTCTCGCCCAAAAATTCTACGCATCCGGTATCAGACAATTGCTTGAATGTATCCAGCACCTCGGGAACATACTTTTCGAATTGCTCCAGGAGTACGCCTGTAACACTATATGAAATCCTGAATTTTCCCTGGTATTTTTCAATAAGCTCGAGCATCAGCCGGTTTGCGGGAAGATAGCATTTATTAGCGACCTTTCTGCAAACTTCCGCGTTTTTAAAATCGTCAAAATATCTGCTGTCACTATCGAAAAATGTGTAATGCCTTAACCTGTTCGGCTGATGGACTTGAAAATAAAAACAAACTGAAGCCATTATCTCTCCGCCCTTATCGATGCACACTCACTGTGCATATTTTATTTCCACAAGGATTTAACCTCTAAACAAAAATTAAGAACTAACGGCAACGCCTACTTGCTCGGGCTTCTTAGCTGTCTTCTGGAGCCATTGGCCGGAACAATCCTGAGTGGAACATTTGTACCATATAAATATGATGCCATTTTCACAAGCCCTGTCCGCTTCAACCATTTTTCCGCCGCATTCCGGGCAAAGCTGCTGATTTTTGGCCCTCATTATTCTTGCCATTAGTTCTGCAGTATCCATATCTAAATCCCTTAAGCTTGCTTCCATTACTAAAATTATTCAAATTTCATCAGCCCGCATTGAACCTTGTGATTTTTCCAACGCCTTGGCACCCTAATTCTACAAATCAATTCCCATGAAGGAACATAGGGAGATTGCTTAATTAAGGCCTCGCAATTACTCAATTAATGAAAATATGACGCTAATATGTTTAAAATAGGTAATTTACGAGTAAGAATGGACGTTCTGATTTTCGAAAGAGCCTGCTTTCAATGAGTGTTTTTTTATGTATTCAAGTAAAGCCGCGGCGTTATTGTAATTTGTGTCTTTAGCCGCATATAATAATGTTACATTTTTTTGAGACGCTTTACTGAGGAACTCAGCTATATCAAGCTGATGGCTGTCCAGTTCCCGGAAATATCTTTTCTTGAATTCGCCCCATTTCACCTCCTCATGCCCGAACCACTGCCGAAGCTGGTCACTTGGGGCAACTTCCTTGCTCCATAGGTCTATCTTTGCGGCTTCTTTCTTTAAGCCCCTTGGCCAAAGTCTGTCAACAAGAACCCTGTAGCCGTCCTCTTTAGAAGGTTTCTCATAAGCTCTCTTAATATTAATCATTTCTTCACCTTTCATTGATTCAATCTGCGTTGTTATTGCCTTTAAATGAATAAAGGATTTTTTGACATCCATAATACAATCGCGTAATAGTTTTATTTTCTTATGTAAGAAATGAAAATAGGGGAAATACTTAATTGCCAACTCGTAATTACGCAATTTAGCGCTTATACGGCTGACAAAAGTAATGTCACTGATAATGCTTCAAAAAAAAGCTTATGGTTCCGGCTGAGTCAATCCTTCCTGAATCGCATATTTTGTAAGCTGAGCAATGCTGTCTATCTTAAGCTTGCTCATGAGATTCAGCCTGTGAACTTCGACAGTTTTGGCGCTTATGTGCAGGCGTTTGGCAATCTGTTTGGTTGCCTTGCCTTCTGTCAAAAGCTGCAGAACCTCTCGTTCTCTCTGTGAAAGAATTGAAAAAACAGAGTCTTTGGCATTTCCGCCATTAGCCGCCTGCCTCATATAATTATCAACCACTACATCAGAAATAGCCGGGCTGATATAAGTTTTATCTTCCATTACAAGCCTTATTGCCATAACCAGCTCATCGAATTCGCAGTCTTTTAGCAGATAGCCGGAAGCCCCTGCCTTGAACATTTCAATTATGAAGTTCTTGCTGGAATGCATAGATAACGCAATAACTTTGATCTTAGGGCTTTCTTTTACAATCTGCCTGGTTGCCTCAATGCCATTTAAGTCAGGCATGCCTATATCCATAATTACCACATTGGGGCAAAATTCCTTAGCCAGCTCAACTGTTGTCCGGCCGTCTTTTGCCTGGGCAATCACTTCTATATCTTTTTCATTCTGGAACGATTTACTGAGGCCATGCCGCAGCATCGCGTGATCATCAGCAAGTATGATTTTAACACTCATAAATTATCCTTTCTAAAAATTTTAATCAATATTAAGCGGTACCGTCATGGTCACAATAGTTCCCTTGTTTCTTTTCGATTGTATATCTAATTGTCCGCCTATATGGCGAAGACGTTCATGAACACTAAATAATCCAAGTCCCTTCGATTTACCCTTTAGCGCACTTACATCAAAACCTTTGCCGTCATCCTCGATTTTAATTTGAATTGCATCATAATTTCTTGTCAGATCAATTTTCACCAGCGTTGCTTTGGCGTGTTTTGCGATATTTATCAGCATTTCACGGATTGAACGGTATAAAAGCACCTTAACAGGGTCAGCCAAAGGTTTCGGCTCATCGCTGTTTTTAAACGAATACTCCAGTTTATGCTCCTTGCAGAACCGTTCTATAAGCTCTTCTATAGCTATTTCGAAGCCAAGAGTATAGAGTGTCGGCGGGCTCAAATCGAATGTCAGGTTCCTTGTCTGTTTGACTACTTCACTGATATTATCGCTGACAACTTTTAATGTAGGGGAAAGGCCGTCAGGGGCGGATTTCAGGAGTGTTCCGATCTCTCTTTTTGAAAATGCAAGAATTGGTCCAATGGAATCATGCAGCGCAGTAGCGATTTCGTGCCGCTCGCGCTCTTCTGTCAGTAGCAATTCCGCCGTAAGCAATCTGAGCTGCTTTTGGTCGGCCATAATTCTTTCCTCAGCTAACTTTCTCTCTGTTATATCACGAAATACTATCTGAGCCGCGGGTTTGTTCTGATAAATTAGAGGAGTTGCCGTCACTTCTACATCCAGTGAGGTGCCGTCGATACGGACGAATTTCTCTTCCCGCACCGGCAAAGGCCTTTTTCTTCTCCTGAGATATAAAAGCTGACGGCGTGTAGCTTTTTTGTAATCTGGATGAACAAAATCATACACATTGCATCCCACCAGGTCTTCAGGGCTTTTGCCCCCCAGGATTATGGCCCCGGCTTTATTTATAAATAATATTTTATCATTCCTTTCCACACCGATGCCGTCGGGCGATACTTCGACAAGCCCGCGGTATCGCTCCTCGCTTTGCCTAAGCTCGTTTTCCATATCAAATCTATGCACTGCCTCGCCAATAAGCATGGCCATATTTTCAATAAACTCCAGCGTTTCATGAGTTATCTGATTTTCGCGCTTATCGGCAATATGAATTGCACCAAGCACCTTATCCCTGTATCGTATCGGAACAATTGCAAGAGATGCAAAGCCATGCTTAAGGCAGTGCCCCCGGTATCTGGACTTCTCTTTTTCAGGCATTAACCTGAAAAATTCTAAAGCATTGCTGCATCTAAAAGAACCTTTGGCAGTCATTACATTTCTATCCACTGATTCAGATTTCTGTGTAACGACCCTGATACATGCGCAGGTATCGCCTTTCAAAGGCAGTGTCCGTTCCGTAGCAAGAAATTCATGATTAAAGCCTATCTGGGATTCGTAAGGTATATAACCATATGGATCGGTCAGCCGTATTCCTATACATTGCCAGTCGCTCCAATCCTTAATGGCCTTGACTACGGAGTCCAGATACTCCTTTCTCGATGTTTTCTGTGCAAACAGCTCAAGCAGAACATTTGTTATGCGCGTGCGCTTTTCAATTATATTATGCTGCGTAACATCGCGTGCGGACGCAAAAACGCCCTGGACCTGGCCTGCCTCATTTTTATAGACTGTCGCATTATATAGAACATCCGTCATTACACCTGAAACATGCCTGATTGTAAGCGGATAATCTTTGACAAAACTTTCTGCCAAAACTTTTTTATATCCATCCCCCGCTCTTGAAGGCTCTGTAAAAATTTCTGAAAAATAAGTCCCTATAAGCTTATCTCTCTCAATACCTGTTACCGCCTCTGTCGCTTTATTGACATCAGTTATCTTTCCTTCCGGGTTGATTGTTACAAACGGGTCAAGAGCAGCCTCCAGCAATCCCCTGGTATACAACGATGATGCCATTAATGCCTTTTCGGCACGTACTCGATACTCTACCTGTTGTCTAAGCACGTCTACAGTTTCATCCAGGTCGGCGGTCCTATTTTTGACTCGCGTCTCCAGCTCGGCATTTGCTTTCTCAACCTGACGGCGGGCTTCGACAGCATCTTCCATTAAATTGAGGGCGGCCAGGCGCGACACCCGCAGACTTTCATTGGCTGACTGGAGTTCCGCGTTCAA
>CAYSKP010000101.1:0-12438 GCA_964431645.1 uncultured Pirellulales bacterium
TTTTACAAGCTCATGAAGCTGAGTTAATTGTTCCTGACCCACGACTTTGTTAAATTGAGTATACAATTCAATACGTTTAAGGCCAAGGACATGAGATAACAGCCATTCTGCGCTTAATCTCGGCGAATCAACTCCTTTGCCCGTGAAATAATCTGTTACCCAGTTTAGCAGCTTTTGTATTGTCCATGTTTCCATAGTATTAAGCGTTTGTGTTTTATTTGTTGAATTTTGTAAAATTAGTATAATTATATTGCTGATAAGAGAAAGGATAATCTATGTTTTATTTAATCCTGTGCCATAAATTAAAAGGCTTTTAAAATGATATGCCCAAAGTGTAAATCCCATTTGAGTAAAAAGCCCGTCCGTACCTGCGAAGTGTACTGCTGTATGGAATGTGACGGTTTATGGGCAGGCAAGGAAACATTTTGCAGATTGGGGAATATACACTCATTTGACCTGTCCCCGGAGAAAAAACAGAAATATGGATTATTCAAACCTAGGAATGTAAACAAGCCAGGAGGGCAGCTAATATCCAGAATTTGTCCCCAATGCAGTGTCGGGATGCGGCAATTCAATTACGCGTATGATTCGAATATATTTTTAGATAAGTGCCTCAAATGCGGCGGAATATGGGCAGACGCAGGCGAAATGATACAGGTTGCAAGGTACCTTAAACCGGATATGGACACAAGAATCATTGCTGGTGTTATCGCGGAAAATCCGTATCTAAAACAGGCCGAAGAAGATTCTGGAAAAATCGAGTATGTTCTTAATACTGCTCTTACTGTAATGAGAATATTAGTTTAAAATCAGCAGCTAAATATAAACCTTGTCCATCATACGAGGGAATGGGATGCACTGGCGAATGTGCGGTTCACCAGTAATCCATGCAACTGTTCTTTCGACACCGAGGCCGAAGCCGCCGTGAGGGACGGATCCGTATTTTCGCAAATCTAAATACCAGTCATAATATTCACGTTTAAGTCTCATCTCATCGATTCGCTTTAGAAGCATTTCATAATCATCTTCTCTGACTGAACCGCCGATGATTTCGCCGAAGCCTTTGGGGGCGAGCATATCGAAATTCTGAACGACCTTTTTATTGTCACGGTCGGTTTTCATATAGAAGGCCTTGGCCTGTTTTGGGTAATGTGTGACAAAGACCGGCCTATCGTGCATCGTAGAAATTATAGTTTCATCTGAACCGCCGAGATCTTTACCCCAATTGAATTCTGCGGCGAGCTTCGCGTGTTTGGGATTATTTTCGATTTTTATGTTTACCTCTTCGAAGTCGCTTCTCAATGTAATCAGTTCAGCCGCGTTTTTATCTCGTTTCCATTGTTTTATCTGGCCAGCCTGTTCGGCCTCCAGTTCGGCGATTCTTTTTTCGATTTGCTCTTTCTGCTGATTTAATTGTATAAGCTGCTCGGCCATAAATTTAGCCGTCTTTTCGCCTTTGAGGATTTCAACCGCTTCTGTATAAGTTAATCTATAAAAGGGCGGTTTAATATTTTCGAGAGCTGCAATATCTGCTCCAAGTGTCTCAAGGTGAGGTTTATTATCCTGCAGAACCCGTGATACTATGAAGGAAACGAAATTTTCAGCTAATTCGAGTAATCCATTTAAATCAATAAAGGCTACCTCCGGCTCGACCATCCAGAATTCCGTTAAGTGTCTGCGCGTCTTGCTTTTTTCTGCGCGAAAAGTTGGGCCAAAGCAATAGACTTTTCCATAAGCTGCCGCCGCAGATTCGAGGTGCAGCTGGCCCGTTTGCGACAGAAACAAAGTAGACCCGAAATAGTCTACTTCGAAAAGCGACTGCTCCTCCTCACCTGCGGCCGCCATAAGTATTGGGGTATCGATAAGAGTAAAGCCATTATCATTAAAAAATCTCCTTATCGCATCGATAACGGTGTGGCGGATTTTTCCAATGCACCATTGTCTTTGAGAGCGAAGGTGCAGGTGCCGGTGCTTTAGAAGGAAATCTATGCCATGCTCTTTGGGAGTAATGGGGTAATCTGTTGCAGCATGGATTATTTCAGCATTTGTGACCGCCAGTTCGTATCCTCCGACGCTTCGAGATTCAGCACGGACCAGACCTGTTATCTTCAGCGATGACTCCTGACCAAGGTGTTCGAGTTTATTAAATATATCTTCCGGTATTTTGGCTTTTTCGGCAACGCACTGGCAAAGGCCGGTGCCATCTCGGATGATGATGAACTGAATTTTACCGCTGGAACGTGCCTGATATATCCAGCCGGCAAGGGTCGCCTCTTTACCGACGAAATCTTTTAACTGGCTTATTAATGTTATCTTATCGCTCATATGAAATCCCTTTTCCATTTTGATGTAAATATACAGATTGCATTGACTATGGAAAACATATATTTTACGTTTCAATTGACAAATTTGTTGAAAATTGATTCAATTTCGAATATGAGAATGAAAACAGCTTTTATAATTATCGCATTTCTTTCGTATTCATATTATTCCAGCAGGGCATTTGGAATCCATACTGTTCCGGCAGGTAATCCGAATTTTCGATATGAAGGCAGGATAGATTTTAACGATGCCAATTCTCCTGTTATTGTCTGGCAGGCCAGCCGGATAAGCATTGATTTTGAAGGGGATACACTGGGCCTGCTTTTTGATAAGCCCACTTGGCAGAACTTCTTTGATGCGAATATTGATAATTCAGTAAGAATTGTTGAGGTAAATGAAGGGTCGCTGACTAAATCAACCAACTTTAATGAACTGGGCAAAGGACGGCATCATTTAGTGCTTTCAAAGCGAAGCGAGGGTAATGCGGGAAACGTCCATTTTAGTGGTATACAAATCGATGATGGCGCCAATGTGTGGAGGCCAGAAACCATTGATTATAAGCTTAAGATGGAGTTTTATGGCGATTCAAAGACCGTTGGCGCCTGCAATGAAGATGGAAATACAGACCAGTGGGACACCAGACGGACACATAACGGATTATTGAGCTATGCCGCAATGACGGCCGAGGCATTCAATGCTGACCATCGTAATATTTCAGTAAGCGGAATGGGTGTTGTCACCGGCTATGTAGATGTAAACGTCGGGCAGATGTGGAACAAGATTTACCCAAGGGCCTCATCGACTCTTGCTGATATGAAGTCTTGGGTACCTGATGTTGTTTTTGTCAACTTGGGCGAAAACGATGATTCATTTACCAAAAAACAAAATAAGCCCTTCCCGCCGGATTTCAATGATGGGTATATTTCACTCGTGCGAAATATACGCGGGGCATATCCAAAGGCGCATATTGTGCTTTTGAGGGGTGGGATGTATGGCGGAATGAACAGTAAGAACCTCGATGCGGCATGGAAAAATAATGTAGAACAGCTCGAAACAGGTGATAAAAATATAAGTCATTATGTCTTAAAATATCAGGCGATGAATCATCCTCGCGTTGCCGAGGACCGCAAATTAGCCGATGAATTGATTGAATGGCTAAAGCAGCAGGATTTTATGAAATCAGAAAAAAAACGCGATTTGTCCTCTTACTTCGGCAATTATTCAGGAGCATTCGTTCTGCTGGACTCATCGAATGATAAATGGCTGCGTTATAATCCGGATTTATGCAAAAAGAGAATGTCCCCCTGCTCGACTTTCAAAATACCCAATTCGCTTATCTCACTGGAAACAGGTGTTGCAGAAGACCCTGAGTTTGTTTTGAAATGGGATGGCAGCAAACAGCCGATTGAGGTGTGGAATAAGGATCAAACGATGCGAAGCGCATTTTCGGTTTCGTGTCTTTGGTATTATCAGGAGCTTGCCAAACGTATCGGCAGCGAGAGAATGAATGAATTTATCACCAAAATCGGTTATGGTAACTGTGATATATCAGGCGGCATTACCAAATTCTGGCTAAGCAGCACTCTCGCGATTTCGCCGGACGAGCAGGTAGATTTTTTGCGGTGTCTTCATACCGGTAAATTACCTTTTTCCAGGCGATCGGTTGATACGGTTTTGGATATTATGACCGTTTCTAAATATGGGGATACTATTTATCGGGGCAAGACTGGCACAGCCGGCGACCCTGTTAAGGGAATCGCCGCGCAGGGCTGGTGGGTGGGAAGTATTTGCTCGCCGAAGGCTGATTATTATTTCGCTACTTGTATCAGCGGAGGGGAAAATCCATCAGGAAAAACCGCCCGCCAGATTACAGAGTCAATTCTAACAGATTTAAAACTTTTACCTGCTAATGGATAAGCAGTTAAAACTATGCTTTAAAGTATAATCGTTTATTGTCATTTTGAGCGAGCCAAAGGCGAACAGAAATCTATAGATTCCTCCGCTTCGCCCCCACAAGTGGGGGCTTTGGTCGGAATGACAATTGGATGTTTCGGTGAGGTTATTGAGGCTTGCGCGGTATAATTATACCGGCTACAATATAGGTTATTGTCAGAGGTAAAACAGCTGTCAAGAGTGTAATAAAGACAAGCACCAGGCGGATAATTGTAGGGTCGATATCATATGCCTCTCCTATCCCGCCGCAAACGCCGAAAATCTTTTTATCCGTATTCGAAAGATAAATCTTTTTCATCTTGTTATTCCTTAATTTTAATCTTGATAACTGCTTTGATAACTTCATCAGGTCCATCGAGCTGCCGACAGGGAAGATGTGCATCATCAGGGAAGAGGATACAAAATAGGCCGGGCTCAAGTGTGATTTTTGTTAACTCATTAGGATTTTCGTAAAAGGCAATATCCTTTGCAGAATTGTATTCTTCGGCAATTTTAAGAGCCTTTAATGGTGCGTAGCCGAGGATTTCCCGGCCGGATAATACAAACTGGATATCAATATAATTATGGTGGGCTTCAAGTTTGCCTTCAGTTAGCGGCTTGGTAGTATACCGCTGGATTGTGTAATAAATGTTCTCTCCATCGACGGCGTATTTTCCATCTTCTTTTTTAGGCAGGCTTTTATCTTTTAAAATCTCAAACGCCTTTGCAAATAGAGGATGCAAGCAGACGTATAAACGGGTGTTGTCAATTGTATCTAAAATCATTTTTTAACAACAAATGCTTTTAGTGTCCGGAAGTTAATTTAAGTTTGTGAATTTTCTCCTGTAACCACAAGTTTATTAATGTATGAGGAGAAACACCTTTTTTATGAGCGATTTTGCGAATGGTTTGAGATAAGTCTTTTTCGACGCTATACAAGGACTCTTCTGCTTCAAGATGAACATCTGCTTTAACAGGATGTGTCTTATCCCAGAAATCAGACAAGTCATGCGTATCCCAGAAATCACCCATTGCAGAATAAGATGAAGCACCTGAAACACTGCCTTTTCTGGTTCTATTTTTTCTCATATTTTTTTCTCTCTGCATTAGTCATATCACACGAGCAGTTAGAATCAATATTCTATGGTCTATTTTATATACGAAAAATACAATCAGATATCTTCCTGCTTTTGTCTGCCCCAGCGATGCATATACACTTTCGCCCCGGCGGTGTCCGTTTTCCACAAACCTAAACACAGGGCGGCCTTGAAATATCCGGCGAACTTCTTCCTGAGAAACTTTGTGCTTGGTATTTATTTTCTCAACGATAGAATCTAGCCAGATAATTCCCTTTATCTTCATAAATGCTGATTTTACCGTCTATTAACGGTCAATGCAATCATCAAGCCATTGCGATTAGATATCCAGTTTCTCTCTAAGATAGGCTTTTAATTGATTAGTTGCAACTCTGACCTGGATCATCGAGTCGCGTTCACGGATTGTAACAGTCTGGTCCTGTGCGGTCTGGCCGTCGACAGTGATGCAGAAGGGCGTTCCTGCCTCATCCTGCCTGCGATATCGTCTGCCGACAGCACCCTTGGCGTCGTAGAAGCATTTAAAATAACCTTTGAGGTCATCATATATTTTACGAGCAGTCTCCGGCATACCATCTTTATTGACCAGCGGGAATATACCTGCCTTTATCGGTGCGATGGCAGACGAGAACCGAAGCAGATTTCGCGTCTCGCTACGGACTTCCTCCTCATCATACGCATCAACCAGAAACGCCAGCGTGCTTCTATCCATACCCGCGCTCGGCTCGATGACATAAGGAATATATCGGGCCTTCTTTTCTTCATCAAAGAAGGATAGAGGGCCTTTTAAATAATCCGGGTCCTCTTCTTTAAGTTTGATTTTCGATAAGTCCCCTTTGGTCTCATACCAGGAGTTGAGCGTTCGCATTCCGCGCTGATGCTGGCGGAGGTCGTAATCGGTTCTATTAGCAATACCTTCCAATTCCTGCCAGTCGCCGGAGCCGAACGGGAATTTATATTCGACATCGACACAGCCCTTGGCATAATGGGCAAGCTCATCTTTTTCGTGTTCACGGAACCGCAGGTTTTCTTTCTTAATACCGAGATTTAGATACCAGTTGAATCGCTGCTCTTTCCAGTGCTCGAACCATTTGTCATCAGTTCCCGGTTCGCAGAAAAATTCCAGTTCTGCCTGCTCGAATTCGCGTGTCCTGAATATGAATGCCTTTGTTGTAACTTCGTTGCGGAAGCTTTTGCCGATTTGGGCAATACCGAAGGGGATTTTAACCCTTGTGGTATCGAGGACATTTCTGAAATTAACAAAGATACCTTGTGCGGTTTCGGGGCGCATATACAGTGTCATGGAATCGTCAACATTTGCACCCATCTGGGTCTCAAACATAAGTTTGAAAGGCATCGGGTCTGTGAAGTTGCCTACCGCTCCGCAGGAAGGGCATACTTTTTTACTCATATCATTGGCGTGTGCGGTCGCAATATCGACATGTTCTGTATGCTCTTCGGCTGAATGATTTTCTTTGTCTTTGAGGTGGTCAGCACGGGTGCGGACGTGGCATTTTTTGCATTCAGCAATCAGGTCGGCGAAATGGTCCGCATGGCCGGA
Source organism: uncultured Pirellulales bacterium (assembly GCA_964431645.1). Taxonomy (GTDB): domain Bacteria; phylum Planctomycetota; class Phycisphaerae; order Sedimentisphaerales; family Anaerobacaceae; genus Fen-1362. The sequence continues at coordinate 6,910 of CAYSKP010000101.1, forward strand.
GGCCTTCCAGATGAGCGGGTGCATAAGAATACTGCAATCGACACCAACGACATCATCACGCATCTGGACGACATTTTTCCACCATGCCTTTTTTACATTATTTTTAAGTTCAACACCAAGCGGGCCATAATCATAGCAGCTTGCAAGTCCCCCATATATTTCGCTCGATTGAAAAATAAATCCGCGTCTCTTGCATAGTGATACGATATCATCCAGTTTAGTCAGCTTTGCCATAATGTCCTCAGTTAATTAAGAATTTACAAAATCAGCAAAAAGGAATTATACAATAAAAGGACTTTATTGCAAATGCCCGCAATTTGTGCGAAACAACTATTTTGAGTTGGGGTCGCTAATATAATCTTTTATTCTGGCTTTATAATCCGGCATCGGAGGCAATTTTTCGCTCGGGACCGGCTCATACCAAAAGGCAGCGCAGCTCCAGTCGTCCTGCCGTTCATAAAGACCGCTGCCGGTTTTATCATTTACCTTTTGGCTCCAGCCAATTTGCTGAATTGCGACACGGATATCTTTTTTCCAATAAATCGGATCTTTGATATGCCAGCGATATATTGTATTGAGCTTGTTATCCATCAGGCTTGTCCCGCCGTAAAGATATGCCGCTTTTTGGAGGCCCCAGGATTGCCCTATGTAATCTTCAGTTCCTGTTCCGCATATTGTTGGAAAATTAGTGTCACCATCCAGATAAACTTTTACTTCTCCTTCACCCCACCAGTTTTCTTCGAGGGGACGAATCCCTAAGACACAGCCGACGAAACGGCCGCTTCCGGTTCGTTTGGGGAGGATTTCAAAATCCTCTTTGAGGGTTGTGGGGTTTTCACGGCGATACAATACATGAAGACGGCCGAATTTTTCAGGCAGCTTATCACCTAATGTATAGTCGATATAATAAAAAAGCGGGGTGCTCTTTTTGGATTCATTTGTAATTGTAATCTTCGCCTGCTTGTCAAACGGCATCTCAAGCCAGATATTCATTCCGGCATCGCTATTAACTGAATGTGCAGCACTTTGATGCGCTCCGACTTTGCCGTGCATAATCCCGAAAAAGGCGCCTAAAGGGGCTTCAATGCTCGGATATTCCTGACCATCCCAATAAGCCCTGATAACGATGCTTTGAAGGGTTTCGACATCCTTGCGAACTGTTACCCATATATGCCGGATGACTCCAGTCCCTTGTATATCGCACAAGGTATACTGCTGTCCTGACCTGAATTCCTTCGAGGGCAATCCTTTTCTGCCAACGCCTATTTTACTTGAAGCTGTCCCGCCTTTTCCTTTTTCACCTTTAGGATTCTCAAAAGATATTGTTCGAGAATCAAGAGGAATTTCGGTTTCGTATATTTTCACTTCCTGTGCAAAGCAAATTGCCGCAATTAACAATGAAATTAAAATAGATTTCAAAAATTGAATTGTCATTTTTAATCCTTTCTAAAATGGTAATTTAATTTTTTGAAGTTGGTGTATATTCGATTTTTTCAAAAGGTATTTTGCCGCTGACCGCATTGCAGAACGGCTTGCCATCTTTTATACCAACTGTGCCGTATCCCGTGGAAGTGCAAATAAACGTCTTAAAGTCGCCGGCTATAGCGGGCTCGAGATATAGAATTTTTTCATAAGCGTCATATCTTGCGCCGCCAAGTGCCTGCAAAAGGGCGTATGATGACATCGCCCGTGCGTACCAGTGGCCGCACTCGTATTCGTCAAATGGATTTCGAACCCTGCCGTCATAACGCTGGCGGGCTGTGCGGACTATCTGCAGACCTTCATCAACCATCCCTTTTAAAATAAGGTGAGATGCTGCCTGGTATTCGATACCTGTCCAGACCTCATTACTATAGGGGAAGGGCAAGCTAGGTTCTTCACCCTTCGGCCACGAGCAAAGTAGCAGTCCTCCATCGTTTCCTAATGCGAAGCCGGACCTCTGCGGATTTACATGTTCTAACAGGTCTTTTTTGAAATTATATTTATAAACACTTCGCAGATGGCTTATGACTTTATTCTCATCAAGAATATTGCCGGCGCCGCTGATTTGTGCCAGCCATGCCCCAAGAACTCCATCAGAAAGACATCCCTTGCCGTATTGATATTTTGGGCCTTCCAATTTCAATATTTCAATAGCTTCCGGAGAATATCCTCCTTGCATTGTCATTGCGGTTATAGGGTTTTTTGCCTTTAAGTCCTTCCACTGGACCTGCTGATAAAAATACTCGCCGTTGTAGAGTTTTTCATTGAGATATTTTTGCCCTTTATCGAGCAATTCCTGATAAAGCGGCTCACTATCAATGAGCGTTTTACCCATCAGCGTCATTTCTCTTAAGGCGCCAATGTAGAAACTACTGCACATAGCATCTGGTCCCCAGAATTCAATATCGTAGGTATTATGATGCGGCTCAGAGAGGATGCCATTGTGGTTCGGGTCCCATGTTTCGATACAGTAATTCATACTCGCCTTGACCTGCGGCCATAATTTTCTGAGCCAGTCCGTATCACCGCTGATTCGCCAGTCTCTGTAAACCTTCATAATACCACCTAATTGGCCATCTGCGGCCGCATGAAAGCTGTGATTTGGCGGACGAATCGGCAGAGCGCATCGAAATGTTTGATGTCCCTTTTCATTCTGAGAGACGCAAAACTCCGTTTCTCGCAGAGTGCGTTCAAGCTGGGGAAAAAGGTTCGGTACTGCCTGGGCATAATTCCAGACGTGCGTGCATGAGCCCTCGCAGCAGCCGGCAGTGTCGAAGCATCCCTCCCAAGCCCAAAGCCTGCCATCGTGCTGTCTGAGAACGGTAGGGGACTTCAGGATTGTAAGGTTTGCCGCGACTGCCTCGATAACCTCATCAGGTAGTGTTGTGTCATAAAAACATTCGCTGAACTGCTTTGTTTTTTCTCGCAGCTTTGCATAATTTGTCCGCCAATAAGATGCAACATCTTCGATATTTTTGAATTTAGATGAATACCAGGGTTCATACGTTTTCGGTTGATTAGCGTCTTGTGTTTTGCCGCTATCAGAACCTTTTCGCAAATCACTTATAGGGGAAAACCAGCAAAGCAGAATCGTAACTGTTTTTTCTTTTCCCGGTTCAAGGTTAACAGGAACAAAAATTGTTGCCCCGGGACTTGTTTTATTATCACTTAATGACGGTTTTTCATAGCATTTGCCCTGTTCTATATCTTTCCAGGCCATTGTAAGAGGGTCGAACCATCCTCCTCTAAACCAGGCGCAGTTTATATTGGCGTCGGAATTTAGTGAAATTGCGGCGAAATTAGCCTCATCCCAGGGTTTGCTTTTAGCATCTTTTTTTGAGGTGAATACAAATCCGTTATCGATTTTAGCAACTTTGCCAGGTTTATCATCGGTCCCGAGGAAATTGCGTGCATTAAAAGAATACACCGCCTCAATTTTTTTATCTGTTGGATTTGAAAAGCGATATTCGAGCGCCGCGAAAGGCAGAGATGAATCATTCGGCTCAGGAGGTGCAAACGGACTCCAGCCGGTAATTTCGGTTTTTAAGGGTATTTTTGAGTCTTCAAGCTGAACGACGGCAAAAGGAAATCGTGCCTTGAAGGATGCATTTGCAAATCTCGGAAGGCCGTATGTCTTGCCTCCAAGGCCGTTACCCGCTCCATTATAATTTATATTCTCCTGTCCGGGTGAGAAAATTTTCCATTTAGGCACCTGCCCCTCGAGCACTCGGGCTATATTTTTTTCACCTTTGACGCATATCGCGGAAAAGACGGCCGGCTCGCTGAATATCTCTGGCTTATTTCTCAGCGAAAAATTACTCAGTGTCCCTGTTCCTTCAAGGCAAATCATCCCTGCCCCTATACCACCCATAGGAAAAGCGATGTGATTGAGATAGTCACCAGTGTATGTATCATTAAACTTTCGCTGTTCGGCAGATGCATTGGAAACTAAGATATACCCCAAAGCCAAAATGAATAATCTGATTTTGAACAATCTCATTTCCTGCTCTCCTCTAAAATATTTTCTTAGAATTTTTTTATTTTTACTGCTTTTTTACCTTTTGGCAAGGTAAGTGATTCTTTCCAGTTAATTGTTCCTGCCTCAAGTGAGCGCGCAAAGCCGTATTTGATATTGTCGCAGATGTCATAAAGTATTTTATCTGCATATTTATCATTCGGGTCAAATCTACCTGAAACCGTAGCCGGATACCAGTGAAAAGGGAATCTATGGTCGTTGAAACCCGGAGTTGCATTGCTTATATCCACATTGTGGCAATGTATAAGATTACAAAAAGTGACCTTACCTGTGATATCCCTTGTCATATAGTGGTCTGCCCAATAAATTTTATTCGGTTCCACTGGGATATTTCCCAGTAAATCTGCATCCCAGCCAAGTGGGACATAAGCATCTAAAAATGTTAAATGTATGCTTGCGTTTGTTTTTTGAGCAATAATTTTTGCCGCTTCACTGATAGCCCAGCAGCCGGATGAATGGCCAATAAGATGAATATGTTTTGGATTTCGGGATATTTTCAAAATCTTTTCGGCTAAAAGCGGGCCGCCTGTATCCCGGGCGAATTTAGCCGCATCTCTTGGATTCAACACTCTTGATTCTTTACGCCAGTCAAACCAGCCGCATACCCATTCGTTTGCATCTACCTTATTAGAAGTATCGTTTGCAAAACCTTTAGTCCATTGTTTCAATTCTATCCAGCCGTGAGTAGCAATTACTATTTTCCATTCAGTGGTTTTAGGTAAATTAACATCCTCTGCTCTTATAAAAACTTCATTTGGCGTACGCGTTACAATATACAGTTCCGGCTGTGCTGTCTGTTTGTCATTGACGGAACCGTAACTTAACTTCGTAACTATTACAGCGAACAATAGTGACAATTTTTTATTGGCCATTCAATCAAACTTCAGGATAGACCCAGGGCGACCGATATTCGCGCCGCAAAAGCATATTAGCGTCTTGATCGCCGACTACTATCTCTTTTTCACCATCCCATTTGACACTTCTGCCGAGTTTCAGGGATAACATACCCAGCAGACTCATATTTGTTGAGCGATGACCGATTTCAATATCACATATTGGTTTTCGCCTTGTCTTGATGGCGTCGATAAAATCGGTCCAGAGCTCAGGTATATTATGCGCATCTCGGGTATGTGTCTTCGGCTCCTCGTGCAGAATCTGCGCGGATTCATCAGGTTTGTCATGGTCTCGATGTTCATCCTGCGGCGGATAAAAAGTCCAGCCGTCGCGCCAGCCGAGGTGCAGCATTCCCTTTGTCCCATAGAAGTAGCAGCCGATGCTGTGTTTTTCAGCCGGGTTTCCGGCGTAAAATCTATGCTCCCATGTGCATGTGAACGAATCAAATTCGTATGCGACCACTTGTGTATCCGGCGCATCGGCAATACCGCCAAATATGCGTTTGCTGCCTGTAGAGTATATAGTCTTTGGGTATTTTTCTTCAGTCCACCCGAGGACCTGGTCGAGCCAGTGTATGCCCCAGTCAGCGCGCTGTCCATTTGAGTAATCGAGAGACT
>CAYSKP010000102.1:0-2503 GCA_964431645.1 uncultured Pirellulales bacterium
CTCAATGCAAGCTATTCATTTTATGGAGATTTTGCAGAAATTGATTTAATCGGCGAAATGCCCTTCGGGTTCGAAGCTCTTTTATTAGGCAAAACAAAGCCCGTCAATATCGGGACTGAATTTGACGAAGATGTCGCGCCCGTTCTCAAAGGAGTCATCTGGCAATTCAACGGCGTTTTATCTTCCAATTCGCAGGATATCATTGCTACAGGCACCGCCAAGGCTTCTCTGCAAACCGGATTTACAAAATCAGCGAATCAAAATGTCTTGACACAAGACGATGTCGTTGACCAATTGTTAACTACAAAATTTAATAAATATAAAGAGGTAGAAATCGAGACATTTGATGATGAAGAAGATGTAAATGATGTGAATGAATTGTAAAGGGACAAAGCTAAAATTTTGTTTTTAGTTTGTCGTAATTTATTGCCGGCCTGAAATTACCTCAGGCTGGCTTTTTTATGCGCATGAAAATTCAAAAATAATTTAAATAAATATCAGCCGCATTAGATTTTTTATAGGACCGAAGGCCTCATTTTCTTATTTTTCGAAGCATAAATTTGCGTTTGGTATTTTTTGTTTTAAACTTTAATTACGGGGAAATCTGCCCGTAAAAATTCAGACATATTCTCAGGTATAAAAATATGGATACTAAAGTTGACAAAAAAATTAATCATAAAAGGAAGAAGGGTTTTACATTTGTCGAAATAATGATTGCGGTTGTGATACTGTTTATCGCGATAATAGGAACGTCGGCAGACCGCTATGGCGCATCCTTGAATGCACGCAAAGCCGATTTGCACGCGACGGCCGTTCGAACGGCCATGCTGCTTTGTGAAGGCTGGAACGGCAAATGCGGAGCCAAAACTTTTAATCCTATTCTCGCTTTTGGCAGCAAAATAGATATTACCGCAAGTGAAGGCCCGGATGAGCCGGATGGCTTTTATGAACTTGGCAGCTATGTAATTAATTTTGAAAAAATTGATTATTTTGTAACTCTTTCATGGCAGCAAAACGGATCTGAATTACGCATTTTAAATGTCACTGTCAACTGGGACCAGACCGGCAGGAATACGGGCGAACTATCGGATGCCTCCGCATCATACAGTCTGATGACATACGTTGAAAATCCAGTGTAATACAAATTTTAGGCTGATTGAAGAAAATGCGAAAAAATAAAAACGAAAAAGGGTTTACGATTATAGAGCTATTGGTTGGAGCTTCAATAGCGGTCATTTCGGTGATTGGTTTTGCAATTGCGCTTTCTGAAAGCCAGAAAGGATTTAATGAAAGCTATAACAGGGTTTACTCTGATGTGGTTACGGGAAGTCACATAGCTCAAAGGACATTTGACTCGATTGTGAGAAAATCGACAACTCAATGGCTCCTTGTGGACAATAACGGCGAATGGGTCGAGGTTTATTACTATTCTGATCCCAACGCTATTATGATTGACAGCTATGCAAGGTTTTACCAGTCGGACACCAATCTTTGTGTTGAGTATGGAAACCGCAGTCCCAGAGAGGTGCTTTCGGTATCAACCATTTGCTCGAATGTTACATCCTGTGAATTTCAAAATACAGGAAAAGCAGTTCAAATGATACTGATGCTCGATAAAGGCGATCAGCATATAACTGCGACAACATCAGCTATGCTGCATAATTAACATTTTTAAGGATGCAAAAAATGAGCTTTAAGAAACTTTTAAAATATACCAGAAGAGGAGCAGTGCTGCCTCTTGTGGTCCTTATAGTTCTGTTAATGCTCGTGATCGGATTAAGCGTAAACAGTCTGGGTATGCACAGCAGATTTTTCTCGATAAGGACAGAATCTAAAATCAGCGCCCGCAGTGCAGCCGATTCAGCTATCAATGACGCGATATTCGAAATGAATAAAAAACTTAAAGTTATTCCATGGAATTCAACATTGCCCGTAAAAACCGATGTCCCGCTTCAGGATACGATGGCTTCATTCGATTATACAGTGACAGAAGATGAAGACATCTATTCTGTCCAGGCGACCGGCCGATGCAACAGCAGTGTTCATACTGTCAATAGTGTTTTGCGGCTTTACAGTCCATTTGATTATGCACTATTGTCCCGGGGCGATATCGAGATGAAAAATACAGGCAGTGTCCAGTGGTATAATAATAAGCCGGGTGACTGGCCTGCTAAAATCGGAACGCTGAGCACCTCACCCAGTGCCGTCGTGCTTAAGGCCGGCTCCATTGTTAACGGCGACATCATGGTTGGAGTAGGCGGTAATCCCGATACTGTGGTTACAACCAAATCCGCAGTAACAGTCACTGGAGGCATGTATCCGCTTACTTATGAACCCGAATTGCCTCCTGTAATTGTGCCTGAATTTGTGGCGCTGCCGGCGACTAAGGGAATCATTCAAACCAGTATGGATATAAACACCAGCGGCAAATACACGAGAATAAACCTGGGTCTCAACGAGAAAATCAGGATTCTTGGCCCGGTTACGCTTTATGTTACTGATG
>CAYSKP010000103.1:0-7927 GCA_964431645.1 uncultured Pirellulales bacterium
CTCGGCCGCAGCGAATAAGGCGAAGGAGCCGTTGACATCGAAACCCTTCAAATCATAATTGCCGAACATCAGGCCGATCTGGCCTTTAATCAGGCCGCCCGTAGAGACCGGCATTGGTGAAACGCCCATAAGAAACTGGTCGAGTGCGGCCGTGGTTTGATTGAGATTATTTAGCCGGACGCAGAAGATTGAATCGGCCGGAACAGTGCTTAGAACGGCATCGCCTTTTACTGTGACAGTTGAAGTCGCGGCGGCATTAACGATTGATGCAATAATTAAAGTTAGAATGATAGCAGTGGTTTTTGCAAGTGCACGTGAGAACATATTAAACCTCCCAAAAATCGCTTTCTAAAGTTATTCATTTAACAATTGAAGCTATATTTATACTCATAAAGGAAGTGAACAGCAAGCAAAAAGGAGTGGATTATTCTTTCAGATTATCGGTAACTGTTTTCATCCAGGGGAGATTGTCGCGGCAGAAAAAATCAACTTTTGGAGGGAAGTTTTCTGGATGGTCGAGCGAGCCTGTGGTTATATCGATTTCGCCTTTTCGGTTTTCAATTGTATAAGTGAGTGATGTACCGCAGGTGGGGCAGAAGGTCCGCTGGACATTTGGTGACGATTGAAAATATTTTGGTTTGCCTTTACTAAATGAAAAATCTTTCCTGGGAACCGTTATCCATGCAACCGCAGGAGCACCGGCCGCCCGGCGGCAGTCGGAGCAGTGACATAATGTCTGATAGATAGGCTCACTTGTGAGCTTATATCTACTTGCCCGCAAAAACATCCGCCGTAAATAGCTTGTACCATATTTACTCACCTCTCTTGCCAGGCCAATAGTTTTGCACCGTGCGAATCCATTCATCGGCCATTAGTTGGTGGCCGGAGTAGGTGGGGTGGACACCGTCCCAAATCCAATACTCGGCCGGAGCGAGATTGCACGCATCATCGAATACTTTTTGAAAATGGACGACAGGTACGTGGTATTTTTGGGCAAGTTTATTGACAATTGCCTGGCGCACTGCCAATTCGGCCCGATATTTTTCCCAGTTTACGTTCTTAGCCCCGGTTGGAAGCCCGAACGGCTCGCAAAGCACAAGCTTTATATTAGGCAGGGCGGCAACGGTTTTACTCAACAATTGGTCATATTGCTGCTTGAATTGCTCAGCGGAGACGCCGGAGTTCAAATCATTAACGCCGATAAGGATGCTGAGGATATCGGGTTTTACGTCATTTATATCTTTATCCCAACGGGACCGAAGGTCAGAGACTTTGTTTCCGCTTACGCCGCGATTGATAAAGGTCAGGTGCAGTTGTGGCATACGGCCGGCGTATTTGCATGCAATGATATATTGGTAGCCGTGGCCGAGGATATGATTGAGGTCATTATTTCTTCCGCGATTGCCATCTGTTATGGAGTCGCCCTGGAACAAAATCCTTGAACCGGGCGAAAAACCAGGCATCGAATCCTTGCAGGATGTTTTAGCAGCGGGCTGGCAGGATGAAAAAAATAGCAGTATTATTGCAATATATATTCTATTTATTGTTCTCATAATTGATTAGATTTTAAGGGCAGTTATACCGTGTGTAAAGGACTCAGGGTAATTGTTGAATGTCGATTGGCGATTGTCGATTTTTGCCGAATGTCGTAAACGGAGAAGTATTTGAAATATTTCAGATTAAAATATTGAGGGAAGAATGGTTTTCTGTATAATTACTCAGGATATTGAGTAAATTTACTCAAGCAATTGAGTAAAATTACCGATGGAGTTTAGTATGGAAAAACAATTTAAAAGGCCTGTATTTAATGCAATATTAAAAAGGATATCGGAAAAGAGGAGATTTATACAGGTTCTTGCGGGCCCGAGGCAGGTTGGAAAGACCACATTAGCTAGGCAGGTTTTAAAAGATTTCGACCTGCCGTCTCATTATGTTTCCGCAGACGAGCCGACGCTTCAAAGCAGGATTTGGTTAAATCAGCAGTGGGACACAGCGAGGGCTAAGGTCTCGGGCAATAAGGCCGGATTACTCGTAATAGATGAAATACAAAAAATACAGGACTGGCCGGAAATAGTAAAACGGCTATGGGATGAGGATACAGCCAATAACGTGCCATTACGTGTGATGATGCTGGGGTCTTCGCCTTTGCTGATACAAACAGGGTTAGAGAGCCTGGCGGGGCGATTTGAAATTATTCATATTCCGCACTGGAGCTATGAGGAGATGAAAGCTTGTTTCGGCTTTGGCATCAATGAGTATATTTATTATGGAGGATATCCCGGAGCGGCGTGGCTTGTCGACGAGCCTGCCAGATGGATACAATACATTCAGGATTCGCTAATCGAAACAACTATATCGAGGGACATCCTCTTACTTACCAGAATAGATAAACCCGCTCTATTAAGACGATTATTTCATCTTGGCTGTGAATATTCAGGACAAATTATTTCATACCAAAAAATGCTTGGACAGCTTCAGGATGCCGGAAATACGACGACACTGGCCCATTATCTGGAATTGCTCGGTGGTGCAGGATTAATAATTGGATTACAGAAGTATTCCGGCAAGGAATATCGCCGGAGAGGTTCAAGCCCTAAATTACTTGTCCTTAATACAGGCCTTATGAGTGCATTATCCGGGTTGACATACAAGCAGGCGACAAGTGAGCATGAGTTCTGGGGAAGATTGACTGAATCGGCCGTAGGTGCTCATCTCGTTAATACAGCCAAAGGGAAAAATATAAGTGTATATTACTGGTTGGGCAGAAACCGCGAGGTTGATTTTGTTCTGTCTTGCGGTGGAAATGTGACGGCATTAGAAGTAAAAAGCACTGCCGGTAAATATAACACCAAAGGTCTCGAAGATTTTTGTAAAGAATTTAAAGTTAAACGAAAGCTCTTAATCGGAGGACAAGGTATATCTTTAGAAGAATTTTTATCCCGGCCTGCGGATATTTGGATTGAGAATTAAATTTTATTTTTAATTCCTGATTGGGGATTTGCGATTGCCGATTGAATTAAAAGAATGATGTGCTGAAGCCCATCCTACATTTAAAAGAATGACAATTGCCAATTTCAATTAAGCGGAGAATTCGCGTTTACGGGTATTGAGCTGGGCCTTCAAACGGTCGAGAATCGATGAGTGCATCTGCGAGACGCGGGACTCTGATAAATCCAAAGTTGCGCCGATTTCTTTCATTGTCATCTCTTCATAATAATAGAGGACGACAATCAGCCGCTCTGCACGGGTAAGGCCTTTTGTCAAAAGGTCCTTGAGGTCGCGCTTTTGTGCCTCAATAGGGGGGTCTTCACTTTTGCGGTCCTTAATAATATCGATTTCGCGGATGTCCTTTTCGCCTTCTTCGTCGCCGTACCGGCTGTTGAGCGAGACCATGCCTATGGCATCGGCATCCTGCTGGAGGCGTTCGAATTCGGCCATGTCCATAGACATTTCGCGGGCGAGCTCTTCCTTGCGGGGCTTGCGGCCGAGGTGCGCTTCGAGTGACTGCTTTGCGCGTGAAAGCTGGTGGGCCCTTGCGCGGACGAGTCTGGGGACCCAGTCCATGCTGCGGAGTTCATCGAGAATCGAGCCGCGTATGCGGGGTGAGCAGTATGTCTCGAATTTAACGCCGCGGCCCGGGTCGAACGCATCGAGAGCGTCCATCAGGCCGAATGTGCCGGCGCTGATAAGGTCATCGAGTTCAACTTTTCCGGGAAGTTTTGTGTGCAGCCGCTCTGCGGTGTAACGAACCAGATAGCGGTAATGTTCCATCAGTGTGTTGCGGTATTGTTTCTCATGCGACTTATGGAAGTTTTCCCATACTCTCTCGATTTCAGCTGCGGTGCCGGCTTTCACGGTATCCCTCCTTGAATTTTGTCCAAGATTAGCCATCTCGGTTATGTCACCCTTAACATTTTAATTTCACCGAGTCCTATAAGAACCCGATATTTAATCCATTAATTGCCAATTCTGTTTTCAAAGATGTATATCATTTAAATTATCGAGACTTTTACCCCGAACTTTAGTTGAAAGACCTCTCGGGACAACTCTCGTTTTTCTGCTTTGTTCGAAGCAAATCGACCGCAATCCTCTGGTTTATAGAATTTTCGAGCATCTTATTTATCTGACGGCGGAGGTATTCATCGCGGTTTTGCTCGAAGAGGGCCTTTGCCTCTTCATCGACGAAGGCCGCCGCCTCAAAGGTGCCGTTTGAGCCGAATTTGACCTTAACGCCGTCGCGAAGAACAAGCCGATCTTTTTTTGCATGCTCGACAAGAGCCTCCGCGATCAATAGCGAAAACTCATCGACGGGCAGGTCCATAGGGACAAAATCGGCGGCGTTCATCTGATTTATGTTTTGAATAAGGATTTTTTGCCTGGTCTGAGTGAAGTTAATTATTTTGAGCAGAACTTCAGTAATGTTATCAGTCGCAAAAAGTGCCGGCAGGTTCATAGTGAGCACCTCTGGAAACTTGCCGGTATGATTTGAGCGAATGTGCTGCTCGAGAACGATGACCTTAACATCCCTGTTCCTTTCATTTCATCCATGAAACGCCGGCATCTGCCGGATTATTTAGTTATCGCTGGGCCCGTGTTTTTGGGACCGCACATTCTCTTTACTGCTTAGAATCTTTCGTATCTCGAAAAGTGACTTTGTTTTTTTCATTTCCAGAATTTGTGAGAGCTGCTGAAAAACAGATTCATCGTAGAGCCGGTGTCCGCCCTCTGTCCACTGAGCCTCGCGGATGAGACCCATGGTCGTATAATTGTGAATCGTTTGTCTTGAGAACGGAGTGTACCGAATGATGTCACCGATTCGATACAGTTTGGCGGGCACTTTAATCATCTCACTTGTTATCTGAGTTCTCATCATTGATTGTTCTTTTGATTTTGAGCCGCAAGTTTTAAAAAAGAACTTTTACGATTTGTAAAATGTAAAAGACATTTGATACGGCGTCAAGGTTTTTTTGCTTTTTTTTCAAAATTTTTTAGATTTTTTTAGGACGCGCGTTTTAAAACCATGTCTGTCCGATAATCGCTCGGTTACCGGACAGCACAGTAAGCAGGTATTTTGTGTCTTATGCGGCCTGCTCAAGCTGCCGATAAAACAAAAAACCCTGGACGTATATTAAATATGGGACGACATAATATAAATTCGAATGAAAAGGCTGAAGAGGGCACGCCTGATAGTTCGCTGCTCGAGCAGGTAACGCCGCTTGCCCGTCAGATTAACTGCCTTGATATCGGCCGGATTGCGACTATTTGTGTCCGTAAGATTCCGAAACTCTTAAACGCACGCATCGCATCGCTTTACCTGCTCGATGATGACAGCAATATTCTCCGGCTTCAAAATAATAATCATCCGTACCTGATAAATAAGATTGTTTCGCTCAATCAGAATCCGCCTTCATTGATGGTGAAGGCGGCAAAGAGTAAAAAGCTTCTCCATATTACCGATATTGACACCGCCAAAGATATAAAGAAGTCACAGCGGCCGTATTATGAAAATTACAAGACCAAAAACTGCATAATCGTGCCGCTTTTGTGTCAGGATAAGGTTGTTGGCGTGCTGAATCTGGCGGATAAGATGGGGGCGCAGGGATTTACGGGGGATGATATATCGCTGGTGGAACTTATAGGGCAGCTTGTGGGTGCATCTGTCGGCAATATCGCGATGTTCGAGCGGATACAGCACCAGGCCAGGACCGATGGGTTAACGGGGCTTGTGAACCATAAGACATTTTATGAGGTCCTGGAGCGCGAGCTTTGGCGTTCGAAACGTTATGGCGAGCAGATTTCGCTGATTATGGTTGATATCGATAATTTCAAAAAGATAAACGATACGCTGGGCCATCGGGCGGGTGATTATATCATTAAGGAAATCTCTGACCGGATATTACAATCAATCCGGCAGATTGATACGGCCGCAAGATACGGCGGCGATGAATTTGCGATTATTTTGCCCAATACATCCCTGACTGATGCCGCGGTAGTTGCCGAGCGTATGGTAAATATTGTTTCTACTAAGCCGGTTATATGGCGAAAAGAGGAGGTTGCCATATCGATCAGCGTCGGGCTTGGTCACTATGATTCGGATGATTCACCGGATGACATCGCCAGCCGCAGCGACAAGGCGCTCTATGCCGCCAAGCAGGCCGGTAAAAACACCTTCAAAATCTTCCAGCCGCACAAAAAATAGACTTTTATCGGTTGCATTTATCTTGCGGATAATAGCATTTCTTTGGGTGGATATAATAGATTTGACACCAGGAATATGATTTATTGTTTTTGGATATCAGTCCGATATTTATTATATAATCTACAAAGGGGATTCAAAATGAATATGAATAAAAACATTGTCTTTTTGCTGCTTTTTTTGAGTTTTGCCGCTGCGGCCGCAATGGCTGAGAATTCGGTCCAGGGCCTTGTTGTAGATGAGAATAATAATCCTGTGCAGGGAGTTGTATGGAAAATCAGCGCTATCGAGGAGATGCTTGACGGCAGATGGACGCTGGTGCATTACTCCGGCGTGCCGGTTGAAAACATGACAGACAAAGACGGCATCTTTATAATTCGATTCGATAAGATTAAACGATATGACCTGCAATTCTATAAGGCGGGTTTTGCGCCGACATTTCTTTATCAGGTTCCATCCAACTCACCTGAATTAAAAGTGGTCCTCAAACGTGGCGAAAGCATCCATGGGACTGTTTCACGCATTGATTTCGGCAGCCTTGTTCCAGTGAAAAAGGAAATGATAACACTGAGACTGCCGACTCGGGATTTCTGGTATCAGGAGAAAATTTTTACAGACGCAAACGGCAGTTATGGTTTTAGAGTCTCTGCACCACAGGTTGAACCGGATGGCATAAAACATAAATGGCAGGTGGTTGTTGCCGATAAAGCTGTTGAAGTTGATGTTCAGGATGGCCGGCCAGTGGATGAATTAAATTTCGAGATTAATGTTATTGTTAAGAAAATTAAACAGTGACATTTTTACTTTGGCTGCGGCAAAGCGGCTGCCTCAATTTCAAATAAGAGGTCATCTCTGCAAACGTCGCCAATTACCGTCACCCAGGGCCAGTCAAGACGGCGTTTGAACTCCTCGAATACGCCTTCCACTTCCGTCGTTTTGCAGTATGCGACGGTCTGAACCACGTCGCTATCCTGGCACTTCATATCCCGCAATACCGCTCTTACATTTTCAATAGTCGTTTCGATTTGTCCCCGTGCGTCCCCGATATGCGTAGTAATTCCTTTCACGTCTATCGATGCCGTGCCGGATATAAACACCGTTTTGCCCGCGGGGCTATTCGACTGCGAGGCACGCGAAAACGCCGAGCCGTAATTAAACGCACATTGTTGTCTGCCAATAGCGCCTAAAAATTCAATCGAACTCTTTGGTTTTATAACAGCGGTAATATCCATCCCGAATTTCACGCCCGCCCCAAGGCCAAGCCCGATGCCAGTGCTGGCAGGCATCGATTGCCTGCTGCCTTGGCCAATCAGTCCGCGCTCAACAAAGAATTGATTCCTGGCTTTGTTGAAATCACCATACCACGAAAGGATATCACCCAGCCACATCCATGTTCTCGGCACACACATAAAATCCCCGCCGAATTGCTTAAGTGCCGATTCGCCTTTCTCTAACATCTCGGTCGCCTGTTCGAAAAGACTGCCCGATTTGCCGCCGGTTATCCCTGAAAGCGTCAGGTAAGTCAAATCCTCCGATTTTACCAGCCGGCCGCACTTTTGGCCGTCAAGAATAATCGGCTGCGGTTTATTCGAACCGGTCATGGCGTGAACCTGCACTCCTGCCATCAATCCGCTGCGTCCCCTGCTGCCAATCAAGAAGCTTGGCGCAACTCCATCGTCCGCTTTCCCGTAAGCATCGCGTCTTGCCGCCGAGACCTTATCCACTGCCTCA
>CAYSKP010000104.1:0-13974 GCA_964431645.1 uncultured Pirellulales bacterium
TTTATCGCGTGGGCGAGGGTGCTGCATAAGAATTTTGCCAGGCATCAGCAGGATTTGCAGAGCAGGCGGCCGACATTGCTGGGGGCGTACGCGGGGAAGGATGCGGCAGAGTTTTTCGCGGTGGCGACGGAGTATTTTTTCGAGCGGCCCGGGGACCTGAAAAGGACGTATCCGGATTTGTACAGGGAATTGAGCAAGTTTTATCAGCAGGAGCCCGCTTCGCTGTAGACGAAGCGGAAAATTCAAATAACAAACAAATTTCAATTACCAAAAATTCACAAATCAAATTTTCATTGCAAAGCGGGCGGAATGGATGATAAAGTAGTTATTGGAAAGTAATGAAAAACAGCAAAATGGTTTAAATATGAGGCGGTATTAGTATGAAAAGAGCTGCGATAGTGATTTGGGTATTGGGGATGCTGGGGATGTCTTCATCATCGAATGGTTATTTTATGGTTTATAAAATGAACGGCTCCATTCGCGGGGTTGATGATGTAAATAAGAAAGACTCGGTGCATTTTAAGGCCTACCTGGTGATGAATTTCGCTGATGATGTAAACGAGCTTATCGACGCGAACATGATTATTTACGGGAGAAATTCGGATGACCGCAGGGTTTATACGGTTCTAAACGCAAGCGACAGCAACGGGTTTTTGAATGCCAGGGTACTGTTTCGCAATCGCCGGAATTTTTATGATATAAGCGGCAATGAACCATTTAATTTCAAGTTTTTTGCGATGGGGGAGGTTCATAAAACGAATATCGGGCTGCCGTCGAGAGAAAAGGTGGTATCTACATTCGAAAGCGAGATAAGCTCGGAGGATGCGATGTTTTTGAGCGCGGGTGAACGCATCACCGGGGTTGGTTGGATTAATGCAACGATGTACGGCCTGGCGACCAAGTCGATTAATGACCCGGATAATGATGTGGCGCCGAAGACGCAGGACGGGATTGTTGAGACGCTAATAGAAATTTTGGAAGATGATCATTACAGGCCGGCCGTTTTAGTGGAAGAGGGTGACGACCCGCCGCCACTGCCTTTATGAACATACATAATTGAAATAACAGGCCCGTCAAGGTTAATGGCGGGCTTTTTTTATTGATGCGGGCGGATTGATTATCGGAGGGAAATTGCGTATCATTGGAGCAAATATGTTTTGTGGAGGTATATATTTATGAATAGAAATTTGTTTTTGGCTGGGATTTTAATCCTTGGATTGGCCGGGATATGCCGGGCTGCGGAACCCAAAGGGATTAAGCCATTGGATATAAATGCGATAGCGCCTGATTTTTCGCTGCCGGGAGTGGATGGCAGGGAATATAGCCTTGCGGATTTTAAGGATGCCAAGGTGCTGGTGATTGTGTTTACGGCAAATCACTGCCCTACGGCACAGGCATACGAAGACAGGATTATGCAGCTTGTGACTGATTTTAAAGATAAGGGCGCGGCGGTGGTCGCGATTTCGCCGAATGACCCGCTGGCGGTGCGGCTCGATGAGCTTAGTTACTCGGACATGGGCGATTCGTTCGAGGATATGAAGATTCGGGCGAAGGAGCGGAATTTTAATTTTCCGTACCTTTATGATGGAAAGACGCAGGAGGTGTCGCGAAAGTACGGGCCGGTGAGCACGCCGCATGTTTTTATTTTCGATAAGGACAGAAGGCTGCAATACACGGGGGCGATTGATAATTCAGAGGACCCCAAAAAGATAAAAAAGAGCTTTGCGCGTGATGCGATTAATGAATTGCTGGACGGTAAAGAGGTTACGATAAAGAAGATGAAGACGGTGGGCTGCTCGATTAAATGGGCGGACAAGCGAAACTCGGCCGCCAAGGCGTTAGCGGAGTGGGCGAGAGAGCCGGTTGAAGTGAATTTGATGGACTCAAACGGAGTTGGCGAGATTATGAAGAATAACTCGGGCAAACTGAGGCTGGTGAATATCTGGGCGACGTGGTGCGGGCCGTGTGTGTTTGAGATGCCGGAGCTGGTGACGATAAACAGGATGTATCGAAACAGAAAATTCGAGATGGTGACAATCAGCGCGGATGTGCCGGATAAAAAGGATGATGTTATAAAATTTTTGAAGGATAAGCAGGTATCGTGCAGGAATTATCTGTTTAACTCCGATGACAGGACCGAACTTGGAGAGGCGATCAAGGGATGGGAAGGCGGGATACCTTATACTGTGATTATTAAACCCGGCGGAGAGATAATTTATCAGCATTTAGGAGTAATTGAGCCATTGGAAGTGAAAAAGGTAATTGTGGGATATCTGGGAAGATACTACTTTTAAAAAGTAAAAATTAGATTCCTCCAGTACGGTCGGAATGACATGAGGTGAAAAAATTGGCTGAGACGTTATTTTATAAGATACTTGGAAAACATATTGTCGATGGAAATCTTACGGCCGGTGAGCAGATTGGGATAAGGATTGACCAGACGCTGACGCAGGATGCGACGGGGACGACGGCGTTCCTGCTATTTGAGTCGATGGGGGCAGGGCGAGTTCGAACCGACTTATCGGTAAGCTACATCGACCATAATATGGCGCAGTTCGGGCCGGAAAACCATAATGACCATTTGTATCTGCAGACGATAGCGGCCAAAAGCGGCGTGTATCATTCGCGTGCGGGAAACGGGATTTGTCACCAGGTGCATTTGGAGAGGTTCGCAAAGCCCGGGGCGACATTACTTGGAAGCGATTCGCATACGCCGACGGCGGGCGGGATTGGTTCGATTGCGATAGGGGCGGGCGGACTGGATGTGGCGGTGGCGATGGGAGGCGGGCCGTTTTATTTGACTTGTCCAAAGGTTATTGGAGTGAAATTGACCGGCCAATTGCCGGACTGGGTTGCGGCAAAAGATGTAATAATAAAATTATTAAGCATACTGACGACAAAGGGAAACGTCGGGTGGGCGGTTGAGTACTTTGGGCCGGGAGTTACGACTTTAACTATTCCGCAGAGGGCGACGATTACGAATATGGGGGCGGAGCTTGGAGTAACGACGAGCATTTTCCCAAGTGATGAGCAGACCAAAAAGTTTTTGGCGGCGCAAAAAAGAGAAAAAGACTTTAAATCAATGGCGGCTGATGCCGGGGCGATTTATGACCGGCTAATTGAGATAGATTTATCGAAATTAGAGCCGATGGCGGCATGCCCTTCTTCGCCGGATAACGTAAAGACGGTTGCTGAGATATCGGGAAAAGAGGTTGGCCAGATTGCGATAGGAAGCTGCACGAATTCGAGCTTCGCGGATTTGATGATGGCGGCGGCGGTCTTGAAGGGAAGAAAGATAGACCCGAAGGTGGAATTTGCTATTGCGCCGGGGAGCAGAGAAGTTTTGAATATGATTGCAGGTAACGGTGCACTGGGGGACATAATATCGGCGGGCGCAAGAATTCTTGAAAGCGGCTGCGGTCCGTGCATCGGACTCGGATTTTCGCCGGCTGAAGGGGCGGCGAGCCTGAGAACTTTTAACCGGAATTTTAGCGGCCGGACTGGAACAAAGGATGATAATGTATTTTTGATAAGCCCGGAGACAGCGGTTGCATCGGCACTGACGGGAAAGATTACTGACCCAAGGGAAACAGAGAAACGATTCGGGATAAAATACCCGAAGATAACGCAGCCTGATGAATTCATTATCAATGACAATATGATTGAGCCGCCATTACCTGAAAAAGGGGCTGCCATGGCGGAGGTCATAAGGGGGACGACAATAGTCGTGCCCCAGCAGCCAAGGCCGTTACCCGCGGATTTGAAGGGCGAAGTCTTAATAAAATGCGGCGACAAGATTACCACTGATCACATAATGCCTGCCGGAGCGTTTTTGAAGCTTCGAAGCAATGTGCCGGAATACGCAAAGGTCGTGTTCCACTGCTTTAATGAAAAAGGAAAATCTACTTTTGCAGAACGCGCAATAAGAGTGAAAAACGAGAAAAAAGGCGGGATAATTATTTCAGGGGCAAGCTATGGACAGGGTTCATCGAGAGAGCATGCAGCTCTTTGCCCGATGTATCTGGGAGTGAGGGCAGTTTTGGCAAAATCAATAGAAAGGATTCATAAGGCCAACCTGATAAATTTCTGCGTAGTGCCGATAGAATTCGCGAATCCGGATGATTACGAAAAAATTAACCAGTCGGACAATCTGAAGATTGATGGTTTAGTAGATGCTGTAAAAAATAAAGATGAAATAAAGATTGTCGAAGAAAACGGCAGATATGAGATTACCGGCAAGCTGAATTTATCGAAGAGGGACAGGGAGATTCTGCTTTCGGGGGGACTGCTGAAGTATACGCTGGAACGGCAAGATGATAAATAATATCCAATATTAAATAACCAATTTTCAATGTCCAATTTTGAATAACGCGAGCTGGAAGCCCGCGACACGAAAAATGATAAAAACGGTGAGCTTATTTGGGACGGCGAGGGCAAGGGCAGGAGATAAGAACTTCAAAACAGCCGAGAAGCTGGGAAGGATGCTGGCCGAGGCAGGTTTTGCGATTGCAAACGGCGGCTATGACGGAACGATGCTTGCGGCGGCAAAGGGGGCAAAGCAGGCGGGCGGCGAAGTGATAGGCGTAACATGCTCGACATTCGAGAGACGATGCGCTAATGAGTTTATCACAAAAGAAATTATTACAAAATCACTGCAGGAACGGCTCGATGAACTTATAAAAATGGGCGATGCCTATGTAGTGCTGCCGGGGGGAACGGGGACGCTATTGGAACTTGCACTTGCGTGGGAATTGAAAAACAAGGGCTTCTTATTGAGCGAAAAACCGATTATACTGTTAGGCGAGTTCTGGGAACCGCTTATAGAGCTTGTAGAGGCAGATGATAAAAACGCAGGGAAGTATTTAACGAAGGCCAACAACCCGGAAGAGGTTATAGAGATATTGAAGAAGAAGTAAAAAGGAAAATAATTTAACCACAGATTTCACAGATTACACTGAAAAATGAAGAAAAGATTCTTAGCAATACTATTGGTAACAACTTGTTTGATGCCGGGATACGCGGCGGAAAAGGGCAATGAGAAGCTTTTGCCGGATGATTATGTTTTTTCAGGGATAGACGGCAGAATAGTCCCTATGGCGAATGATAAATGGGCATTCGAATTCGATTCAGCGGCAAACATAGGCGGAGTTGAGATAAAACAGGGGCACAAAATAGAGATGCTCGGGTCGGCGACGCTGGAGAAAATGGAGATAGACGCAAAGGACAGAAAAGAGGCGGCATTTCGAATATGGGCAAAGACGACTAAATTTGAGGGAAAGAATTATTTGTTTGCCGTGTATTATTTATCGCTTCGAAAGATTGACGCGGCTAAAGAACAAGACGTTAATGCAATCGTTAAAAGCCCGGCACAGAATATTAATAGTCCGGATGATGTAGTCAATATACCGGCCGATATCGTGGCTTTGCTTAAAAAGACTGAAGTAATACCATCCAGCCAGGCCCAGGAGATCCGCCAGCAAGAGCTGAAATTGAAGCAGGATACAATTTTTACGAGCATGACAGGAATTGTTGAAGAAATAAACGGCAATTATGTATTTAAGGCCGATGCCCTTGGGCTAGGGGTAAATAAATTTAATATTAAACTATTGCCATGCCAGAAACTCGAGGAGGCGATTAGCCAGGTGAGAGGCGAATCGAACCGGGTGAGGTTTAACGCGACAGGGATTCTGACGAGATTCAAAGGAGAGCAATACCTTCTGCTGCAAAAGGCGACAAGGGTGTATAGTTACGGAAATTTCGGGCAATAATTTTTACCGCAAAGCTCGCACAGAGCGCAGCGAAATACAGCCGCAAAAAAGCAAAAGAACACAAAAATTTTGAACCACGAATTAACACGGACTAACAATAAAAAATTTGTAATATTTGCAGGATTTTTTTTGACTTTTTGCTAATTATTTCGTACAATTTGTACGAATAGATAATTAGTATAATTTGTACAATTTAAGAAATTTGGGCGGAGTAAATCATGACTACAATGTCTGTTAGTAAATTTCGAAATAACTTAAAAGAAGTAGGGAATCAAGTTGCTTACAGAGGTGAACGAGTACTTATAGATAATCACAATAAGCCGTATTTTGCTGTTATTTCTTCTGAAGATTTAGAGCTGCTTCAATTTCTTGAAGATAAAATTGATTTACAAAAAGCAAAGGAAGCACTTAAAAGAAATAAATTTGAGGACTGGGAAGATATCAAGAAGGAACTTGGTATATAATCTGTGAAATACAGGATAGTACTTGACGTTGAAGGCAAAAAAGAATTAAAAAAATTGCCCAAGCATATAATCAGGCAAATAGGCAATAAAATAGATTCACTCGCTGATAATCCATTTCCGCCAAAAGTTGAACCTATAAAAGGACAAGAAAATCTTTGGAGAATAAGGTCTGGAGACTATAGAATTATCTACACAGTCAAACATAATGATTTACTTGTTCTTGTGTTTGATATAGGCAATAGAAAAGATGTTTATAGAAGCTATTAGAAGCGCATTTCATTTCATTTGTAACAATTCAAGAAAATTGAAGATGGCGGATTAAATGATTGCCAATTTCGCAATTTAATCATCAACTGGATCCCCAGATCGAAGTCCGGGATCTCCGCTTGTTTCGATTACGTTCACCACTGAGTGCTACCAACGAATCATCACTTGAAAAATTCTTCCGAATCGATTAAAACAAGCTACGATGAGTGAAGAACAGATAAAGAATCCACCGAAAGGGCTAATGATACTAGCGATGGTGGGGCCGGCATTTGTATGGTGCGCGGAGTATATCGGCTCGGGAGAGGTAGTGCTTGCGACGCGGACGGGGGCGATACTCAGCACGACGGTGCTGTGGTCGGTAATATTCGGGATATTCCTTAAATACTGGATAGGGATGAGCGGGGCCAGATACACGGTATGCACGGGCGAGGCGATGATGGATATGTTCGGGCGGATACCGGGGCCCAAAAACTGGGTCGTGTGGCTGGTGTTCGCTGTGCAGTTTCTGGCGGCGATTATAGCGATAGCGGCGCTGGCCAATGTGGCGGGGGTATTTCTGGCGGGATTCATCGGGCACGAAAGCAGAACGGTGCAGATTTTGTGCGGGTGGGGAGTGTCGCTATTCGCGGGGCTGGTGGTGTGGTCGGGCAAATTCGATGCGCTCAAGATGGTGATGAGCGTTTTTATATTTATTGTGGTCGTTGGCGTGCTTTATGTGGCGGTGCGCGTGTTTCCGAGCATGAGCGAGCTTGCCAGGGCATTTATACCGAATGTGCCGGAGGTGCCCCAGTGGGCTGTTGCCAAGGGGGTGGGGACAAACGCGTGGAAGGAGATTTTGCCGTTAATCGGATGGGGGGCGGGCGGATTTGCCAGCCAGGTGTGGTATACGTATTGGGTTTTGGGCGCGGGATACGGGATGGCGGCAGGGCGCGGCGACGGCAGGGCGGCGGATGTGGTGATGCTTAAGAAGATGGACAGCGCGACGGCTCGGAAGGTGAAGGGATGGTGCCATGTGCTGTATACTGATGCGACGATTGCGATGATAATCGGGGTGGTGGTGACAAGCTCGTTTGTTATCGCGGGGTCGGGGATTTTGCGGCCGCGTGAATTGGCGCCGGATGGGGCGAGGGTGGCAATAATGCTGTCGGAGATTTTCGGGACCAACTGGGGCAAGGCGGGGGCGTTTTTATTTTTGCTGTCGGGGACGGCGGCGCTGATTTCGACGCAGATTGGGCAATTGGCGGGGTGGCCGCGATTGCTGGCGGACTGCTGCAGGATTTGTTTTCCGGCAATTTCGAATAAGTATCCGTGGAAGACGCGTTACAGGTTTTTCCTTGTGATGTTTTTCTTTACGAGCATGGTGATTATTTACACACTGGGATTTCAGCCGGTGATGCTGGTCAAGATTGCTGCTATTTGTGACGGCCTGCTGCTGACGCCGCTTCAGGCGGTTTGCATCGCGATTGGATTATTTTTTATTATGCCCAGACTGCTTTCGGCTGATGCACACAGGATTTTGCGGCCGTCATGGTTTTTTATCGTTGGGCTTGCGGCCGCGTTTTTTGTGTTTACATATTTTTGCGTGTTCCAGATACCGGCGGTTGTTTTTCAGAAGTAACAAAACAAATACAAAATCCGAAACGCGGGCCCGCAACACAATAAAGTGAGG
This sequence comes from uncultured Pirellulales bacterium, assembly GCA_964431645.1. Classification (GTDB taxonomy): domain Bacteria; phylum Planctomycetota; class Phycisphaerae; order Sedimentisphaerales; family Anaerobacaceae; genus Fen-1362. The sequence goes on from CAYSKP010000104.1 coordinate 8,169, forward strand.
GCGGACCCCACTGTCCGCCCTACAAAAACCTTAAAACGCAAAACGTCCTCCCGCAGGACGTTTTAAAATCCGTAAATTGGTCTTAGTTCCGCCTCAGTTGGAAGATGGTCGTAATATTCGCCTCGCGGGCCGACAAAGCCAATACCTGACCTTTGGAGTCTGACGGTGCTGATGGAACCATTGCTGTTATGGATATTGACGAGGGCGGAATCCATGTGCTGCTGCATTTGACGCCGCTGCTGGGCTTTGTCGCCCTCATTGCCGACGATATAGCCGGTCCCGCCACCTACGGCCGCACCGATAAGAGCGCCTTCAGAACCGCCTGCCAGAGCGCCAACGCCCGCTCCAATTCCTGAGCCGATTAGAGCACCGGATTGACCTTGTGTTTCGCAACCGACTATGTAAAGACCGGTTGATGCGAGTGCCATTATTAGAGCGGGTAATATTAAGAACCGAGTCATTTTTGACCTCCATTTTTTCAATTATTAATACTTAATACCTTCCATTTTATTATACGTTCTGATGGAAATGGGGTTTGTTCAAATGGAATGGAAAGTGCTTGAAGCGTCCTTTTTAAGAATTGAAATGCGCGCTATATAGCTGTTTTGCGAATCCGGAGGGCAAGATAAGGCTTTCCAGGCAGCTTGATGGGCTTTTTGCCGATAAAAGTCCCCTCCAAAGGTGTTATTGCCATATTCCAGGTATCGATAATCTCAACTTTATATTCTTTGTTTGGCAGTCCGAATGATAACGAAGTCGGCTGGTGAGCGCCAAAATAAAGCAGGTAGTAATCCTCGCCCTTTTTGGCGCCGGCATACACGTCCCATTCCCATGATGCCGCAATCGGCTCAAGGCCGATGGGAGGTCCGTCTTCGACGAGTTTTCGCAGGAAGGCGATTCGAGAAGGACTTTGGCCGTGAAGAACGCCGCCTTTGGACCACCACAAAATATCGTTCGGTTCAATGTACGTTTCGCCGTGGCCGACATAGCAGCCGACAGCGACACCCTGCCAGAATCGATGCACAAGCTCTTCGGCGGTTATGTTGCCCCAGGGCTCGCGGATATTGCCCTCGTACTGGCATTCATCATCGATAATGGGCTTATGGAAATTTTTTCGCCATTGTTTTGCATCTGCGAGATTGGCGCTTTGAATGCTGGCGTGAGTGACCCAGGGTTTTTTGTGGTCATACCATTTGGAACCATTGTGGACACCGCGGAGATGATTATATGGGTCGGACTGCTGAACAATCTGGAAAAAATCGTCCCAGTCGGCAGGCTTTTTTTTCATAAAATCAAATTCATTTGCCATAGACCACCAGACGTTTCGAAAGGCCGAAAGGCGGGCAACCACATAACGCAGGTATCTGCGGTCACTTTCGGGGTCCATCCTGTCGAAGCCCCATCGGCCCTCATCATAAGGGTGAAAAAGAATCAGGTCGGCTTCAATGCCGAGAGCCATAAGGTCCGTGAGTCGTTTTTCAAGATGATGGAAAAATACAGGATTGAACCTTGAGAAATTGAATTTTCCATTAGGGTCTTTTTCAAAAGGATAAAGCGGCGGCTCATTTTTATTATATGCGTAATTTTTTGGGAAGAGGCACATCCGCAATTTGTTGAAAGGTGAGGCTGCGAGGGTTTTGAGGGTTTGCTGCTGGAGGTCTTGGGTTTGGTGAATCCAGGCATAGCAGGTTGTTCCGAAGGGGTAATACGGATTGCCGTCGGCATAGGCGAAATGATAAGTGTCTTTGACTGATACCGGTCCGTGATTATTCGGGGAGGGATTAACGCAGCGGAAAACACCATTTTTGCCATCGAGCTGGTTTGAATTGCTTTTGGTTGTATATTTCCAGTCACCGGTGCGGCCGGGCATAAAGCGGATGCGGTAAAGGCCATTGCCATCGTAGAAACCAGTGACTTTGGAGACATCGCCATCTAACTGGAATTCAGCAGAAAGATTGATGTCAAAAAACGGGTTGCCGGCTGTCGGGCCTTTAAAGGTAATTTCAAAAAGGCCCCACCTTTCGATTTCGGGCTGGTCTGCGAAAATTAAATTTGAAGCTATCAGCAAAACCGCTATTGGGACAAGGCCCATGATGCGGTTTGCTGATAGCTTCATATCAACTCCTAATTGTGAATTATTATATTAACTGTGTCTTGCCGGGTTGGGCGGGCTGCTCGTAGGGCAAATCGCCGAATTCGAGCTTGGCCGGAACGATGTCGAGCTTTGAGGCCTTCATGGCCCAGTCCCAACTGAGCTCGCGGCCGGTGTATGCGGCCATTCTGCCCATGATGCCGGCAAGGGTGCTTTCGGCGACCTGCTTGCCTTCGTTAACGGGCTTGCCGTCTTTGATGCTTTGAATCAGGTCTTTGTGCTCCAGGACATACGGGTTTGGATTTTCGCCTTCATACCTGTATGACTTATCACCTTTTTTGATGTAGCCGGTGGAGCCATCGGTGTAGAGGATGCCTGAGGTGCCTTTGACGCCTTCGGAGACGCGGTCGGAGCCGCCGGGCTGTTGACGGCACATGCTGATGACTTTGATGCCTTTGGGGTATTCGAATTCGACGCCGAAGTGGTCGTAGATGTTGCCGTATTTGCGGACTGTACGGCCGCCGCAGCCATAGGCCTTGACGGGGTGCGATTTGAGGACCCAGTTGATGACGTCGATGTTGTGGACGTGCTGCTCGACGATGTGGTCGCCGGAGGTCCAGAGGAACCACGGCCAGTTACGGGTTTGCCATTCCATCTGGTTTGGCATTTTGTCGGGTTCGAACCATTTCCAGTAGCCCAGCATGTCACCGCCGCACCAGTAGCACTGGCCAGACATGATTTCGCCGATGTCACCATCCTGCACCTTTTTAACGAGATCGATGTAGTGTTTCTGGTGACGCCGCTGTGTGCCGGCGACGATGGAGAGTTTCTTCTGGTCGGCCAGTTCAGATGTTTCGATGACTGAGCGGATGCCGACGGGGTCGACGCCTGCGGGTTTTTCCATGAAGACGTGCTTGCCTGCCTCGATGGCGGCCTTGAGGTGCACGGGCCGTGTGTATGGCGGGGCGGTGAGAAGGACCATGTCGAGTTTGCAGGCGAGAAGTTTCTGATATGCGTCGAAGCCGACGAAGCACTGCTCGGCGGGGACATTGAAATTTTTCAGCGGCGCATTTTTTTTGTCGGCTGAGCCTTCTTTTAATTCCTTGAATGACCAGTCGAGGCGGTCTTTGAAGAGGTCTGCCATTGCGACAAGTTCTACTGAATCCGATGCCTCGATACAGTCACGAGCCGCGCCCGTTCCGCGGCCGCCGCAGCCGATAAGACCAACGCGGATTTTGTCATCGCCTGCAGCGAAGGCCTTGGAGCTGATTTGAGAGGCCAGCGCGCCCAATGAGACGGCGGCGGTTGTTTTGAAGAAGGACCTTCTGTTCATTTCATTCATATATCACCCTTTCAAAATTGTTGCAGCACGAGCTTGGGAGCCCGTGCAGACACGGCCAAGATGGCCGTGCTACATTAATAATTATCACACCAGCGATATGCGTCGATAATGGCGCGTTCGCCATCTTTGCCGGGCCTGGATTTACCGTGCTCCATGCAGAGGACGCCCTGGTAATTTTTTTGGCTGATTCGCTTGAAGATATTTCGATAATTTATTTCGCCTGTTGTGGGCTCTTTGCGGCCGGGGCTATCGCCGATGTGGAAGACGGCGATCTGGTCCCAGGCACGCTCCATATTGGGGATGAGGTTTCCTTCAGAAATCTGCTGATGATAGAAGTCGTCGAGGATTTTGCATGAGGGGCTGTTGACTGCCTTGCAGATTTCATAGGCCTGCGGGATTTTGGATAGGAACATTCCGGGATGGTCTTTGAAATTGTTTAATGGCTCGATGACCATGATGAAGCCGTCTTTTTCGCAGACCTCGGCGCAGGCCTTAAGATTATCTATAAGGTTGGCGGTTTGATAGGACCATTCGAGATTGTCGGCATAACGGCCGGGGACGACTATACCCATTTTGAAGCCGGTGCGCTTGGAGACTTCAATGGCGGCCTTGAGTTTGTTTATTGCGGCCTGGCGGACAGAATCATCTTTGAGGACGAATGTGGGTTTGCTGAACTCCGCACAGGCGATGAAGGGGCCGGTCCCGAAATTGAGCTCGCTGCATTTTTTTGCGATTGCCTCCTGCTGCTCGGGCGGTTTTTTTGCCAAGTCATTATCGAACATGGCTGAGAAGCCTTCATCGGCCATGAACTTCAGCTGGTCGATGGGATCTTTGCCCGCGCTTTCCTCGAAGAGGCCGAAGCCGGGGGCGTATTTGAGCTTGAATTTATTGGATTGTTTTGCCGCGGGTTTGTCTTCGGCAAGGGAAGTGGATATTGCCGCAACGCCGGCGGCCAGGCCTGCTGCTACAAAAGCTCTTCGGTCCATATTGATGATTCCTCTAAACAGTCAACTTATTGAACCAGTTTGTTATTTCTACCATTTAAGGGTTTTAACATCAAGGGTAATTGCAACTTGATAATGAAGAAAGAAGAGGATATTATATTTTGGCATTTTAAAAAGGAACAGGGACTGAGAATGAGACCAAAACTGATAATTTGCGGGGCGGCGGGGCGGATGGGCAGGCGTATTATTGCGCTGGCCGCCGAAGAGGGTAAATTTGAGATAGCAGGAGCTGTGGAAAAGGCGGGGCATCCCGATTTGGGAAAGGATGCGGGAATTCTGGCAGGTACGCAGCAATTAAATGTTAAATTGGCGGATAATTTTCCTGATAAGGCGGATCTGGTTATAGATTTTTCGCTGCCGGAGGCGGCGGACAGGTCGATTGAGTATTGCGAGAGTAAAAAAATTGCCCTTGTTCTTGGAACGACCGGATTAAGTGAGGGGCAGAGAAAAAAATTAGAGAGCACTTCGAAGGAGACGGCGATTGTATGCGCGACCAATATGAGCGTGGGGATGAATATACTTTTTGCGATTGCGGCAAAGGCGGCGGCGATGCTGGGGGCCGATTACGATATTGAGATAGTGGAGCAGCATCACCGATTCAAAAAAGATGCGCCGAGCGGCTCGGCATTGACACTTGCGGAGAATATCGCAAAGGCAACGGGAAAAAAATTCCCGGATTGCCTGGTGCATGGAAGAAGCGGCAAGGATGCTCTTCGCGAAAAAGGGACAATTGGTATGCACGCGGTGCGGGCGGGTGATATTGTCGGCGTTCATTCGGTGATTTTTTCGACACTGGGAGAGACAGTGACATTGAACCATACAGCGCATAGCAGGGACACACTGGTGCGGGGGGCGCTTCGAGCGGCGGGGTGGCTGATTGGCAAAAACCCCGGTCTTTACTCGATGGCCGATGTGTTGGGATTGAAATAGAGAGAAGGAAAGGAGATTGCCAGATGTATACAGTATTATCGATTTTGGGGATAATTGTGGGGGCGGCGATGTCACTGATTGCTTTTGATTTTATACAGCTTGAGAAATTTATTAGCCCTGACGAGGCACAGGAGTGGCACCACAAATATGGCATGCTATTTAAAATTGCGGGGCCGGCCGTAATAGCGATAGGGGTGCTTTTTCTTATATTCAAGTAACCATTAGCCACGAAGACACCAAGACACGAAGAAAATTAACCGCAGATTACACTAAAAAAAAATTAAAAAATGCGTCCTTCGATAGTTCGGCAGGCACACCACAGGCTCGGGGCAAGCAAAATAAATAGACACGGATAAGCTATGAAAGCAGAGCCTCCCGATAAGGTTAGTAGGCGGGGTCCTATGGTAGGCCCCAAATTTTTTCAAGCGTGCTCGGCTT